>NZ_JAFCLY010000022.1:0-140450 GCF_018130185.1 Bradyrhizobium sp. AUGA SZCCT0182 | reverse complement strand
CGCCAATGCCGTAATCAGGTCCGGACAGCCTTGGAAAGGCGCTAACGCCTCTTGACAGCTAACACGGTAGATCCCGGCTCAAGGCCGGGACGACGAGTGGAGAGGACTAGGAAACGCATTGGCAGCTACACATGCCCCATCATCCGCCGCTCCCGCGCATAACGCACCAGGGCGACGAACCGATAAATGCCATGCACAAATTTGCCATAGGGCATGGTGACGAACAGCGAGAACACCACGCCGAGATGCAGCGCCAGTAGCGGTCCCATCGCCGGTGTTGCGCGCAGGAACAAGAGCGCCATGCCGGTCAGGCTGGTCAGGAACAGCATCACGATGAACGCGACATCCATGCCGAGGCGTTTTTCATCGACCAGCACAGGATCGCGCTTCCATTTTTCGAGGAGCAGTCCCACGGGTCCAATCAACAGCCCAATGCCGCCAAGCGTGCCCAGCACGACAGGCAGGTCCCACCACGGGTAGGGCGCCTGACGCGCCAGAAAATAATGATAGAGCGTCGCGACACTGGTCGAGGCAAAGCACAGTCCAAAACCGTAGAAGGTGAGGTGGTGATAGATCTTGCGGCGGTCGGTCGGGCGGTCGTCCTCGTTGAAGCAGCCGACGCCGCCGCCATCGAGATAACGCAACTCGCCGGCGTCGCGGATCGCCTGCCAAATCGAGCCCGCATCGGCGCGCATGCCGACGGGCTCGCCGATATCGCGCCAGAACGCGCGCACGCCCATGAAAAGCGCCACGATCGCATAGAGGAAGGCGGCGCCGAACAGCGCCGCCATCGCATTGTGCGGCATCAATTTGTAGAACGCGCCCGGCCCGGTGTGGACGCCGAACAGCACTTGCCGGTCGTGGAAGGCGGCAAAGCCGAAGACGAAGGCGGCGACACTGAGCGCGGCAACGATGCTGATCACGAGGCCGTTGCGCGCGAAGGCGCCGGAGAAAGCACGCGGCCAGACATAGGCGGCGTAGGATTCGTTCCGCGCAACGGCCAGCGTCTGCGGCACATTGACGTTGAATTCATGCGGCGGCGAGAACTGGCAATCGGTGTAGCACGCGCCGCAGCTATGGCAGAGATTGGCGAGATAATTGAGGTCGCCGTCGGAAAACGCGCGGCGCATTTCCATCGCCGGAAACACCGCGCAGAGCCCCTCGCAATAGCGGCAGGAATTGCAGACCGTCATCAGGCGGTCCGCCTCCTCCAGAATTCTCGTTCCGTGCATCGCGCGGTGCTCTCTTCCCAAACGTGTCTGTTACTTGGTGAGACCCTTGCCTTCGAGCCATTTCTGGATCAGGGCCGCAACCTCGGCATTGTTCTTGTCCATCATCACCATGTGCGAATTGCCCTTGATGCCGGCTTTCGGCAGGTCGACGACATCGACGCTGCCGCCGGCCGCCTTGAGGCTTTCCGCAAAGGCGACGCCGGTGGCGCGGATCTTCGGCCAGCGCGAGTCCTGCTCGATATAGTCGCCATAGACCATCAGCGTCGGGATGTTCTTCAAGCTTTCGACCATGGCGGGATCGCCGACACCGGCGGGCTCGATCGCGATCAGCGCCTTGACCTTGTCGGGCCGCGCCTGCGCCACCTTGAAGCCGAAGCTGCCGGCCTGGCTGTGGAACAGGATGATGGAGGGCCCGACGCGGTCGATCTCGGCGATATAGGCGGCAATGATCGCATCATCCGTAGTGGTCCAGCGCGGCACGTTCTGCTTGACGAAATTCTCATAGCCGTCGTTGGGAAACTGACTGCCGGGCATGAGCTTGCGCTTGGCCGGATCGGCATCGTAGGAACCGGCGCCGTCGCCGATGCGAAAGCGCTCGAACGGATTGGCCGTGGTGAGGAAGACCGGCTCGCTCTTGAAGATGTCGGGATATTGCGCCCAGCCGGCGCGGCCGCGCTCGACGGCGTCGGAATTGTAGACGGCCCAGCCCTTGCGCAGAAAATAGTTCAGCCAGCCTTCGCGTCCGTCCGGCGTGGTCTCGTAGGTGACGCCGGTCAGCCCGCCGCCATGCCACATCAGCAGCGGATAGGCGCCCTTCTCAACGGCGGGCAGAAAATACTGCACGTACATCTGCTCGACCTGGTAGGTGCCGTTCGGATCGACCTTTGCGGGCACGCCGCCCGGCGTGAACGTCACTTCCTTCACCGGCTTGCCGGAGATTTCGACCAGCCGTCCGCCGACATGGAACGAGCCCATGTCGCGCAGCGCGATCGGCTCGGCGGCATTGGCCAGCGTTGCAGACATCAGAGCCGCAACTGCAGAAAATATCGCTACGCGTATCATCAAGCCTCCCATCGTCGTTATCTCCCTCTCCCCGCCCTTCGCGGGGAGAGGGTCGGGGTGAGGGGCTGTCTCCACAGACCGTGCTCGCGGAGAGAGCCCCTCACCCGGATTTGCGCGCGCAAATCCGACCTCTCCCCGCGAAGGGCGGGGAGAGGTAACTCACTAATTCCGCGCATTCTTGGCCGCTTCCCGTCCCGCCACCCGTCCGAACACGCTGCCGATGGTCATGCCGATGCCGGCCGCGTAGCCCTTGCCGAGCACGTTGCCGGCCATGATCTCGCCGGCGGCGAACATGTTGGCGGAAGGCTTGCCGTCCTTCATCAGCATGCGCGACTGCTTGTTCACGCGGGTGCCGAGATAGGTAAACGTAATGCCGGGCCGCACCGGATAGGCGAGGTACGGCGCGGCCTCGATCTTGCGCGCCCAATGCGTTTTTTGCGGCGTGATGCCTTCGGTGCGGCAATCGTCCAGGATGGTGTGGTCGAACGTGCCGGGCTGCACCGCGGCGTTGAAATCGGTGATGGTCTTTTCCAGCGCGACCGGGTCGAGCTCAAGCTTGGTGGCGAGCTCGGCGATGGTGCCGCCCGCGATCGGCGGGAACAGCGTCGGCATGAAGCTCGTGACGACAGCCGAATCGAAAATGATGTAGGCGATCTGGTCGGGCTGGGCCGCCACCAGCCGGCCCCAGATCGCGTAGCGCTTCGGCCAGATGTCCTCGCCCTCGTCGTAGAAGCGCTGGGCGTGCTTGTTGACGACAATGCCGAACACGACAGAGTCGTGTCGGGTGATGATGCCGCCGTCGAATTTCGGCGCGCGGGCGTCGATTGCGACCGCATGGCATTGGGTGGGATCGCCGATGTCCTGCACGCCCTTGGCCAGCAGCATTTTCAGGATCGAGCCGCGATTGTAGGGCGTGCCGCGAATGAGAAAGTTGTCGGCGGCCTCGCCCCAATATTCCTTGAGCCATTCGATGTTGGCTTCAAAGCCGCCGGCGGCGGCGACCAGCGCCGAGGCGCGGATTTCGGTGGCCCCATCGATCGGCTGCTTCAGGTGAGCCGCCAGGAACATGCCGTCCTCGATGTGGAGGTCGGCAACCTCGGCGTCATAGATGATCTGGACGCCGAGCTGTTCGGCGGTCAGATACAGCGCGTTCAGCATCGCGCGGCCGCCGCCGAGGAAGAACGAATTGGTGCGGCCGAGGCTGAGCGTGCCGCCGAGCGACGGCTGCCAGCGCACACCCTGTTCGACGATCCAGTTCAGGATGTCCTTGGACTCCCGGATCATGAATTTTGCCAGTTCTTCGTCGGTCTCGCCGCCGGTCACCAGCAACAGATCCTGCCAGAATTCCTCTTCGGTGTAGGGCCCGGTGAGAATGTCGGTCGCCGCGTCATGGGCGCAGCGCATGTTGCGGGTGTGCCGGGTATTGCCGCCGCGATAGAATTTCGGTGCGCCTTCCAGCACCAGCACCGAGGCGCCGGCCCGGCGGGCAGAGATCGCGGCACACAGCGCGGCGTTGCCGCCGCCGATCACCAGAACGTCGAACCTGCGTTTCAAATCCACCATGCGCTCTTGTTATCGTTGTTTGCATGGAAATCAAATTGGCTGCCGCGCGACATGCGACAATGTCGGATGCCGCACGCATCACGGAATTATCCGTTACAACTCCTGCGCCGCCGGGCAGTCCATTGCCCGGCGCATCCCGGTAATGCTCTACGCGGGAACAGCGTCGCGGGTCGCGATCGTTTCTCCGTCGCGATAGATGGCGAGCGCTGCGATGATGCCCAGCGCCGCGGCGCACATCAGCCAGTAGGCGGGGGATGCCTTGTCGCCGGTGTGACCGATCAGCCAGGTCGACGCAAATGGCGTAAACGTCCCGAACAGGCCTGCGGCGAGCGCAAAGGCCAGCGAGAAACAGGTGGTCCGGACGTTCGCCGGCACCACCTCGACCAGCGCGCCCAGCATGGTGCCGCTGTAAACGCCGAAGTAGAACGAGAACATCATTTCGACGGCCAGCATCTTGCCGAAGGTGGGCGCCGCGATCAGCCAGTGCAGCGCCGGATAGGCGGTCACCAGGGACAGGCATGCAATCGCCAGCAATACCGGCTTGCGCCCGATCCGGTCGGACAGCGCGCCGCCGACCGGATTCCAGATGAAATTGGCCACGGCCACCAGGAGGGTGACGAGGAGGGCGTCCGGCGTGGACAGCTTCAGCACGGTCTTGCCGAAGGTCGGCGTGTAGACGGTGACGAAGTAGAAGGTCGTGGTGGTCAGCACCGCCATCATCATGCCGAGAATGACGATGCGCCAGTTTGCCACCGCGGACGCGAACACTTCCGATGCGGTCGGATGCGTCTTCATGGCGAGGAAGGCGGGCGTCTCTTCGAGCGTCCGCCGCAGCACGAAAATGAAGGGAATGATGAGGCAGCCGATGAAGAATGGAATGCGCCAGCCCCACGCCGCAACCGTTTCTGCCGGCATCACCTCGCTCAGCACATAGCCGAGGATCGCGGCAACAAAAATGGCGACCTGCTGGCTGGAAGATTGAAACGAGGTGTAGAAGCCCCTGTTGCCGGGGGTGGCAATCTCCGCCAGGTAGACCGAGACACCGCCGAGTTCGACGCCGGCGGAAAATCCCTGCAGCAGCCGGCCAAGCAGCACGATGACGGGAGCGGCGATGCCGATCGTCTCAAACCCCGGACAGAAGGCGATCACGACCGTCCCGATCGCCATGATCCCGAGCGTCACGATCAAACCCCGGCGCCGGCCGATGCGGTCGATATAGGAGCCGAGCACGATGGCGCCGACCGGGCGCATCAGCGCGCCGAGCCAGAACACCCCGAACGCATTCAGCAGCGCCGCCGTTTCGTTCTGGGCAGGAAAGAACGCCTTCGCGATTGCGCTGGCGTAAAATCCGAACAGGAAGAAATCGAATTGCTCGAGGAAATTGCCGCTGGTCGCGCGCAGGATGGCGCCGATACGCGATTTGATTTGCGGTATTTCCGCACCACTTGCCTGCGCCATGACGCCGTCTCCCTGCTGTGTTGCCGCCGGCGCAAAAAGTCTCGTTCCCCGAGACAGTTAGCCTGCTTGATGCGACAATTTGGCACAGTGGGGCGTGGCGACAACCCGCAAAACGGCGGAGGTGCCCTGAGAACGCGGAATGTCGGCCTTTCAGGGCTTGTTCTGTACCGAGGCAATCAGCCATTGCCGGAACGCCGACAGTTTTGGCGGGTCCGTTCGTCCCGCGGGCGAGACCAGATAGAACCCGGCATCGGTCGGCAGCGTGATCTTGAAGGGCACGACGAGGCGGCCCTTGGCGATGTCGTCCTCGACATAGGCCGAGCGGCCCATCGCGACGCCGAGGCCGTCGATGGCGGCCTGCACCGTCATGAAGATGAGATCGAAGGTCACGCCCGGCTGCTTGGAAAAGTCCGCGGGCAGGCCGGCCGCTGTCAGCCACAGCCGCCAGTCGTCGCTGTTGAAATTGCTGGTGTGCAGCAGCACGTGGTCGCGGAGGTCTTCCGGGCATTTCAGCGGCTTGCTGCCCTTCAAGAGGTCCGGGCTGCATACCGGGAAAAGCTCGTCCGCCATCAGCCAGTCGGCGCGCAATCCCGCCCATTGGCCGCGGCCGTAGCGGATCGCGGCATCGACATTGTCGCGCTGGAAGTCGACCAGATTGGTCGAGGTGGTGATACGCACATCGATGCCGGGATGCGCTTCCTGGAACGCGGAAAGGCGCGGCAGCAGCCATTTGGCGGCGAGCGAGGCCAGCGTCGAGACCGTCAGCACGTGGTCGTCGTCCTTGCGCAGCAGCCGATCGGTGGCGAGCCGCAGGTCGTTGAAGGCGGCGCGGATGCCGGGCAGGTAATCCACCGCCTGCGGCGTCAGCGTCAGCGCCCGGTTCTGGCGCACGAACAGGCGAACACCGAGCTCTTCTTCCAGCCGTTTGATCTGATGGCTGATCGCGGTCTGCGTGACGTTCAGCTCGGCCGCCGCCTGCGTGAAACTCAGATGCCGGGCGGCAGCCTCGAAGGCGCGCAACCCATTCAGCGACGGCAGCCTGGTGGTCATCTCCAGCACTTCCCCAATATATGAGTTTTTATCATCCGAAGCGGTACAAAGTGTCGTTTGTGAAAGGCCTTGGGAGCGCAGATATTAGCGTCAACAGATTAGAGATAGGAGCTTCAAATGTCTACTTTCACACATGAATCGATGATAAATCATCATGGACAGAGCCTTTTCAGCCAAGTCGCCGAACTGATCCATGTCTGGCGGCAGCGCTCCGCGGCTCGCCGGGAACTGGCCAACTGGTCCGACCGGGAGCTCCACGACATCGGCGTCTCCCACGGCGATGCCATCTACGAAGCCTCAAAACCATTCTGGCGGGCTTAAACAGCAGCCAGGCCGGCGTCGCCTCATCAGGGGGACGCCGGCCATTTTTTCGGGAGCAATGGGAGCGTGCGATGACGACAATGCGTTTCGACGATCTCAAGCAATATTCGGACCTGCTGCGCGCGCGCAGCGGCGAGGCCCTGACCGTGCGTTTCGTCGAGCCGCGCGATGCCGAGGCATTGCAAAGCTATTTCCGCGCGCTGACCATCCGCTCCCGCTACAACCGCTTCCTCGGCGCCACGCGCGAACTGCCGCCGTCGGTGCTCGAGGATTTCATCCATATCGGCGAAGCCGATCGCTTCAGCGTGGTCGCGAGCATGCTGGTCGATGGCCATGAGATCATCGTCGGCGAAGCCCGTTACGCGTTCGAGGACGGCAGCATCGAATTCGGCATGTCGATCGACGACCGCTGGCAGGGCCACGGCATCGGCAAGGCGCTGTTGAAAAATCTCGAATGCCGCGCCGCCTCATTCGGCGCTGACCGTTTGTTCGGCGATACGCTGCGTTCCAATGAGGCCATGATCGGCCTCGCCCGCAAATCCGGCTACGCCTTCATGCCGACCCCCGGCGACTGGAAGCTGGTGCGCTTTGAAAAGCATATCGACGTCGAACCGCAAGACATCCCCTGTGCAAGCTGGCGGCTCGCCGCCCTCTCCCGCCAGGCCACTATGTCCTCGGTTGCGGTTTGACGAAACTAAGCCCGGTTCTGGCTGACCAGAACCGGGCTATTTTTATGCCTGCGGGTTCAGCAACATTTACGCAGCCTCTTCAGTCCAGTCGGTCGAGGTCGAAACCTCGCGCCAGGCCGCGAGCTCCTTGGATTGAAAATCGCGCCGGCCCCGTTTAGCCTTGCCCCACCGAGCGGAGGGCGGCGCATGTCAGTCGATGCTGAATTCGTGCGGAAGATCTTTGCCGGCCTCGAGCATGGCGATGGCGCAGCATTCTTTGGCCATGTCGCTGACGATGTCGACTGGATCGTGATGGGCACGCATCCGCTCGCGGGCCACTACACATCAAAGGCCGATTTCATTGCCGGGACCTTTGCGAAACTCGGCAAGGTGTTGCCCAATGGCGCGCAATTGCACGTCGACAATCTGATCGTGGCTGACGACGTGGCGATTGTGGAGCTGCATTCCGAAGCGACCGCCAGGAACGGATTTCGCTTTGACAACCATTATTGCTGGGTCTGCTATTTCAAGAACGACAGAATCGTGCGCGTGCGCGCCTACCTGGATTCGGTGATGGTGGCGCGGCTGTTTGACGAAAACCCGATAAGCTAAGTTCTCAGCCGCCCCTGAACACCGGCTTGCGCTTTTCGATGAAGGCTTGCACCGCCTCCTTGTGATCCGCTGTCACCTGGGTGCGGATCATGCGTTCGGCTTCATGGTCGCGCGCGGTGGCGAAATCGAACATCAGGGCTTCGTCGAGATTGTCCTTCATATAGCGGATCGCGATCGTCGGACCTTCTGCGATCGATTTGGCGAGCGCAAAGGCTTCGGCCTGAAGCTTGTCGTCCGGGACCACGCGGTTGACGAGGCCGATCGTCTCGCACCTGGCGGCGTCGACCCGTTCGCAGGTGAACATCAATTCGCGCGCCCGCGCGGTGCCAACCAGCCGGGTCAACAGCCAGGCGATGCCATAGTCGCCGCTCAGGCCCACCTTGAGATACCCGGTGGAAAGGAAGGCCGATTGTGCGGCGATACGGATGTCGCAGGCCATCGCGAGGGCAAGCCCGGCGCCGACTGCGGGGCCGGGCAAGGCCGCAATGGTCGGCTTGCGCACCGAGACCAAGGCGCCGGTCAGCAGGCGTTGCCGTTCCTGCAGATCGGCGACTCTTTCGTCATGCGACATTTCGAGCTTCTTCTTGTCGCGATTGGCGCCCATGCCCTTGACGTTGCCGCCGGCGCAAAATGCCGTGCCGGCGCCGGTGAGCAGCAGCGCGCCGACTTCCGGATTCTCGCCGCAGGTCTTGATCATGTTGCGCAGCGCCGGCGTCAGATTATCCGACATCGCGTTGCGCGCCTCGGGTCGGTTCAGCGTGATGATGGCGACGCGGTCGCGGATCACGCAGAGCAATTCATTGGTGCCGGTGTCGACGGTGATTTCGGTCATGTTTCCCCCAGTATTTCTTCTTGTTCGTCATTCCGGGATGGTGCGTAAGCACCAGACCCGGAATCTCGAGATTCCGGATTCGATGCTTCGCATCGCTCCGGAATGACGGTGTGCTAAAACTTCTCGACCCACGGCCGCAATTCCAGCTCCCAGGTCCAGGCGCTGCGCGGCTGCTGCAGCACGTTCCAGTAGCTCGAGGCAATGGCGTCAGGATCGAGCATCGAATCCGGCCGGTCGGCGGGCTCGGTGCGGGCGGCGCTGCGGATGCCGCCGTCGATGACGAAATGCGCGACGTGAATGCCTTGCGGCGATAGTTCACGCGCCATGCTCTGGGCAAGGCCGCGCAGTGCGAACTTGCCCATCGCGAACGGGGCTGACTGCGGATAGCCCTTGACGCTGGCGGAGGCGCCGGTGAACAGGATCGCGCCATGCTTGTTGGGCAGCATGCGCAACGCCGCCTGCTGCGCCACCAGGAAACCGCCGAAGGCGCTGACCGCGATCGCGTTGGCGACGTCGGCCGGCACCAGGTCGGTGAAGGGGCCGCGCGCCCGCCCGCTGGCGTTATAGACAACGAGATCAGGCGTAGCGATCTCGCGCTCGACCTGACCGAACAGCCGTTCGACCTCGTCGGCGTTGGTGGCGTCGCAGGCATACGCGCGGGCGCCGGTTTCGGTGCACAGCGCGCCGAGTTTTTCGATTTTGCGGGCGGCCAGCGCGACGCGGATTTTTTCGCGCGCGAAGAGCCGCGCCAGCGATGCGCTCAATCCCTCGCCGGCGCCGACGATCAGGGCGGTCTTGTAGGTTGGCGGGGTCGGCATGGCGGCTCTCCAGAAATGACCGGGAACACGTATTTAGGGGCGTAATTCCGCCAGACAACCCGCCGGGTCATGGCGAGGCTGATATCCGTCCGCCATGGGGTGACCCTCCAATTATGCTTGTTGACGGCTTGATCGCCTGCGTTATCGGTAGATGATCAATATCGGGCGGAACGAACAAGAGATAAAAATGCAGCAACCCCTCACGCATGATCGCAGCACGGCTCCGGCCGACAAGCCAGGATTGCTTGCGCCTGATACCTCGGGGATGAATTTCTACCGGGCCGATCCGGCGCTGACGGATCTGCTGCGGCTGCATTTGCCGGAGCCGCTGTTTCGCCACATCGAACCGCATCTCGACCGGCTCGGCGGGCTTGCCGGCGGTCATCTCGACGAATGCGCGCGGCTCGCCGATCGCCACACGCCGGTGCTGCACCAGCGCGACCGTTTTGGACGCGATTCCCAGTATATCGAATATCATCCGGCCTATCGCGAACTGGAGAAGGCCGCATTCGGCGAGTTCGGCATTCACGCGCTGTCGATCCGCAAGGGCATCATGGGATGGCCGGACAAATATCCCGTTGTCGCCAAGCACGCCTTTACGTTCCTGTTCAATCAGGCCGAGTTCGGGCTGGGCTGTCCGATCAACGTCACCGACGGCTGCGCCAAGCTGTTGAATAATTTCGGCAGCGAGGCCCTGAAGGCGCGATATCTCGACGGCCTGACGCAAACCGACATGAGCAAGCTGACCCAGGGCGGCCAGTTCATGACCGAGAAGGAAGGCGGTTCCGACGTCGGCACGCTCACCACGACGGCCGTGCAGGAGGGCGATCACTGGCGGCTGCATGGCGAGAAATGGTTCTGCTCCAATGCCGACGCCGAAGTGGTGATGTTGCTGGCACGCCCGGAAGGCGCAGGGCCCGGCACGCGTGGCGTCGGTCTGTTCCTGATGCCGCGGCGGCTCGAGGATGGGTCGCAAAACCACTACCGGATCGTCCGCCTGAAGGACAAGCTCGGCACCCGCTCGATGGCTTCGGGCGAGATCAAGCTGGAAGGCGCGATTGCCTATGCCGTCGGCAAGCTCGATCGCGGTTTCGTGCAGATGGCCGAGATGGTGAATTCGTCGCGGCTTTCCAACGGCGTCAAATCCACCGCACTGATGCGGCGCGCCTGTCATGACGCGATGACGGTGGCGAAAAATCGCGTGGTGTTTGGCCAGCGCATCATCGATCTGCCGCTGGCAAGGCGGCAATTGATGAAGATCATGCTGCCAACCGAACAGGCGTTGTCGATGAGTTTTCTCACCGCTGACGCGCTTGATCGCGCTGAAGCCGGCAGCCAGGACGCGGCAGCATTGCTGCGCATCCTGACGCCGACGCTGAAATTCCGCGCCACCCGCGATGCCCGCAAGGTCTGCGGTGATGCGCTCGAGATGCGCGGCGGCATCGGCTACATTGAGGAATTCGCGACCCCGCGCCTGTTGCGCGACGCACATCTCGGTTCGATCTGGGAAGGCACCGGCAATATCGTCGCGATCGATGCGCTGAAACGCGCGGTCGGCCGCCACGGCGCCGATGCGGCGCTCGCCGCCGATCTGCACGCCCGCCTCGATGACAGCGCCAATGTGCCGCAGGCCTGGCGCAACCGCCTGCGCGAATTGACCGACCGCGCTATCGGCTTTGCGCGCGAGGTCGCCAGCAAGTCGGATAACGAAGGCGATGCGCGGCGTGCGACCAGTCTGCTTTATCATGTCGCCAGCGCCGTGGCCTTGGCATGGGAGGGCGGCCGCATCCATGAGATGCGCGGCGATGCGAAGCGGCTGCTGCTCTCGCGCATGGTGATCGATCACCGGGTGGCCGCGTCTGATCCGTTCCGCTTGGCGGAAAATGCCACGCAGCGTGCGATCACGGAGCACCTGCTCGGCGAACGCGCGGTGGGCATGGCCGAGGTTGGCGAATTGCTCACCGCAGCGTAGGCTTCCGACCACGCTGATATTCAAGAAAAACAATCAAGGGAGTACCCGATGAAGGCCGCCGTTCTGCATGAAGTCAATCAGCCGCTCGTGATCGAGGATGTCAGCGTGCCGAATCCCGGCCCGCGCGAAGTCCTGATCCGCACCCGCGTCGCCGGCCTCTGTCACTCTGATTTGCATTTCATGGAAGGGCTTTATCCGCATCCGCTGCCTGCGGTGCTCGGCCATGAATCGGCCGGGGTGGTGGAAAAAGTCGGCTCCGACGTCACCTATGTGAAACCCGGCGATCACGTCGTGACCTGCCTGTCGGTGTTCTGCGGCACCTGCGACAATTGCACCACCGGACGCACCGTGCTCTGCACCGACACGACGGTAAAAATGCTGCCGGGCGTGTCCAACCGGCTGTCCTGGGCGCGCTCGGAGAAACTCAACCAGTTCCTTAATCTGTCGTCGTTCGCCGAGCAGATGCTGGTGCACGAAAACGCCATCGTCAAAATCCGCAACGATATGCCGCTCGAACTGGCCGCGCTGATCGGTTGCGGCGTCATCACCGGCTACGGCGCGGTCGTGAACACGGCCAAAGTCACCGCCGGCGAAACGGTCGCGGTGATCGGCTGCGGCGGCGTCGGCATGGCCGCGATTAACGGCGCTGCGATCGCCGGCGCCGGCCGCATCATCGCGATCGACACCAATCCCGCCAAGCTGCAGCTTGCGACCAAACTCGGCGCCACCGACATCGTCGATCCCCGCAACGGCGACGTCGTGCAGCAGGTGCGCGAACTCACCAAGGGCGGCGTCAACCATTCCTTCGAAGTGCTGGGCCGCAAGGAGACCGCGGAGCAGTCGTTCGCGATGCTGGCCGCCGGCGGCACCGCGACCATCGTCGGCATGATACCGTTCGGCCAGAAGATCGAGCTGCACGGCTTCGACTTCCTGCGCGAGCGCAGGATCCAGGGCTCCTCGATGGGCTCCAACCATTTCCGCGTCGACATGCCCCGCCTGGTCGAATTCTACATGCGCGGCAAGCTGCATCTGGAAGACTGGATTTCGGCCAAACTGAAACTGTCCGAAATCAACGAGGGTTTTGCAGCGATGAAGGCGGGCAAGACCGTGCGCAGCGTGATCATGTTCGATGCGTGAGTGAACTGCGCGTGTTGCGAACTTCACCTATGCGTCGTCCCGGCGAAGGCCGGGACCCATACGCCGCGGCCGACGTGGCTAAACAAGGAAGATAACGACCAGCGTGCAAAAGCAATCGCCGCTGGTGGTTATGGGTCCCCCGATGCGCAATTGCGCATCTGAGCTCAAGGCCGGGACGACGGCTGGTGTTCACCGCGACACATGCGCGGACACCGCGAGCCATTTCCCGTTCTGCTTCGCCCAGCAATCGGTATACCGCCCATGGGCTTCCTGCCCATCCGCCGTCGTATAACGCGTCGCGGCGTGGATGATGGCGAAGTCGCCGAGCACGCGGATTTTGACGTCGTCGGCCCGCAGATTCCGGATCGTCACCGGCACGGCGGTCTGCTTGAGAAAGCCTGATCGGTCGACCAGCGATTTGTCGGGATTGGAGCAGTAGAACTCCTGCGCCAGAATCTCGTCGAAGCGTTTGACGTCGCAATTCTGCACCGAGGCGACATAGTCGCGGTTCAGCGCGGTGAGTTCTTCGATGTCGTTGCTCATGGCTTTCCCTTCGGCTTGTTGGAGCGATTATGGGTCGCTTCGCACCACATGCAATGACGTTGCAGGTAAGTTTCCAGCTCAATCATCCAACATCGGCGGCGGCTTGAACCCGCCGAATTCGCGCTCGATCAGCTCGGCGAGCCTCAAGGGCGTGCGGTCCTCCAGCCAGGGGCCGACGATCTGCACGCCGATCGGCAATCCGTCCGGCGCGAAGCCGGTCGGTATCGCGGTGGAGGGTAGGCCGGGCAGGGTGGCGATGCCGGGCCAGGCGAGCTGATCGGAATAGACGTGGTCCTTGCCGTCGATCCTGATGCGGCGTTGTTCCTGGTCGGCGGAGTGATCGTGCGGATAGGCGGGCGTCGGCATGATCGGGCAGATCACGGCGTCAAACGTCTTGAACAGCTCGCGCCACTGCGCGCGCAGACGCACGCGCCCGCCGTCGGCCATCAGCCAGTCGCGATGGCTGAGCGCGATGCCGCGCAGGCGCTCGGCGGTGAGGCTCATATCGTCGGCCGGAAGGGATGCCGCCGCAGCCTGCGCGCCGGCATAGACCTCGGGCGCAAAGGATGCCGCGAGGAACGACATCAGCATTCGCATATAGAGCCGGGATGATGCGGCGAAGTCGGGCAGCAGCCGGCTTTGCCGTTCGACCCTGACGCCGGCCTTGGCGAGATTGGCGGCAAGTGTTTCCAGCGTTCCGCGCACAGTCTTGTCGGTCGGCATCAGCGGATCGGTATCGATCAGCAGCACGCGGAAATCCTTCAACGCGGTGTGGCGCGCCGCTGGCAGCTCCAGTCTGTAACCCTTGCCGGCGTCGAGCGGGTCGGGACCGGCCATCACGTCGAGCAGCAGCGAGAGATCGGCCGCGCCGCGCGCCATCGGCCCGATCACGGAAAGATCGCGGTTGGACGGCAGCGGCGGGAAGGGCGGCGGCGTGTGGCCGCGCATGGCCACGAGGTCGAAGGTCGGCTTGTGCGCATAGATGCCGCAGTGAAACGCCGGAACGCGCAAGGAGCCGCCGATGTCGGAGCCGAGCGACAGCGCGCCATAGCCGGCCGCGAGCGCCGCCGACGATCCGCCGGACGAGCCGCCTGGCGTTCGGCCGAGATCGAACGGATTGTTTGTCGTGCCGTAGATGTCGTTGTAGCTCTGCCAGTCGGCGAGCCCGAGCGGCACGTTGGTCTTGCCGAGGATCACGCCGCCGGCAGCCTTGATGCGCGATATGGGGAGCGCGTCTTCGGTCGGCTTGAAATCCTTCTGCGCCGGGATGCCCCAGGTCGTGGGCAGGCCCGCGATATTGAAGGATTCCTTCGCCGTCATGGGGATGCCGAGCAGCGGCTTGCTGACGCCGCGCGCCAGTTCCGCATCGGCGGCACGCGCAGCGGCGAGGCCGCTGTCGAAATCGCGCACGCAGATCGCGTTGATCTTGGCATCGTGCCGTTCGATGCGGCCGATCGCGTCCTGCGCCAGCTCGACGGCGGAAACCTTTTTTGCAGCGAGCGCTGCCGACAATTCAACGGCGGTCTTGAAGCTCCATTGCGATTTGGCCAAGGCTTGCTCCCGGTCTGTTCTTGATGCGGCGCGGATGATGCTCAGTTTGGCGAGGCGCCGCAAGAGCAATGGCTGTACAGCGGCAGGGCCGTCATGCTGCCAGTGCTATTGGCGCGCTCGCCTTTCGCGCGCTAGTCTCCCGATCAACAAAAAATGAAAAGACGGGGAGACGACCATGAGGACCACCTGGGTGGCAGCTGCCGCGATCGCTTTCGCCATCGGCCCGACGACGGCCGGTGCGGCCGAGATCAGGTTGGCCGAACAGTTTTCGATGGGCTACCTGCAATTCAACGTCATGAAGCGCGACAGGCTCATCGAGAAATACGCCTCGCAACGCGGCCTGAAGGACTTCAAGGTCTCCTGGCAGCGCTTCAACGGCCCGGTGGCGATGAACGAGGCGTTGCTGTCGAACTCTACCGACATCGTCAGCGGCGGCGTGCCTGGTCTGATCACGCTGTGGGACAAAACCAGAGGCACCTCGTTTGAGGTCAAGGGCATCTGCGCGCTCTCCTCGCAGCCGTTTCTGCTGAACACCGCCAATCCCGACATCAAGTCGATCAAGGATTTCAGCGAGCGCGATCGCATCGCGGTGCCTTCGATCAAAGTATCGGTGCAGGCAGTCCTGCTCCAGATGGCGGCGGCGGAAGCTTTTGGCGAGGCGAACTACGCCAAGTTTGATCCGCTGACGGTGTCGATGTCGCCGCCGGATGCGACCATCGCGCTATTGAGCGGCGCGGGCGGCGTCTCGTCGGCCTTCAGCGTGCCGCCGTTCCAGTTTCAGCAACTCGAGCAGAAGAACATCCGCACCATATTGACCTCGTTCGACGTGCTGGGGCCGCATACGTTCACGGTGGCATGGACCTCGGCGCGGTTCCGCAAGGACAATCCCGAACTCTACGCCGCTTTCCTCGACGCGGTGAAGGAGGCCACCTCGATCATCGCCGCAGATCCCAAGGGCACGGCGCAAAGCTGGATCAACGATTCCGGCTCCAAACTGCCGCTCGAGATGGTGACGAAGGTCGTCACCGGTCCCAATGTCGAATGGACCATGACGCCGGCGGCGACGATGAAATTCGCCAAATTCATGCGCAAGGTCGGCACCACCAGGAACGAGCCGATTTCATGGAAAGACCTGTTCTTTCCGGAGATCGGCGACCTCAACGGAAGTTGAAGCCCTTTGGCGACGGTGTCACAAGTCGGACATGAAGCTGTATTCCTGTGACGGCCGCGCGCCAACCGCGGGAGGCAAGATCGTGAATGTGTCGAGGTTCAACCGCCGGCAGGTTCTGGCCGGCGCGGGTGGGATACTGATGGGCCCCCTGGCCGGACCCGTTTCGGCCGCGGCCGCCGCCTGGCAGTCGATTTCGCTCCGCGAAGCCGGCTTCGATGATGATCTGCCGGCGCGCCTCGACAAGGCAATCGCGGACAAGCGGATATGGAACCTCCATGGCGTCGTCGTGGTGAGGCGCGGTCGGCTGGTGTTCGAGCGCTATTTCGAGGGTGAGGACACCGCGAGGGGAAACCGGCCGGTGGGCGAGGTTTCTTTCAAGCCGGATACGCTGCACGATCTGCGCTCGGTATCCAAGAGCATCGTCGGCCTGTTGTACGGGATCGCGCTGGCCGCCGGCAAAGTGCCGGCGCCGGAGGATCGACTGATGCAGTCTTTTCCCGAATATGCCGATCTTGCGGCCGATCCCGCGCGCAGCCGCTGGACACTGCATCATGTGCTGTCGATGACGATGGGCACCGACTGGAACGAATCGATGCCCTATACCAATCCGGCCAACAGCGAGACCGCCATGGACATGGCGCCGGATCGGTACCGCTACATTCTCGACCGGCCGATCGTGACGGAGCCCGGCCAGCGCTGGGTCTATAATGGCGGCGCCACCGCACTGCTCGGACGCCTGATCGCCAAGGGAACGGGCAAATCGCTGCACGCGTATGCGCGCGAAGCCTTGTTCGATCCGCTCGGGATCGGCCCGACCGACTGGCACGCAGACAATCGCGGCGAGCTGATCGCGGCGTCTGGTATCCGTATGACGCCGCGCGATCTTGCCAGGATCGGCGAACTGACGCTGCGCGGCGGTGTCTGGGAAGGCCGTTCCGTCGTGCCGGCGGAATGGATCGCGCGCAGCACCTCACCCGTGGTGCCGATCGAGGAAGAGCGCAAATACGGCTACCAATGGTACAATCTGGATTTCACCATGGAGACGCCGACCATGCCGCGCTCCAACCAGCACTTGTGGAACGCCGCCGGCAATGGCGGCCAGCGGCTGACTGTATTTCCGGGGCTCGATCTGGTGGTCGCAAGCACGGCCGGCAACTACAACACCAAGGATGCCAATTTGCCGCCGCGGCGAATCATCACCGACGTAGTGATGCCGAGCTTGCTGTGAGCTGAGCCTACGACGCGCCGATCAGGATGCCGACGCCGAGCACGGGCGATCGGTCAAAGCGCTAACGGGCAGCTTGGCCCTTTTCCAGAAACTGCAGCAGCAGCCGGCTCACTTCGGCAGGCTGCTCCTGTTGCACCCAATGGCCGGCGCCATCGACGAGATGGCAGCCGATCATGTTGGTGCAGGCTTTTGATTGCATGGTCTCGAATACGCCGGGGCGCTGGTAGGTGCCCCAATCCTGCTTGCCCGAAATGAAGGCCGAGGGCACGTCAATGGTGCGGCCCGACCAGGTCTGCAACTCGGCCACGAAAGCCCCCGAGGTGCCGCAGCGGTACCATTGCAGGCCGCCCTGAAAACCGGTGCGGGTATATTCGGCGCTGTAGAACGAAAGCTCGCTGTCCGGCAGCCATGTGTTCGCGGCGATCGCGGCGGCAGAGGGCATTTCCTCGGCGACGGTCGCGGCCATGTCCTTTACAAAATCCATCACATAATAGGTCGGCAGTTTGGCGATCTCGTCCGCCGTCCATGATTTCAGCGGATAGGGCGCGTTGTCTTTCCAGTCCGCGCTCTTGTGATGGTAGTAGGCGCGCAGGAAATCATGCACGCCCTGCGGCGCGTGGTGCATGTTGGCGTTGGCCTCGCGCGTCGAATAGTACCATTGATAATGTTTGCGCGGCCGCGGCAGCGCCGCCAGTTCGCGATGGATGGGGTCTTCCGCTGCAGGCTTGGCCGGTGCATCCGCGGTGTTGAACGGCAGCGCCGGCGGGCCGGCGAACGGCGCGCTCATCAGCGCGACCGAACGGAACACATCCGGCCGCAGGAGCGCGCACCAAGCGGCGACCGATGAGCCGAAGTCATGCCCGATCACGGCATCGACCGAACGGTAGCCGAACGCCGACACCAGCCCGAGCGCGTCGCGCACCAGATTGGTGAGCCGGAACGAGGCGAGGTCGCCATCGTAATTGGCATCCCACCCCGTGGTGCGGCCATAGCCGCGCTGGTCCGGCGCGATCACGTGATAGCCCGCGGCCGCCAGCTGCGGCATCACCTTGCGCCAGCTGAAGGCAAGCTCGGGAAAGCCGTGCAGCAACAGCACGCAGGGCCGGCCGCGTGTCTCGAAGCCGGCTTCCAGCACATGCATGGAGAGGCCGTTGATGTTTTCGACATAGCGCGAGCGAATGCCGGAGGGGAGGGGGATGTCGGGGAGGGCGGTCATGGCGTTTCCTCGTCATGGCCAGACTTGTTCCGGCCATCCACGTTCTTCTTGGTGAGACTGTAAAGACGTGGATGCCCGGGACAAGCCCGGGCATGACGGAATCTAAGACTCGCGTCGTCCCGGCCTTCGCCGGGACGACAGCGAGATATTACCCCTTCACCGCCGCCTTCGGCCAATATCGGTCCCGCAAATGCCGCTTCACCAGCTTGCCGGCCGACATGCGCGGCTCCGTTGCTTGCCTTGCCGCCCCGAACACAACGGCTTGAACCTTGGCCGCCTCCGGGGCCACTAACGACCGCAACACGAACTCGCAGGATGCATACCAATGCGTTGGCTGGGGCTGACAAATTTTCACGGCTGGATTTCGCGCCTCGTTCTGGTGATCGCGGCAGCGAGCCTGCTGCTTGGCTCCGCCGCGCGCGCGGCTGACGTGACGGATCTGACCCGGAATTTGCCGCGCGGCTTTTTTGGCGAGTTCAGTTGGGATGGTGACAGGAGGGTGCAGAACGTCGTCATTACCCTGGATTCGGTGCGTGCCCTGAACGAGAAGCACGTGGAAGCGTTGGGATGCGGCTCATACAGGTCGGACGCCAGGTGACGAAGATAAAGGTCCAGATGTTCGTCAGATTGTCGGATCTGCAGGTCGAAATCTTCG
The DNA here is from genome assembly GCF_018130185.1 of Bradyrhizobium sp. AUGA SZCCT0182. Taxonomy (NCBI): domain Bacteria; kingdom Pseudomonadati; phylum Pseudomonadota; class Alphaproteobacteria; order Hyphomicrobiales; family Nitrobacteraceae; genus Bradyrhizobium; species Bradyrhizobium sp. AUGA SZCCT0182. The sequence continues at coordinate 121,361 of NZ_JAFCLY010000022.1, read as the reverse complement.
AGCTGTCGCCCGAGGGGAACGCCCCCTTCGAGACTGGCGGCAGCCATCGCGGAAAACTGTCGAAAGACTTTCAGCGAATCGAAGCACAATGGACCACTACTGCCACCAAGCAGCGCGGGCGAATGCATCTGCGCGCAGCGCAATCCCTCACCTGCTCGCCGGCAGCATCGATGTAATCTCGTCCCTGATGCAAAGTGCCCACCCTCCCAGGGAGTGTGCAAGCACGACTCACCCCTTCGCCGCCGGCTTCGGCCAATACCGGTCCCGCAAATGCCGCTTCACCAGCTTGCCGGTCGGGGTGCGCGGCAGTTCAGCCTCGAAGTCGATGCTCTTCGGGCATTTGATCGGCGAAAGATGCTTGCGGCAGAACAGGATCAGCTCGGCCTCGAGCTCCTTGCCGGCTTTGGCCATGTCGTGCGGCTGCACCACCGCCTTGACCTCTTCGCCCATTTCCTCGTTCGGCACGCCGAATACCGCGACGTCGGCGACGCCGGGATGGGTGATCAGCACGTCCTCGGTCTCCTGCGGGTAGATGTTCACGCCGCCTGAAATGATCATGTAGCTCTTGCGGTCGGTGAGGTAGAGAAAGCCCTCGTCGTCGAGATAGCCGACGTCGCCGAGCGTCGACCAGCCGCGGTCGTTGTAGGCGCGTTTCGTCTTCTCGGGATCGTTGTGATAGGCGAACACAGGCGCGTCGGCAAAGTACACCGTGCCGATCTGCCCGGTCGGCGCTTCCTGGTCGTTCTCGTCCAGAATCTTGACCTTCCCGACCACGGCGCGGCCGACGGTGCCGCGATGGCTCAGCCATTGCTGTGAGTTCGACACGGTGACGCCGTTGCCCTCGGAGCCGGCGTAATATTCGATCAGGATCGGTCCCCACCACTCGATCATCTTGGCTTTCACATCGACCGGGCAGGGCGCGGCGGCGTGGATCGCGCCCTTCAACGATGAAACGTCGTAGCGCGTACGCACCTCCTCCGGCAGCTTCAGCATCCGCACGAACATGGTCGGCACCAGCTGCGATTGGGTGGCCTTGTATTTCTCGACCAGTTTCAGGAATTCCTCGGCGTCGAAGGATTCCATGATGATGGAAGTGCCGCCGAGGATGGTCGCCATCATGTTGAAGCGCAAAGGTGCCGCATGATAGAGCGGCGCCGGCGACAGGTAGATGCTGTCGGCATTCATGCCGCACATGTCGCCGCAGAGGACTTTCAGGAACTGGTTGGGCACGTCGATCTTGTTGCCCTCGAACGCCTTCTTGATGCCTTTCGGCCGTCCGGTCGTGCCCGACGAATACAGCATGTCGTAGCCGGCGACCTCGTCCGCAATCGGCGTCGTCGGTTGCGCGATGGCTTCCTTGTCCCAGGAGCGGAAACCCGCTTGCGGCTCGTCGACCATGAAGAACAGCGGTTCGCCGGGCTCGCCCTTGATCAGGCCTTGCACCTTCTCGGCGCATTTCGGCGTGGTGATGAAGACCTTGGCGCCGCAATCCTTGATGATGTAGGCGATCTCATCCTCGGTCAGATAGCGGCTGATCGCGGTGTAATAGAGTCCCGCGCGCTGCGCCGCCCAGCAGATCTCCATGAACGCCAGGCGGTTCTCCATCAGGAACGCGATGTGGTCGCCGGCCTTGAGGCCGAGCGCGCGGAACAGATGCGCCCCCTGGTTCGAGAGTTCGTCAAGCTCGCGATAGGTGATCGCTTTTCCGGTGCCCGCCATCTGGTAGGCGATCTTGTTCGGAAGCGTGCGGGCGTAGATCGACGGATGGGTCATGGAAAAATCCTGAAACAATCACCGGTGTCGTCCCGGCGAACGCCGGGACCCATAACCACCGAGTTGAGTTGTTGAAATCGGCTGGAGCTCCAGCCCAGCATAACCACGAACTCCTGTGGTTATGGGTCCCGGCTCAAGGCCGGGACGACACCATTTATTGTCGCAGCAACTGTAAGCGCTACAGCTTACAGCCGTTCCACAATCGTCACGTTCGCCATGCCCCCGCCTTCGCACATGGTCTGCAGGCCGTAGCGCTTGCCCCGCTGCTTGAGCGCGTTGACCAGCGTGGTCATCAGCTTGGTGCCGGAGCCGCCGAGGGGGTGGCCGAGCGCGATCGCGCCGCCATTGACGTTGAGCCTTTCAGGATCGGCGCCGGTGGTCTTCAGCCACGCAACCGGCACCGCGGCAAAGGCCTCGTTGACCTCGAACAGGTCGATGTCGTCGACCGACATGCCGGCCTTCTCCAGTGCGCGCTTGGTAGCGTGCAGCGGAGCATCCAGCATGATCACGGGATCGCCGCCCATCATGGTGAGGTGATGGATGCGCGCCAGCGGCTTGACGCCGAGCGATTTGAGGCCCTTTTCGTTGACGACCATCACGCCCGAAGCGCCGTCGCAGATCTGGCTGGCGCTGGCGGCGGTGTGCTTGCCGTTCTCGGCGATCAGCTTGACGCCCTTGATGCCGTCGAGGCTGGAATCGAAGCGGATGCCCTCGTCGATGTGGTGGGTGTCGGTCGTGCCATCGGCGCGGGTGATCTGCAGCGAGACGATCTCGTCCTTGAACTTGCCGGCTTGCGTCGCTGCGATCGCGCGCTGGTGGCTGTTGTAGGAGTACGTATCGAGTTCGTCTTTGGACAGACCGTATTTCTCCGCCATCATTTCAGCGCCGGTGAACTGGCTGAACATGATGTTCGGGTAGAGCTTCTCGATGCCGGGGCTCTTGTAGTGACCAAAGCCGTTCTTGGCCGGCAGCGACGACGCAAGGCCCATCGGCACCCGCGTCATCGATTCAACGCCGGCTGCGATCACGCAATCCATGGTGCCGGACATCACCGCCTGCGCCGCGAAATGCAGCGCCTGCTGCGACGAGCCGCACTGGCGGTCGATCGAGGTGGCGGGCACGCTTTCCGGCAGCTTTGAAGCCATCACGGCGTTGCGGCCAATATTGTTGGACTGTTCGCCGGCCTGCATCACGCAGCCCATGATGACGTCCTCAACCTGCGCGGGGTCGGCGCCGCTGCGATCGATCAGCGAATCCAGCACGGAGGCGGCGAGATCGGCCGGATGCCATCCTGCGAGACGTCCCCCTTTGCGGCCCCCGGCGGTGCGAGCGGTGGCGACGATATAGGCCTCGGCCATGTCTGTTCTCCCTGAATTGTTGTTGGATGGTTTTTGAATGATGGGCCGGATTTAAGGGGTGGCACGGGATTTAGTCAATCAATCAATTAACTCTTGAGTGCAGCCGCGGCATGCGCTTATGTGCGGCCGGAATTTCCGGCAGGCAGTGATGGCATCAGGGTTGAATACCAGCATACCGACCAAACTGGCGGGCGGCAAAAATACCACCGCCGAGAAGCTGCTTGTGGCGGCTAGCGAATTGATGATCGAACGCGCCTCGATCGAGGTGTCGCTCTCCGACATCGCGCAGAAGTCCGGCGTCAACGCCGCTTTGGTGAAATACCATTTCGGCAACAAGGACGGGCTGTTGCTGGCGCTATTGGCGCGCGATGCCGCGACAGAAATGTCGCAACTCGAATATCTGATCAGCCAGCCGATCTCGCCGACCGCCAAACTCAAGCTGCATATCGGCGGCATCATCCGCGCCTATTACCAGTTCCCGTACATGAACCGGCTGATCCACTATTTGCTGCATGAAAGCAGCACGGAAGCGGCCGACGAGGTGTCGAAGTTTTTCGTCGCGCCGCTTTTGGATTTTCAGCGACGGCTGCTCGCCGAGGGCATCAAGGCCGGCGAGTTCCGCAACATCGATCCCGTGATGTTCTACACCAGCCTGGTCGGTGCCTGCGATCACCTGTTTTTCGGCCGCCACGCGATGTCGCGCGCGACCGGCGTCGGTCCGGTCACCGACGAAGTCTGCCGCCAGTACATCAAGCACATGGAAGCGCTGATCTGCGGCGGCATGCTGAGTGAAAAGAAAGCCGCGAATGGCGAGTAGCGAATAGCGAATGGAATTTTCCATTCGCCACTCCCTGTTCGCCATTCGCACGTCCAGAGAAGAAACGTCCAAGGAAAAGTTCAAGGAAAGGGTCTCAAAATGCAGTTGAATGATGTTGCCGTTCTCATCACCGGCGGTGGCTCCGGTCTCGGTGCCGCTACCGCCCGCGCCATGGCCGCCAAGGGCGCAAAAATCGGCGTGATCGACCAGAACAAGGAAAACGCCGAAGCAGTCGCCGCCGAAGTCAAGGGCGTCGCCCTGCATGCCGACGTCACCGACGAGGAAGCGATCAAGGCCGCGATCGCCAAGGCCGAAGCCGCGCACGGCATCGCGCGCGTACTGATGAACTGCGCCGGCATCGGCGGATCGCAGCGCACCGTCGGCAAGGACGGCGTCTATCCGCTGGCAAAATTCGTCCGCATCATCAACGTCAATCTGATCGGCACCTTCAACGTGCTGCGCTTGTTCGCCGAACGGCTCGCCACCGCGCCCCCGATCGGTGAAGAACGCGGCGTTGCGATCAACACCGCCAGCGTCGCGGCCTATGAAGGCCAGATCGGTCAGATCGCCTATTCGGCGTCGAAGGGCGGCGTCGTCGGCCTCACGCTGCCGGCCGCGCGCGACCTCGCCAGCCTGAAGATCCGCGTCAACACCATTGCGCCGGGCCTGTTCCTGACGCCGCTGCTGATGGGATTGAACGAGGAGGCTCGCAAGAGCCTCGGCGCGCAGGTGCCGCATCCGGCCCGCCTCGGCGACGCCTCCGAGTACGGCAACCTCGCGGTCCACATCGTCGAGAACCCGATGCTCAACGGCGAGACCATCCGCCTCGACGGCGCCATCCGCATGGCGCCGCGGTAGGCGGCGTAATCTCCGCGAGTCGTCCCGGCGAACGCCGGGACCCATACTCCGCGGCGGTTCTTGCTTAAGAAGGTCTCTACGACCGTGCCGTCACGCAGTGGCACGGCGTATGGGTCCCGGCCTTCGCCGGGACGACGATGGGTAGGAGCGCTTCGTGACTCAACCGCTGCTGATCGAACATGACGACGGGGTCGACCGGGTGATGCTCAATCGCCCGGATAGCCTCAACGCGCTCAACCCTGATATGATCGATGCGCTGAACGCCTATTTCGAAGGCCTGCAGCGCAACCGCACCACGCGCGTGGTGGTGCTGAAGGGTGCCGGCGAGAATTTCTGCGCGGGCCTCGATCTCAAACACGCCATGAAACGCCGGGCCGGGCAGCAGGAGCCGCCCGGCGTTACCGAGTCGCTGGATTCGCAGCGCCGGATTGCCGACATCGTGATGCTGATGCGGCGTTGCCCGCAGCCGATCATCGCGCTGGTGCAGGGCGCCGCGGCCGGCGGTGGTTTCGCGCTGGCGCTGGCGGCGGATATTCGCATTGCGACCAAGTCGGCGCGGATGAACTGCGCCTTCATCAAGCTCGGTCTCGGCGGCTGCGATATCGGCACCAGCTATTTCCTGCCGCGGCTGGTCGGCGTCTCCGTGGCGTCGGAACTGATCCTCACCGGACGCTTCATCGGCGCGGACCGCGCGCTCGCGGTTGGGCTCGTCTCAGAAGTGGTCGAGGAAGACGCGCTCGATGCGGCAGCGGAACCTTATGTCGAGGCGATGATGACGGCGTCGCCGGTGGGCCTCCGGCTTTCCAAGGAATGCCTCAATATGAGTGTCGATGCCGGCTCGATCGAAGCCGTGATCGCGATGGAAGACCGCAATCAGGTGCTGTGCAGCCGCTCGGAAGAATTCGGCGAAGGCATCAGGGCCTTCCTTGAAAAGCGAAAGCCTGTCTATATCAAACGATAGCAAGACAAGAACGAAGGATCCGAAAAAGGACCGAATTCCGGGAGACGCAATATGAGTGGGAACGCAGCCGAGGTGCTGACCAAGCCCGGCTTTCGCAAGATCGAATGGCTGAAGCGCGACATCGATGTCGCGCGGCGGCCGGACGGCGTCATCGTGCTGAAGTCGCGCATTCCGCTGCAGTCTTACGAGAAGCATATTCCGGCCTCGCTGGCGAAATGGGCAAAGCAAGCGCCCGATCGCATCTGGCTGGCGCAGCGCGGCGGCGCGGACCGGCAATGGCGAAAGGTTTCCTACGGTGAAGCCAGGCGCACCGTCGACGGGCTGACGCAGGGCCTGCTCAACCTCGGCGTCGCAGATGGTCGCCCGGTCACGATCTTGTCCGGCAATTCCATCGAGCACGCGCTGATGACGCAGGCCGCGATGCAGGCGCGCCTGCCGGCGGCGCCGGTGTCACCGGCCTATTCGCTGATGAGCCAGGATCATCTCAAGCTCAAATACCTCTTCAACCTGATCAAGCCTGCGGTCGTGATGGTGCAGGATGGCCCGACCTTCGAGAAGGCGCTGAAAGCGCTCGATCTCACCGGCGTCACCGTCGTGCATGTGCTGCGGCCCTGCGAAGGCATCAAGAGCGTGTCGTTTGCCGACCTCGCCGCGACGCCGGTGACGAAGGCCGTTGACGAGTCGATCGCAAAGATCACGCCGGACACCGTCGGCAAGCTGCTGTTCACCTCGGGCTCGACCGGCATGCCCAAGGCCGTCATCAACACCCAGGAGATGATGTGCGCCAATGCGGCGATGATGATGCAGGTGCGGCCGCGCGATCCGAACGGGCCGATCGCGACCATGCTGGACTGGATGCCGTGGAACCACACCATGGGCGGCAACGCGGCATTCCATCCCATCCTGGTCGATGGCGGCACGCTCTATATCGACGACGGGCGGCCGATGCCGGGCCTGTTCGAGGAGACCCTTCGCAATCTCCACGAGGTGTCGCCGACCTATTACGCCAACGTGCCAGCGGGGTATGCCGCGCTGGCGGCGGCGATGGAGAAGGACGATGCGCTGTGTCGTAGTTTCTTCAAGAATCTGACCGTCATGGCCTATGGCGGCGCGCGATTGCCTGACGATCTCTATGACCGCATGCAGGTGCTGGCAGTGAAAACCACCGGCGAGCGCATCGTGTTCTATACCGGCTGGGGCTCGACCGAGACCGCGCCGACCTCCACCGGCACCTATTGGGACACCGAACGCGTCGGCCTGATCGGGCTGCCGTTCCCCGGCGTCGAATTGAAGATGGTGCCGTGCGGATCGAAGTACGAACTGCGGCTGCGCGGCATCAACGTCACGCCGGGCTATTTCGGCCAACCCGATCTCACGAAGAAGATGTTCGACGAGGAAGGCTTCTACTGTATCGGTGATGCCGGCGTGTTCGTTGACGACAACGACCCGCTGCAGGGCATCATCTTCGCCGGCCGCGTGGTCGAGGACTTCAAGCTCACCACCGGCACTTTTGTGCACGTCGGCTCGCTGCGCACCGATGCCATCGCCGCCGCGACGCCCGCGGTGCATGACGCGCTGGTCGCGGGGCAGGACCGGGAATTCATTGGTCTTCTGGCATGGCCCAATCTGCACGCCTGCCGGCAACTCGTCGGCAATCCCGACGCGTCGTTTGAAGACGTGGTCAGGCATCCCGAAATTATCGCCTGCCTGAAGCGCGGGCTGGAAGCGCACAACGCCTCCTGCACCGGCAGCAGCATGCGGATCGCCCGCGCCATGCTGATGGCGGAGCCGCCCTCCATCGACGGCAACGAACTCACCGACAAAGGCTACATCAACCAGCGCGCAGGCCTCGAACGCCGCGCCGCGCTGGTGGAGCAGCTTTACGCCGACAATCCGGGAGAGGACGTGATTGTACTGAAATGAAAGCGAAACTCTCTCCACTCGTCATTCCGGGATGCGCCGTTAGGCGCAGGCCCGGAATCCATTGGGCCGCGCGTTCCTTGGCGCGATGGATTCCGGGCTCGCGCTTCGCGCGCCCCGGAATGACGGCAAATAAGATGACCGTAAGAAAAGGTAACACGCCATGAATTTCGATTTCTCCGACGAACAAAAGCAGATGCGCGATGCGGCGAGGAAGTTCCTTGCCGAGAAGTGCCCGCCGAAAGCGGTGCGTGAGGTGCTGGACGGCAAGACGACCTACGACAAGGCCTTGTGGAAGGGCCTCGCCGAGATGGGCTTTCTCGGCGTCGCGATCCCCGAAGAGTTCGGCGGCGCTGGTGCTGGTCATCTCGAGCTTTGCGTGATCGCCGAGGAAATGGGCCGTGCGCTGGCGCCGGTGCCGTTCTCATCGACGGTGTATCTTGCCGCCGAAGCACTGCTGCTCGCGGGCAGCGACGCGCAGAAGCAGAAATGGCTGCCGAAGATCGCCTCCGGAGAAGCGATCGGCACGCTGGCGCTGTTCGAGGGCAAGGGCAATCCATCGCCGCAGGCGATCAAGTTGCCGGCCTCCGGCGGTACGCTGAGCGGCGTCAAGAAGCCGGTGCCGGACGGCGCCATTGCGGACTTCGCCGTCGTTGCCGCGCGCACGGGATCGACCGGCCGCGATGCCGATATCTCGCTGTTCCTGGTCGACCTCAAGGCCGGCGGCGTCGAGGTCAGGTCTCTGACCAACATCGATCCGACCCACGGCCAGGCCGAACTGACCTTCAAGAACTGCAAGGCCGAGCCGCTCGGCGCCGCCGGTGAAGGCTGGGGCATTCTCACGCAAGTGCTCGACCGCGCGGCTGTCCTGATGGCGTTCGAGCAGGTCGGCGGTTCCGACCGCGCGCTGGAGATGGGCCGCGACTACGCGCTCGACCGTATCGCCTTCGGCCGGCCGATCGGCTCGTTCCAGGCGGTGAAGCACATCCTTGCCGACATGTATGTCTCGGCGACCTTGGCGCGCTCGAATTGCTATTACGGCGCCTGGGCGCTCTCGACCAACGCCTCGGAACTGCCGGAAGCCGCCGCCGCCGCGCGCATCAGCGCGACACAGGCGTTCCAGCATTGCTCCAAGAACAACATCCAGGTCCATGGCGGCATGGGTTTCACCTGGGAGTTCGACTGCCACATGTACTACCGCCGCGCCAACGCGACTGCAGTGACGCTCGGCAGTCTCTCCTATTGGGAAGATCAGCTGATCGACCGCATGCGCAAGAAGAACGCGGCTTGAATAGCCATGGTGTCGTCCCCGCGAAGGCGGGGACCCATACGCCGGGAACTATCGATGAGAAGATGCCGCCAGACGCCAGTGCCACATCGGGCATCGGTGGCTATGGGTCCCGGCCTTCGCCGGGACGACGATGGATTTGAAGGATGATTCGATGAACTTCGATGATACCCCGCAGGAGGCCGCGTTCCGCGCCGAGGCGAAGGCCTGGATCGGGGCCAATGCGCCGAAGCAGTACGAGGAAGAGCTGCGCAAATCCTCGCTCGGCCGCACCGTGCTCAAGGGCGCCAACATCCTCGAGGTCGCAAAGGCCTGGCAGAAGAAGAAAGCCGATGCCGGCTGGGCCTGCCTGCATTGGCCAAAGGAGTATGGCGGCCGTGGCTCGTCGCCGATCGAGCGCGTGATCTGGCAACAGGAGGAAGGCCCGTTCGGAAAACTCTCAGGCATGTTCATCATCGGCCACGGCATGTGCGGGCCGACCATGATGGCGTTCGCGGGCGAGGAGGAGAAGCGAAAGTACCTGCCGCCGCTGGCCTCGGGCGAAAAGGTCTGGTGCCAGTTGTTCTCCGAGCCCGCCGGCGGCTCCGATGTCGCCGGGCTTCGCACGCGCGCCGAGAAAAAGGGCGACGACTGGATCATCAACGGCCAGAAGATCTGGACCTCGGGCGCGCATTATTCGGATTACGGCATCCTGCTGACGCGCACCGATCCCAATGTGGCAAAACACAAGGGCCTCACCATGTTCTTCCTGGACATGAAGAGCCCAGGCGTCGAGGTGCGACCGATCAAGCAGGCCAGCGGCCAATCCGATTTCAATGAGGTCTACTTCACCGATGTGAAGATCCCGGATTCGCAACGGCTTGGCGCCGTCAATGACGGCTGGAACGTCTCGCTGACGACGCTGATGAACGAGCGCATGTCGATCGGCGCCGGCGTTTCCACCGGCTTTCCGGAGCTGTTCGATTTCTGCAACAGCCTGATGCTGGACGATGGTCCTGCGATCGAGGACCGCAACGTGCGTTCCAGGCTGGCGAACTATGCGGTCAAGGCGAGTGGGCTCAAATACACCAGCATGCGCGCGATCTCGGCGCTGTCGAAGGGCGATCGCCCGGGACCCGAAAATTCGATCGGCAAGCTGGTGGCCGGCTCGATGGTGCAGGAAGTCGCGATGTACGCGCTCGATCTGCAAGGCGCTGCCGGCGCGCTGAGCGGGCCCGAGGATGCGGAGGTGGCCGGAAAATTCCAGGCCATGCTGCTGCGTGCGCCGGGCACCCGCGTCGAAGGCGGCACCGACGAGATCATGCGCAACATCATTGCCGAACGCGTGCTTGGCCTGCCCGGTGACATCAGGGTCGACAAGGACGTGCCGTTCAACAAGATTCCGACCAAGGGACGCGCGTAACAAGAACCGTAGGGTGGGTTAGCGAAGCGTAACCCACCAACACCAAGCACCGACGCCAGAGAATTGGTGGGTTACGCCTTCGGCTAACCCACCCTACGCAGAAAAAGAGGTCCGCCATGAACTTCGACGATACCCCGCAGGAAGCCGAATTCCGTAGCCTCGCCCGCAAATGGATGGAAGCCAACGCGCCGAAAAAATACGAGGCGGAGCTTTCGAAATCCTCGCTCGGCCGCATCCGGCTGGAGAAGGAAGAGATCGTCGATGTCGGCAAGGCCTGGCAGAAGAAGAAGGCCGAAGGCGGCTGGGCCTGTCTGCACTGGCCGAAGGAATATGGCGGCCGCGGCGCCACGCCGATCGAGAAGGTGATCTGGCAGCAGGAAGAAGGTGTCTACGGCAAGCTGACGCAGCCGTTTCAGATCGGCGAGGGCATGTGCGGCCCGACCGTGATGGCGTTCGGCAGCGAGGAGCACAAGCGGCATTATCTGCCGAAGCTTGCGTCCGGCGAACATATCTGGTGCCAGCTGTTTTCGGAGCCGGCCGGTGGTTCCGACGTCGCGGGCCTGCGTACCCGTGCCGAGAAGCAGGGCGACGACTGGATCATCAACGGCCAGAAGATCTGGACCTCGGGCGCGCATTATTCGGATTACGGCCTGCTGATCACCCGCACCGATCCCAACGTGCCCAAGCACAAGGGCCTGACGATGTTCTTCCTCGACATGAAGAGCAAGGGCGTCGAGGTGCGCCCCATCAAGCAGGCCAACGGCATGCAGGAGTTCAACGAGGTCTATTTCACCGACGTGGTGATCCCGGATCATCAACGCCTCGGCGCGGTCGGCGACGGCTGGAACGTCTCGCTCACCACGCTGATGAACGAGCGCATGTCGATCGGCTCGCGGCTGGCGACCGGTTTTCCTGAAATGTTCGAGTTCTGCTCGAACCTGATGACCGATGACGGGCTCGCGATCGACGATCCAGCTGTCCGTTCCAAACTTGCGAGTTGGGCGGTGAAGGCCAGCGGACTGAAATACACCAGCTACCGCGCGATCTCGTCGCTGTCGAAGGGCGAGCGACCGGGACCGGAGAATTCCATCGGCAAGCTGGTGTCGGGCACGATGCTGCAGGACATCGCGACCTACGCGATGGACCTGGAGGGTGCAGCCGGTGCGTTGGCCGGGGCGGATGAAGAAGCCGCAAGCGGCCAGTTCCAGCAGATGCTGCTCTCTTCGCCGTCGATGCGTATTGCCGGCGGTACCGACGAAATCCTGCGCAACATCATCGCCGAGCGCGTGCTCGGCCTGCCCGGCGATATCCGTGTCGACAAGGACGTGCCGTTCAACAAGATCCCGACCAAAGGGCGATGACCATGGATGCAAAAGCGCCGAAGGCGCGCTACGCGGCCGAAGACCGCATCGGTGTGCTCGAGGAATTGCTCGGCGAACGCTACTCGGTGCGCGCCTTCCTGCCGCGCGAGGTGCCGCGCGAGACCATCGAGCATATTCTCACCGTGTCGCAGCGCACCGCGTCATGGTGCAACAGCCAGCCATGGCAGGTCTTGATTGCGAGCGGCGAGGCCAAGGAGCGGTTTCGCAAGGCGATCTATGCCGAGGCTTCCTCGGGCGGCAAGGACGACCATGATTTCACGCCGCCGCGCGAATATCTCGGCGTCTATCTCGAGCGCCGGCGCGAGAGCGGATTCCAGCTCTACAACACGCTCGGCATCGCCAGAGGCGACAAGATGGCTTATGCCAAACAGGCGCTGGAGAATTACAACTTCTTCGGCGCGCCGCATGTGGCTGTCATTCACACCGACGAGCCGCTCGGCGCTTACGGCGCGGTCGATTGCGGCGCCTATGTCGGCAATTTCATGCTGGCGGCGCAGGCGCTCGGTCTCGGCACCATTCCGCAGGCCGCCCTGGCGCGGCATTCCGGGCTGATCCGCCGGCACTTCAACCTCGCCGACGACCGCCGCGTGGTCTGCGGCATTTCGTTCGGCTTTGCCGACAATGCGCACAAGGTCAACAGCTACCGGACCTCGCGCGCAAGCGTGGCCGATACCGTGACCTTCTTCGACGAATAGCGCTATCGCGGCAAACGCGTGAGCGTTTGCGCGGAAACAGAGTGCACAGGAAAAGCCCCGATCGCCAATGGCGGCCGGGGCTTTTCGCTATCTAAATTCAGACGAGATCAGTAGGCGCAGACATTGACGGTGCGCAGGCGCAGACCGCGACGGGTTTCGACCCACTGCTGCCGGAGGCAGTCGTTGTAGCCATAGCCGGTGTTGAGGTAGACGCCACCGAAGCCGATGCCGATACCATGGCCCCAATAGCCGTGGTGGTGGTGATGATGGAAAGGGCCGGCGGCGGCGGGCGCAGCAGCGGCGAGGGTGAGGGCGGTGGCGGCGATCAGTCCGAGGGTAACCTTGCGAAGCATTGTATTCTCCAATTTGAAAGGCGCGGGGGCCGTTGTTTCGTCCCTGCACCTCTGTCGGCGCGACTTGAATATTCGTTCACGCCGGTTCCGGAGAATCGTGTTTCAGGAATGTTTCGTGGGGGCGGGGGGGACGACACCTTTTCTTCCCTTCTCCCCTTGTGGGAGAAGGTGCCTTCGCGCAGCGAAGGCGGATGAGGGGTTGCCTCCGCGGATAGAGACCCCTCATCCGGCGCCATAGCCGATGCAAAGCATCGGCGTTCTAAGAACGGCGGCCGAAGGCCGCCTATGCCACCTTCTCCCACAAGGGGAGAAGGCAGAATCAGAATCTTGGCGCCCTCTTTTCCGCGAAGGCCTTGATGCCTTCCTTGATCTCGTCGCCGCGCATGCTCTCGCGGTGGCGCTGGTTCGCGGCGGCCTCGTCGAGCTTGCCACGGGCGAATTCGTTAATGGCGCGTTTCATGCCGCGCATCGCGACAGGCGCGTTACCGGCGAGGATGTTCGCAAGCTTGCCTACTTCCTCGTCGAGCATCGCAATCGGCACCATCGCGGTGAGATAGCCGATCCGCAGCATCTCGGGCGCCGAGATCTTCTGCGCCGTCAGAAACAACTTCTTGGCGTTGTCGACGCCAAGCCGCGTCACGTAACGCTCGATGCCGCTCTTGTAATAATGCAGGCCGAGCCGCGCCGCCGGCATGAACATTTCAGCCGTATCGACGCCGATGCGGAAATCGCAGGCCAGCGCCAGATCGGTCGAGCCGCCATAGACGCCGCCATTGAGCCGGCAGATCGTCGGCACCCCAAGATCTTCCAGGCGGTTGACCACCACCTCGAACGCCGAGCCCGCGCTCTGCTCTTCCCTGGCGCTGGTGGCGCGGTCGGCGACCGAATTGAGATCGTAGCCGGCCGAGAAGGCGCGGCCGGTGCCGGTCAGCACCAGCACCCGGATGTCAGGATCGGCCTCGATCCGGTCGAACAGTTTCACGAGTTCGCCGAGATCCTCGCTCTGCAGCCGGTTCAAATGTTTCGGCCGGTTGAGGCGGATGGTGGCGCGCGCGCCGCTGATGTCGAGTACCGGCGAGCTCGCCGCCGCGGCTGAACTGGGCATATCGTTCTCCATTCTTGTTATTTACTTGTTCTCTTTGTTTTCTTGCGCGCGCCGTTTGGCCTCGGCGTCGATGGTCTGGGCGAGGTCAGGATGCCGTGCCATCAGCAGGCGAAAATCGACGAGGTCAAGCACCAAGAGCTTCGACAGCCGCGTGGTGGTGACATCGGCGGAACGCAGATTGTTGCGCAAAGTGCCCGCCGCAGGGAAGGCCGTCAACGACGGCCGGCAAACCGCGATACCGCGTCGAATTGCCCGCCGGCGAGGCTGCGCGGCAAGCCCGGCGGGGGGATGAATTTTCTCGAATCCCGACAAATCGTCGTTTTTTCCCCGTATATGAAAAATAGCCTGCGGCCATTACGATAGTGGCACTGCGACACAATCGCGAAAAAATTCACTCCGTTAAAATTGGTTGGCTTCCAATGGATCCGTCTCATCTGGCACAACACGCCGGCACGGCCGGCACGCTCTTCGCGTCGATCTTCGTGGTTGCCACCGCCACGATGCGGACCATGATCCCTTTGCGGGTGTTCGGCATTCTCGCCAATATCGTCCTGTTCCTGACCGCCATCCCATCCCGTAATTATCTGGTCATGGTAGTTCAGGTGGCGATGCTGCTGGTCAATTCCTATCGGCTGCACCAGATGCTGCAGCTCGTGCGCGACGTGAAAAAATCGGTCAACAGCGACCTGTCGATGGAGTGGCTGAAGCCGTTCATGACCGAGCGCGATTGCGTGGCCGGGGAAATGCTGTTCTACAAGGACGAGAAGGCCGAAGACATGCTCTACATCGTCAGCGGCAAGTTCAAACTGGTCGAGTCCGGTATCGTCTTGCCGGTCGGCGCCATCGTCGGCGAGCTTGGCATGCTGTCGCCGTCGAACATGCGCACCCAGTCGCTGGAATGCATCGAGGCCGGCCTCGTGCTGAGCGTCAGCTACAGCAAGGTCGAGGAACTCTACGTTCAAAACCCGGCGTTCGGCTTTTACTTCCTTCGCCTCGCCAGCGCCCGGTTGTTTCAGAACCTCGAGACGCTGCAGCACCAGCTGGCCCAGCAAACGGCGGCATCTGCCGCCGGGCCGAAACCTGCGTAGAGGCCGGAGCTAAGGGAGTGTCAGACCGCGGTTTCATGTCGTCGTTGCGTTATCTGTTCGCCGATTTCATCGGTGAGGAGGACGACACCCCGCCATTCCTTCCCGAGAGCTTGCCAGAAGCGGTGACCGATGTCGCGAGCGATGCCATCCATCTGCTGATCGACTATCAGAGCACGAGTTATGCGCAGCTTTACGTCGACCGGCTGCGGCGGTTCGTCGGCCGCAATGGGGTCGATGATGCGATGCTGGTCGAGATCGCGCGGCTGATGGCGGTGCGCATGAGCTACGAGGATCCGATCCGGATAGCGCAGCTCAAGCTTGCCGAATTCAACGAGGGGTCCGGCGGGAACTACAATCCGGTCGTCGATATCAGGAAATTCCGGGTCGACGAACTGGTGAGCGCGCTCCCCGCCATTATCGCGGAATATCTGATCGATGCGCTTAACTGGGTGGGGTGGGCGCACAAGCGGATTTCCATTCGATTCAGCGCGGCAAGCCGTCTCGGCGTTCGCCGCCTCAAGATTGAAGCCGGGTTGAAGCGGTGGCGGCGCTATTCGGTGCGTTACGCCAAGGAGCGGCTGTGGGTCGAACGCTGGCTGCACATGATCAGCCGCAGCCTGGACAAACAGCCGGCCGCGGCTTCTGAAATCGTGCGGACCGCGACCATGATCGAGAGCTATGGCGACGTCTACCGTCAGGGCATGGCGGACTGGAACGCGATCATCGACGGCCTGGCCAAGCCGACCTTCGACGGTGTGCTGGCGCTATCAGATCTCGCCGGAGCGGTAGCGGAAGCGCGCGCAGCGGCGCTGCCCGATCCGCGGCAGGCCGCGCTCAAGCGCAAGATCGAGGAAATCAGGGCGCAGGTGCCGGCCAGCGGCTCGAGCGCCGCTGCGGGGTGATTTGCTTCACTTCTCCGCAAGCGGGAGAGGGAACGCAGCTTCATCGTGGATGCCATGCGATCTGATCTTGGCCCGGTAGCGTGATTACGCGCTTTGCGCGGTCTTCACGGCTACCACCTTGTCGTCCTGGGGCGGCGGGTGCCGTTTCAGATGATCGCGGCGCATGCCGATTTCGTCGCGCACGAATTCATAGCCGAGCTTGAACGTATCCAGCCCGTCGCTGGAGATGGTGCCGTCGCGCAGCCCTATCACCACGCGCCGAATAATGGCTTCAAGCTCGTCCTGCAGTTTGTCGAGCGCGTCGAGGGATTTGGCATCCGCCATCCGCTCGCCGATATCGAGAATGGCGGTGGCCAGCTGGCTGGCCTTTTCGGGCGCGATGCGTGTGACCTTGGTGTAGATGGTGGCGAACAGCGAGCCGATGATGCCGAGCGCCGCGAGGGCAACATACATCAGGTCACTGTAGCGCTCCACGAACGACTTGATCTCGTCGTTGATGTATTCGGTAGCCCCCGGATGCGCGACAATGAAGGCATCCTTGTCGGTCGCGGCCGGTTCGATCTTGGAGGCGAAGCCGCCGTCGAGCGCGAGTTCGGCCTTGTTCTCGTAGATGATGCGCGCGAGGTCGCTGACGGTTGTCGTCGACAGATTTGACTGCGCGACCAGCAGCCATTGCAGCCCGATGGTCTCGATATCTTCCTCGGGCAACGTCGGCGCCGCCGACAGCATGCCGGTCGTGACCGTTTCCTCCGAAAGGGCAGGATATTTCCGGGTGATCGCCTTCGCGGCGTCGATCGCGTTCAGCGTGAAGCCGCCGCGCCTGGCATGTTGCTCGTAACTCCTGTCCTTCACGACCTTCGAGGCATGGACGACCGCGACCACGGCGCCGAAGCCCGACGCGAACAGCTTGTCGAAGGTCGACCCCGGCGGGGCCAACTGGATTCGCGCCGCTGCTTCCGGCTGCTCGGAAAGTTCGAGCATATTCCGGATCAGCGTGACGCTGCTCTCGCGGTCGGCGACGACGGCGATCTTCTTTTTCTTCAGCTCGGTGACGGTCTTGATCTTTTTGCCGGCGGGACTGATCAGCAGCAGCAGGTCGTGTTCAAGGATCGCAACCGCGCGCGCCCGGGACGGGATTTTCGCGTCGGTGCGCAAAATCGCCAGGTTGGCTTCCTTGCGGTCGAACTGGGCGACCGCCTTGGCGTTGTCGGCGTTGGGCACGATCTTGAGGCGCAGCCGCGACGAATTGTTCTTCAGGACGGCGGCAAGCCGGGCCGCAAAACGCGCCTCGGGCCCATTGGCTTCGCCGACGGCAAAGACCAGCGTCTCCGAATTTCGCACCAAAGCCCGGCCGCCCCACATCGTTGCGGCGGTAAGAATCAGGGTCAGGATCGAGAACAGCACGATCTGGGAGCGGTTGCTTTTGACGACCGGCATACGGAGGCGCCGTGGCATACCGGGTTTTGGCGTGGGGGCTCCAGCACTCATGGCTATACCCGGTCGGAGGACATCCCGCCGCCAAATCTGCGTCGCAGGCCATCCAAATGAATTCGTAAATGCCTAGAAACGAACGACAATTTCCCTGTGCGGCAATGATATCCTGCCCCCGCCGGATTGCAAATCGCCCCCCCGCCGGTAACCTTACCCGCAAAAGCCGCGCGCCGATGCCGCAGTATCGCCGTTGGGCCACACCATTTTTTTTCCAACCACCCACAGGTGCATTCCGGTCCGGGAGGTGCCATAAATAACGGCAACGTTCACGTCCGGGTTCGAGAAGAAAATTCGCTGACAGCCTAGACCCCCGGTTTTATTGCCACCTCGTTAGTCCCAGCAAAGGGCGTCAGCTTTGTTGTTTCCTTCCATGTCGTCGTCGGTCCCGGTTGCTGCGCTGGTGGGATGGATGTTGCTTCTCACGGTGAAGCACATCATTGCCGACTTCATTTTTCAGACTTCCTGGATGGCGATCGGCAAGGACCAAAAGACCGGCTGGGCGATGCCGTTGCTGGCGCACTGCTCGGTGCATCTCGTGACATCGTTGCTGCTGATCATGGTGGTCGCGCCGCGGTTCTGGTTCGTCGCCTTTATCGACTTCGCCATCCACATCACGATCGATCGCGCCAAGGGGATCTGCGCATCGTCCTTCGGGGTGACGCTGGAGAATGAGCATCCCTGGTTCTGGACGCTGATCGGCGTCGATCAGGCGCTGCACCATCTCACCGGCTTCGGCCTGGCGATCTTCATGGCGGCGAACTGATCCGGCCTACGGACCGGAGTATTCCGGATAGGCACCAGCCTCCCTCACGCATAGCCTGCCCTGGTCTGCACGTGACCGTCGGCCAGCCCGTGGCGGCGGGGGTTTAGGCGCAATTCGCGCCAGGCGAATCACCGGCTGCGCCGGTCCGATTTGGTCGAAACTGGCAAGAGCACCGGAACACTACTGGTACGGGTGGTTAACCTTTCGTTAGAGTATTGCACTGCATCTTCCGCATAGGGAGAACCGCAATGTTTTCAAGCCGCGACGCCTTCGAGAACGATTTCTGCCCGGTCCGGGACGAGTTGCTCGGCGAGATGTACCGCGCCAACGCCAACGGCCTGCCGCTTCTGGTGGAGAGTGTCTCCTCCGAGACGCGCGCGATGCTGGCGCTGTTCTGCTACCGCCGCAGCCACCTGCACTCGCTGGCCCTCGCCATTGCCGCCAGCTGCACCGAGCGCGAGCTGATCTCGCTGGGCGGGCGCGTCGGCTCGACCCTCTACGCGCTGTCCCGCGAGCCGGCCGCGCGCTCCGCGCCCTCGTCGTCCTACGGCAACCGCAAGCCGATCACGCTTTCGACCAAGCCGCTCTCCACCTTCGCTCCGGTTGAAGACGAAATCGACGACGAAGACCTCGCCGAAGCGGTGCCGGCGTAAGCTCTTTCCATCCGTCGTCCCGGCGAAGTCAGATGCGCAATTGCGCATCTGACTGCGCCGGGACGACAGCAGTGAGCTACACCAGCGCCGCCAGCCCATGCCTCTTCCGCGCCATCGCGCATTCGGGATCGCCGGGCATGCAGGTCCGGCATACCTCGGGCCGCACCGCATAGATGGTGCACGCCGTCGCCTCGCCGACCTTGCCCGACAACGCCGAACAGCGGTCGCCGTCGCAGCGCATTCCCGACAGCCGGTCGTTGACGAACTTTTCCGGGATCAGGTCGAGGTCGGCATCGTCCTCGGTCGTGAAGCGCGGCCAGTTCTGCGAATAGCTGCAGCAGGCGCCGCAGGCCTGGCAGGGGCTTTCGCTGGCAATCGTTGATCCGGCTTCATCCATCGCTGCCGTTTAGCGCGGAATGATGCGCCCGACCAGTCGCGGCCGGAGCATGACGAGAAGATCGAACTGCGCCCGCGATGGAACTGCACTCCCTCTCCCGCACTTGCGGGGGAGGGCTGGGGTGGGGGTGCTGCCGCGATTCGTACGGTTCGTGTGGAGGTTGCTCTACGTATCCTTCGGGGCTTCCCAGACCAGGCTGCGCCGCCATTTCGCCCGCAGCAAATCGCGCCGCTCCGGATATTTTTCGTCGTGGTACACCGCGTCGACGACCCGGTCGGTGCGAAAGCTCCGAAAATCCTTCCGCAGCTCGCACCACGCCGCCATGATCCGCACCGCCTCGTGATAGCCGATCGCAATCGGCCAGATCGTGCGTTTGCTCTCGCGGCCATGTTCGTCGCGATAGTCCAGAGTGATCTTCTTGCCCTCGTGAATCTGGGCGCGTGTCCGCACCATGTCGATACGATCCGGTTCCCGGTTCCAGACCGACCGCGCGCGGCTTGCAGGTTCGAGAACGAAAGGCCGCAATCGTTCCGGGACCGTGTCGGCGATCTTCGCCATCAGGTCCTGCGCGGCGCGTGCCAGCACGGGATCGGCATGGCCTACGACCCATTGCGCGCCGAGCACGGCGGCTTCGATCTCGTCGGGCGTCAGCATCAACGGAGGCAGGTCGAATCCCTTCTCCAGGATGTAGCCCATGCCGGCCTCGCCGCGGATCGGCACGCGCTGTTCGATCAAGGTGGCGATGTCGCGATAGATGGTGCGTTTCGAGGTCTCGAGTTCGGCCGCGATCGCGTCCGCCGTCAGCGGCTTTCGCGTGCGCCGGAGCACCTGAATGATCTGGAACAGCCGGTCGGCGCGTCTCATGGCGAGTCTCTTTTCTTGGCTCTTTTCGTAAGCCCGCCTGGCTGATGCTGACAGCATGTTGGCAGCAGGGGGTCGGTATATCGGGACAACACCTCAACTGAAGGGAATTTGTCCATGACGATTTTCAGCGAATTTGGTCCCCTGGGAAGCCGCAGGCGTCTTACGAATACCCAGGCCTTCGCCCTGGAACAGCTGGTTTCCATCCACTGCGTCACGTCAGATCTGCGCTGGGCGATGGTCGAGCTGGCATGGCGTTCATTCACAGCAATGTGCGGCTTTGCGCAAGGGCGGTTGCTGTCGTGGGCCCGTGGGCGCCGTGCGCCGCGGGAAGAAGAAGGTCGCGGCCGGCATTGCTGCTGCTGACACCACGGTGGCAGCAGGGCGCCATTAGGCTTCCCCCACGTTCTTAAGGAAATCAGGAGTTTTTCGGATGATCACGCTTTATGGCTTCGGCACCGGCTTTGGCTTGCCGGAAATCAGCCCCTTTGTGACCAAGACCGAGGTCCAGCTGAAGATGGCTGGACTTGCGTATCGCAAGGAGAAGGCGATGCCGCCGGCCTCGCCCAAGGGGCAGCTGCCATACATCGTCGACGAGGCCGAGAGCATCGCCGATTCCACCTTCATCCGCGCCCATATCGAGGGCAAGTACGGCTTCGATTTCGACGCGCCGCTGTCGCTGCAGGCGCGGGCGCAAGCCTGGGCGTTCGAGCGGATGATTGAGCACCATGTCTATTGGGCGCTGGTCGGCGCCCGCTGGGTCGATACCGAGAATTTCGCCAAGGGACCGGCGCACTTCTTCGACGGCGCGCCGGATCACCTGCGTGAGAAGCTGCGCGAGGACGCGCAGTTCCGGGTGGCGGAGAACTACTTGCTGAGCGGTCTCGGCCGCCACGCTCCGGAAGAGGATGTCGACCTTGCGGTCCGCTCGCTGTTTGCGCTGTCGGTTCAGCTCGGCGACAAGCCCTATCTGTTTGGCGACACGCCTTGCGGCTCCGATGCCACCGCCTTCGGTGCGATTGCCGGCATCCTGACGCCGTACTTCGAATCGCCGCTGCGGCAGCAGACCGAGAAGTTCGGCAACCTGACCGCCTATGTCGACCGGATGATGCTGCGATATTATCCCGAATTCGGCTGGGCGCCGCTGCAGCAGGAGGCTGCGTAAGGATGAACTCTGAGATCGGCGACGGGCAGGTTTGCGCGTCGTCCGCTTCTCCGACGCAGATTGGTCTGTTGTTTCGCCAGCACGCAGCTATTTTTGGGCCCGGGAGAAAGCCGTTTCGAGCACGTCGCCGATCGGTTGCCAGCTACGGCCGTCGAATTGAACCAGTCGCAGGTGTTTGATCGGCCGGAAATCCCAACGTCCAGTGTTGATTTTGATTCCGGGTAGCAAGATCGAGCCCTGGTAGTCTTCGAGGGCCGCTGCCTGCTTCATGACGTTGTCGCGAGACAGGTCATCGCCGCATTGTCTGAGCACCTGGGCGAGTGTCTCGGCGGCCGCGTAGCCGAACATGGCGGCGCTGTCGTCGTTGCCTCCGGCCCGGTTGTATTTTTGAATGAAAGTCTGCCAGTCCTTGACGGCTTGTTCGTCCTTCCAGACCGGATCATTGGCATCCTTCAGGAAGGTAGCGGTGATGACTCCCAGGGCCTTTTCCGGGCCGGCAGGCTTTAGCACCGTCGCAATCGACGACGACATGTGGTTCAGCAGGAACACCGGGTGCCAGTTCAGTTCCGCCGCGCTTCGGATCACTTTCGTCAGGTCGGCAGGCGCGCCCGCAAATACAAAAATCTCGGCGCCTGATCGCTTCAGGACCGATACGTGAGTGCCCAGATGCTCGTCTGCGACATCGTAGGCGATGTCGACCTTGATCATCCGGGCGATGTCTCCGAGCCCGTCTTGCAGCCCCCTGAACAGTTCACGACCAAAATGATCGTTCTGCCAAAGCGCGACGATCCTTTTTCCGGGGTAGAACGCCTGGATGTAGTTGGCGTAGATGCGCCCCTCTTCTCGAATCGAGGGTTGCCAGCCCATTGTCCAGGGGAACAGGGTTGGATCGCTCAAATGATCGTCTCCGGAGGCGACAAAGAGTTGAGGAATTTGCCGCTCGTTCAGATATGTGCGGACGGCAAAATTCCCCGGAGTTCCGAAAGAACCGAACATCAGCAGGACATTCTCTGTCTCGATCAGGTCGCGTGTAAGTTCCAGGGCGGTCGACGGATTGGATTTGTCGTCACGGGAGATGAAGCGCACCTTGCGGCCGTTGATCCCGCCACGCTCGTTGATCATCTCAAAATACGCGGCTTCGGCCTTTCCGATCGCTCCGAACGCCTCCAAATTCCCGCTATAGGGCATAACGTTCCCTATGCGAATTTCAGTGTCGGTGACATCAGGCTCGCGCACCCGCTCGGTGATCGCGCCCAAAGACGCGAGCGCCACCACGATCGCAATCGGTGTTCGGATCCAGATCTGCATCGGATGAACTCAATTACAAAAAGAGTGCAGCCGGATTTCAAGGCAGATTGAAGGCGATCAACTTGATCTGGATCAAGGACCGGAAAGCGGCGCGTGGAGGCTTCGGCACCCTGGTTACAAATCAGGTTGCAAACCGTCAGAGGTGTCGTGGCGCGCACGCAGCCGCGCGATGTTTGGCGGGGGTAGACCGGAAGTCGCCGGCGTTCGATCAAACCGCCGCGAATGACGCGAAGCCAATTCTCCGCATCTCCGGCGTGCCGGGTAGGACCGGCACGCTCCAGCGGCCTGAGTGATCTCCGTCACATCGCGCGACTTTGAGCTTGGCTACGTTCCCGATCACAGCAGGCGGTACTCGCGCTGCACCAATCGGGAGAATGACTATGACGAAGATCAAGAAGCTCATTGTTTCGGCGATTGCAGTTCTCGCTCTGAGCACTGCCTCGCTGTCTATCAATAGCGCGGCGTTCGCTGGTGGGCACGGGCATGGTGGCCACGGCGGGCACGGTGGCCACGGCCATGGCGGCCATGGCCATCACGGCCATCACCACGGCCATCACCATCATGGCCACCATCATCATGGCCATCACCACCACGGCCACCACCATCACGGTCATCATCATCACGCCCATGGCTACGGCTGCTGGCGGGTGACCTCGTACGGTGTGATCAACGTTTGCTCGGTCTATTGATCGGCTGACGCGTAAGAACTCGCCCGTAGACGAAACGGGCGAGTTTTTCATTGTGGGTCCAGCCGAACTTGCTCTGACGTGGGCCCGTTAGCGCAACCATACGCGCATGGATGCTAGCTGGACGAGCCTCCGTTGCCGCTATCGGCATGCCCTCAGTTGAGATGGCGATCGAGAAACCGGTGCAGGCGCTGACTTGCATTGCCCGCTGCCTCGCCGTCGTATTCCAGCCAGTGACCAAACAGGGTCGTGCCGGGCTTCAGGTGCGGGTAATAGAATCCATGGTACGCGCCGGGATAGACAACGAGCTCGACTGGCGGTCCGTCGTTGCCCCAGCTGGCGATCTTACCGGAGCAGTCTGCCGCCGGCGTCCAATCGTCGAGGGCCCCAGTGAAAATGAGCGTGGGTATCCCCGGACGCGCCATGGCCTGTTGACACGGAGGATAGAACGCCGCCGCCGCCCGGACTGCAGAGTGCTTGGAGGGCCGAACAGTTCGAACGAATTGGGCTCCGCCACAGAGAGGGCAACCCGAGCGCCTGCCAAGAAGCCGACCGCAGCCACACGGCGCGGATCGACGAAGGTTTGCCCAGCCAGGAAGACGAGCGCCCCGTAAGCATCCGGCCTGCGCCTGACGAAGGTGGCAAACGCGCTTGATGTGCAGGCGTGATCGGTACCAAGACGCGTTGCATAGCTGTCGACGAGCAGGACGACATAGCCTCGAGCGACAAGTTCATCGGTCAATTTTTGCTTTGTCGTGTCGTGCATCCCGGCACAGCCGTGCAGTCCGACGACCGCGGGAAAAGGCCCTGCGCCATCGGGCTTGGCCAGATCGCCCTGGATGCGCTCGCCCGGAATGAGCGTGCCTGAAACGAGCCGCTGAGAGGCGCTTTCAAACTCTACGCGCTCCAGCGGTGTCGCCCATGCGTCAGCCATCAGCGCACCTACGCCGCTCCAGAGCATCAGCAATGCCGCGGCTCGGGAAGCGACTGTTCCAGGCAATGGCGTCTCCCCTTGAATGTTCGCCTGGTCGTCCAGCGGGTGCCGAAGCCTTCCGGTTTCCAGGTCCGGGCCGCTTCAGCCTGATACTACCGCGCCTGGCGGCCAAGCGGACATGATCGATTTATGAGTGCACCGCTCAGGTCCTCGATGCAGGCTGGCCCTTCAACGCGGCCAGTTCCGCCTCGAGCTCGGCGATGCGGGCGTCGCGAGAGGCCAAGGCCGTCGCAACGTCGCCCGCGTCGAATTTTTGCGGGATGTGCTGCGGACAATTGGTGTCCCATGCCGAGATCCGGAACAGGATGACTTGTTCGGGCCGCGCCTTATAGCCCTTCGGCATCAACGCCTGCGTCAGCGCCGGGTCGTCATCGACCACGCGCGCCTCGCCCCAGATCTTGACGCGCCTCCGGTGCGCATAGTCCATCACGAAGATATGCGCTTGCGGGTTCTCCGAGAGATTGCCTTGCGTGATGTATTGCCGGTTGCCGCTGTAATCGGCGAACGCGATCGTGTTCTTGTCGATGATTTTGACAAAGCCCTTCGGGCCGCCGCGATGCTGGATGTAGGGGTGGCCGGCGCCCGAGGCGGTGGCGAAATAGAAACTGTTGGTTTCGCCCAGGAAGCCCGCGAGGTTTTCATCGATCTCGGTGCGCCAGCCGCCGTTCTGTTCGACGCGGGCATAGGCGTCGCGCGATCCCTTGCGCGACTGCACCGCCTTCACCGCCGGGGTGAAGGCAACGTCGCTGGAATAGGTGTGAACGTCTGACATTGGAGTTGCTCCTGCCAAGTTCGATGGCGCCGGTGCGCCTCTGCTGGTCAATAAGATGCTATCTCCCGAATTTAAAACAATCATCCAGATTGACACGACACTATTGCAATATATGAAATAATGGGCATGGACCGTATCGAAGCCATGCAGGCCTTTGTCACCGTCGCCGATTTGCAGGGCTTTGCCCCTGCCGCGCGCAAGCTAGGGCTGTCGCCATCAGGCGTGACGCGGCTGATCGCGGCGCTGGAGGACCGTCTCGGCGCCCGGCTGCTGCAGCGGACCACCCGATCCCTGACGCTCACGGATACCGGCGCCCGCTACCTCGAGCGCGCCCGCCAGATCCTCAGTGATGTCGAGGAAGCCGAAAGCGCCGCCGAGGGCGAGCGCACCAGGCCGGGCGGCCGGCTGGCGGTATCCGCCCCGAACGGCTTTGGCCGGCTTCACGTCAGCCCTGTGATGACGGCCTATCTGAAACGCTATCCCGACGTCTCGGCCGAACTGCGGCTGTCGGACCGCATGATCAATCTGGTGGAAGAGGGCGTCGATCTGGCGGTGCGGATCGGCCATTTGCCGGACTCGACGCTGGTCGCGCGCCATGTCGGCGAGATGCGGCGGATCGTGGTGGCCTCGAAGGATTATCTCAAGCGGCGCGGGGAGCCCAAAACGCCGGAGGCGATCGCTACGCACGATACCATCCATTTCGGCGCCATGACCGCCGCACCGGACTGGCGCTTTGCCGCCGAAGGCCGTGAGATCCGCGTCTCAAGCACGCCGCGGTTTACCTCCAACAGCGCCGACGCCGCGATCCAGTACGCGGAAGCGGGCGGGGGCCTGACCCGGGTGCTGGCCTATCAGGCCGCCGATTCACTGAAAGCGGGAAGGCTCCGAATCGTGCTGGCGGAATTCGAGCAGCCGGCGCTGCCGATCCACATCGTCTATCCGACCTCGCGGCTGCTGTCGGCCAAGGTGCGGACATTCATTGATCTCGTGACTGAGACTGCGGATTGGCATTTTGGCTAGACAGAAATCTCGTGCCCCGGACGCAGCGCAGCGCGCTTGCGGTGCGCTGCAGAGCCGGGGCCCATCTCTGCGCGTGGGTCCCGGTTCTGCTGAGCGGCGTAAAGAACGCCGCACCGCGCCCGGGACACGAGGTAAGCCCCTACGCATCAACTTTCTTCGGCACCACGCGGAACGTCGCATTGGCTCGCGCGATCACGACGTCGTCGGCTTTGATCAGGCTCTGCGCAAAGCAAATCGTGCGGCCGGTCTTGATCACCTCGGTCTCGATCGCAAGCCATTGCCCGATCTCAGCGGTGCCGACGAAGTCAACCGCGAGCCCGATCGTCACGAATGACGTCGTCCAGTTCGTCGCCTGCGCGCAGCTATAGCCCATCGCGTTGTCGGAGAGGGCCGCGATCAGCCCGCCATGAATCAGGCCGCGGCCGTTGGTGTGCGGTTTTGCAAGTCGCAGCCCGATGACCACGGCCTTGTCGGTCCGCTTGGCATAAAGCGGCTCCCACGGCTCGGTGAGCGGGCTCTTGCGGGTGTGAAGCTCAAAACCATCGGGGATTTCGGTCGCGGTCATGTGTGGCTCACGTGCTGACGATGTCTCTCGTCATTGAACGCAACGCGCCTGCGAAGTCACCGCCTACAAAGTTTTAAACGGGATTTCGGCACCCGTTTGAAACGCCTGCGGCAGAGCCGTGATTGTGTCGTAAGCGCAGGCAGAGTCACCCGAGCCAGCAACAAACTCAGCCTCATCCCCGCGCAACGGCTTCGCCGTTGTCGCTGGAGGAGCCGCGAAGCGGCGTCTCGAAGGATGGGCCGCGGGCCTCATGGTTCGCTCGGCGATGCGGAGCATCGTCCGGAGACGCGCGAAGACGCGCTCCTCACCATGAGGGATAGCCACCACGCGAATGTCTACAACGGCAACCCCACATAATTCTCCGACAGCGACGCCGACGCGGCTTTTGAGCTGACCAGATATTCCAGCTCCGCGAGCTGAATCCGCGCGCCGAACTCGCCCTGATCCGGGAATTTGTGCAGCATCGACGTCATCCACCACGAGAACCGCACCGCCTTCCAGACTCGCGTCAGCGCCTTCGCCGAATAATTGTCGATCCCGGCACTGGATTTCTCGTCGTAATATTCGCGCAGCGCGCTCGAGAGGTAATGCACGTCGCTGGCCGCCAGATTCAATCCCTTGGCGCCGGTCGGCGGCACGATGTGCGAGGCGTCGCCGGCCAGGAACATTTTTCCGAACCGCATCGGCTCGGCGACGAAGCTGCGCAACGGCGCGATGCTCTTTTCGATCGACGGCCCGGTGACGAGTTCATCGACCGCCTTCTGGTCGAGCCTGCGCTTCAACTCGTCCCAGAACCGCTCGTCCGGCCACTGGTCGATATGGTCGTCGAGCGGGCATTGCACGTAATAGCGGCTGCGCTGGGTCGAGCGCATGGAGCACAGTGTAAAGCCCCGCGCATGGTTGGAATAGATCAATTCGTGGCTGACCGGCGGCGTTTCGGAAAGAATCCCGAGCCAGCCGAACGGGTAGATCCGCTCAAAGGTCTGGATCGCCGAGGGTTTGACGCTGGCGCGGCTGACGCCGTGAAATCCGTCGCAGCCGGCGATGAAGTCGCAGTCGATTTCGTGGGCAACCCCGTCCTTGGTGTAGGTGACGCGCGGACGGTCGGTATCGAAATCATGCGGCTTGACCTCGCTGGCCTGATAGACCGTGGTGAGGCCGGCCGCCTTGCGTGCGTTCATCAGGTCGAGCGTCACCTCGGTCTGGCCGTAGATCGTCACCGCCTTGCCGGTGGCGGCATGCAAGTCGATGCGGTGCCGCACGCCGCCGAAGGCCAGTTCCACGCCATGGTGCACCAGGCCCTCGCGATGGACGCGTGTCCCGGCGCCGACCTCGTCGAGCAGCGCCACGGTGCCGGCTTCCAGCACGCCGGCACGAATGCGGCCGAGCACATATTCCGGGGTCTGGCGCTCGAGAATGACGTTATCGATGCCGTAGCGGTGAAGTAGTTGCCCAAGCAACAATCCAGCCGGCCCGGCACCTATGATTGCGACTTTAGTCCGCAATTGCTTGCTCCCATGGTCTGATACAGATTGGCACGCCGACGCTTGCGCGAGGTGTTGAAATGATAATTATATCATATAACAATTTTCGCAACGGGCGTGGGCGCGAAACATTGTCGTTTGTTGCGCTGCACCGCAAGGCCGTCCTGCCGACGGACGAACGGAAGCGCCGCGGCAAACGTCCGGCTTGAAAAGCCGCGCCAACTATATAACATGTTAAATAACGAGACCGGGCGCCAAGCCCGCCTTCATGCGCAAAGGGAGAGAATGCCGATGAGAAAAGCGTTTTTGGCGCTGCTGCTCGCCGCCAGTGTGACGCCTGCGATGGCGCAGGAAAAAAACTTCGAATTGAAATTGTCGCATTGGGTGCCGGCGTCGCACCCGCTGCAGAAGGCGCTGGAAGACTGGGGCTCCGCGGTCGAAAAGGAATCCGGCGGCACCATCAAATACAAGGTGTTCCCGGCCCAGCAGCTCGGCAAGGCGTTCGACCATTACGACATGGCGCGCGACGGCATCGCCGACGTCACCTACATCAATCCGGGTTATCAGCCCGGCCGCTTCCCGATCATCGGCGCCGGCGAATTGCCGTTCCTGATGTCGGACGCCAAGGGCGGCTCGATGGCGCTCGACGCCTGGTACCGCAAATATGCCGAGAAGGAGATGAAGGACGTCAAGTTCTGCCTCGGCTTCATTCACTCGCCCTCCACGTTCCATTCGCGCACCAAGAAGATCGTGGTGCCCGACGACATCAAGGGCATGAAGATCCGCCCCGCCCACGCCACCATGGCGAATTACGTCACCCTGCTCGGCGGCACCAACGTGCAGTCGTCGGCGCCTGAGGTCCGCGACATTATCGAGCGCGGCGTCGCCGACGCCGTCACCTTCCCGTGGGGATCGGTGCTGCTGTTCGGCATCGACAAGGTGACGAAGTATCACATCGAGGCGCCGATCTACGTCACGACCTTTGCCTTCGTGATGAACAAGGACAAGTACAACCAGATGTCCGATCGCCAGAAGAAGGCGATCGACAACAACTGCAACACCGAGGCCGCCGGCCGCGTCGGCGAACCCTGGGGCATCTACGAGAACTCCGGTGTCGCAAAGATCAAGGCGCTGCCCGACCACGAGGTCTACAAACTGTCGCCGGAGCAGACCGCGCTGTGGAAGAAGGCGTCCGAGCCGCTGGTCAAGACCTGGGCGGACAATGTCAAGAAAGCCGGCGGCGACCCGGATGCGGCGATGACCGAGCTTCGCGCCGAACTGACCAAGCACAACGCCCTGGCGCAGTAAAAGACTCGTGGTCTCCCTCTCCCGCTTGCGGGGGAGGGCGGGGTGGGGGTGCCGCCGCAGTGAGAATCTTCGTGTGGAGAGAGCCCCCACCCGGCGCTTCGCCATAGCCGAAGCTTCGCTTCGGCGTTCCTGTTAACCGCCGAAGGCGGCCTGTACCTCCCCCGCAAGCGGGAGAGGTGAACTGAGTTCTAGGCGCCACCGAATTTTCATCAACTCGCTTAAGTCTTAGGACCTCCCCACATGAATCGAGCTTCGATGGATCGTTTCATCGATACGATCGAATGGATAGCGGCGGCATTTGTCGGCATCGTCGCTGCCAACATTTTCCTGGCCGTGCTGCTGCGTAACATCTTCAACTATTCGATCCCGGATTCCTTCGACATCGGCCGCATGATGCTCGGCATCCTGATCTTCTGGGGCATCGCGGCGACCAGCTATCGCGGCGGGCACATCACGGTCGATCTGGTCTGGGCCAATGTCGGTCCGAAATACCAGCGGATGATCGACGTGTTCGCGACGCTGGTGCTGCTGTTCGTGGTGGCGGTGCAGACCTGGACGCTGTTCGACAAGGTGCAGGGCACCTACAACGACAACGTCCTGACCTTCGACATGCGGATGCCGACCTGGCCGTTCTTCGCGATCGCGTGGGCCGGCGACGCCTCGGCGGTGCTGCTGATCGCGATCCGCACCTACCGCCTGATCTTCCATCCGGAAGACATCCATGATGCCAAAGAAACCACGGTAGAGTAGGGCATCATGAGCACCGACGCCGTCGCCATTCTCGGATTTGTCGCGCTGTTCGCGCTGATGCTGCTGCGCGTGCCGGTGGGCATGGCGATGGGCCTCGTCGGCGTCACCGGCTTTGGATATCTCGTCGGCTTTACCCCGGCGCTCAAGATGGTCGGCCAGACCTCGATGCGCACGGTGACCGACTACACCTTCGGCGTCATTCCGATGTTCCTCTTGATGGGCGCCTTCGTCAGCAATTCCGGAATGAGCCGCGAGCTGTTTCGCGCCGCCAACGGCTTTGTCGGCCATCTGCGCGGCGGCCTCGGCATCGCCACGGTCGCGGCCTGCGGCGGCTTTGCCGCAATCTGCGGCTCGTCGGTGGCGACGGCCGCGACATTCTCCGCCGTCGCCTATCCGGAAATGCGCCGCTTCGGCTATCCGCAATCCTTCGCCACCGGCGTGATCGCGGCCGGCGGCACGTTGGGCGCGATGCTGCCGCCGTCGACGGTACTGGCGGTCTACGGCATCATCACCGAGCAGGACATCGGCAAGCTGTTCATGGCCGGCATCATTCCCGGCCTGCTCGCGATGGCCATGTACATGATCACGATCTCGCTGATCGGCTGGTTCCGGCCGGATTTCCTGCCGAAGGGACCGCAAACCACCTGGCGCGAGCGCTTTGCCGGCCTGAAAGACATCTGGGCGCCGGTCTTGTTGTTCGTCTTCGTGATCGGCGGACTGTACGGCCTGCCGTTCCTGCCGCGCTTTACCCCGACCGAAGCCGGCGGTGTCGGCGCCACCGGCGCGTTTCTGATCGGCGTGCTCACCGGGCGGCTGAACAAGGAAAAAATCCTGAACTCGCTGCTGCAGGCAACCCGCACCGCGGCGGCGGTCTTCACCGTGCTGATCGGCGCGCTGATTTTCGGCTATTTCCTCACGGTGACGCAGACCCCGCAAAAGGTCACCGAACTGCTCACCGGCCTCGGGCTCGGCCCCTACGGCATCCTCGCGCTGATCATGGTGATGTACCTGGTGCTGGGCTGCCTGATGGACGCGATGGCCATGATCATCCTGACGGTGCCGATCATCTTCCCGGTCATCATGCATCTCGGTTTTGACCCGATCTGGTTCGGCGTCATCATCGTGATGACGGTGGAACTCGGCCTGATCCATCCGCCGGTCGGCATGAACGTCTTCGTCATCAAGAGCGTGGTCAAGGACGTGTCGTTCACCACCATCTTCCGCGGCGTGATCCCGTTCGTCGTGACCGACCTGATCCGCCTCGTGATCCTGATTGCATTTCCGATCCTGGCGCTCTGGCTGCCACAACGCATGATGGGGTAACTTCATGAAGCCTCAGCTTGAGACAAAGTATGTCTTCACACTCACCGTCCGCATCGGCGAGGTGACATCGGCCGGCGAGACCGGCCACGGCGTGCGGCGGATCATCCCGATCCTGGGCGGGGAGGTACGCGGCGAGGGCGTCAACGGAAAAATCTGCGCGTTCGGCGCGGACTTCCAGATCATCCGGCCCAATGAACTGATCGAACTGGAAGCCAAATACGCCTTCGAGACCGACGACGGCGCGACCGTCTATGTCGAGAACAAGGGCCTGCGTTTCGGCCCGGTCGATCTGCTGCAGAAGCTGAAGCGCGGCGAGCCGGTCGATCCCAAGCTGATCTACTTCCGCACCGTGCCGAAATTCGAGACCGGCCACGAAAAATACCGCTGGCTGATGGAAAACCTCTTCATCGGCTCCGCCGCCCGCCACACCGACCGCGTCGTCATCGACGTGCATCAGGTGTTGTAGGATTCGTCAATGTGGGATTGTAGGATGGGTAGAGCGAAGCGAAACCCATCACCTGGCTGCTCAAGTGGGCCTGCATGATCAGCAACCTGCGCAACTCTATTGCTGCTCTCTTGTTGTTTGGCGTCCTTATAGCCCCGCAGGAGGCGGAGGCGCTGGATTGCCCTATGATGCCACCAAGTTCGTGGTATCAGCCCGTCAATGGAGGCGAGATATCGCCCGAAAAGCAACGCAGCGACACAGAGGCCAGAGCCGCGCTCGAAATCTTGGATCGCACGCCCATCGTATTCCGAGGACGAATCGCCTCGGCGCGTTATTTGTCCGACCTTCGCAAAACAAACGTTCCGAGCAGCTTGATTGTTTTCGATCAAGTTGAAATCTTGAAGGGCCGCTTCTTCAGGTCACCCACTGATCGGAAAGCGTTCATCATCAAAGAAGAATGGTGCGATGGCAGCTGCAGTCGCAGAATCGAAGATACTTGGCCTCATGGCAAAATCGTCGTTGTTGGCGCGCATCCGAACCGTTTCGCTGATCCATCGAAGGCGGTGGACTTCGACAGCAAGCGGATTATTTATAAAGGTCGAATAGATGCCGTCTTGGGCATGTGCGGAAGCTATACACTGCTACCGCCTGTGGCGGTGCAGCTTCTGAGCGCTCCCAATGAGGAAAATGCACGCTTGAAGCGCGAATACGTGCTGCGCCGTCCCGGTCCGTGAAGGGCTTTTCAAGAGGTTCGTAGCCCGCATGAGCGCGTGCGATATGCGGGATCAATCTCGTAGGATGGGTAGAGCGAAGCGAAACCCATCATCGTCCGCCAACAGCAATTGATGGGTATCGCTTCGCCCCACCCATCCTACGCACTGCGTGCTGCGTCGCCTTGTATGCAAGCCCAATTTCGATGCGTGCATGCGACAAAACAACCCGCCGGGCAAATCAGTTCTGATTTACGGAAATGATGTCAAGCCCTGAAATCGGAAATATTTCTGTTTACCAGAATGAAAATCAGGTGCATGTGTTTGCCCATCCCGTCCTACTCAGAAGGGCGTCGGCCGTCGTCACGGACGTTGGACGGGTTGCGGTGGACGCTGGTTCACGCCTGACGATGGCGTGGATAAGCGTACGGCAAAACCGTGTGGTCCTGGCGCCCGTTGCTGGCGTCAAGCCGTCGGCTAAGCGTGAGCTGAACCGGCGGTGACGGAGTCAACCAAGAACTCGTCTCCGGGGAGATCACGGCATAAGCCGTAAAGCCATTGCGCAGGGAAGGCCGGGTGTTCTCCGCTGCCCTGTATGCTCGTGTGCAGCATTTCTTGTGCTAACCGCACACGGGACCGCGGGTGCAGCGCGCACCCGGTCTTCCCTGCGCCCTCTTGATGAGAGGGCACGGAAGTTTCTGGCAAAGCTCGGGTGCAATGCGCCGCGAGAAGGTAAAAGTGCGTTCAGTGCACGGTGCAGCTACAAACACCGCCGTCGTCCCGGCCTTGCGCCGGGACCCATACTCCGCGGCCCATCCGTTAGAGCGCTGGCGTTAGAGACCTTCTACTACCATGAGCGCCGCGGCGTATGGGTCCCGGCCTTCGCCGGGACGACAATAGTTAGAGGATTGACTCCCTCGCTAATAGTTATAAAATATAACTATTCTGGACGGGAAACAATAATCCATGGGAAACGCCGCTTCCGCAACCGCTGACCAGGCTGGATTGCTGACCATCGAGAAATCAGGCGCGGTGCTGACCGTGGGTCTCAACCGCCCCGCCAAGCGCAATGCGCTGAACGATGGCATCATCCTCGCGATCCAGGATTGCTTCGCCAATCTTCCCGAAGGGACCGGCGCCGTGGTCATCCATGGCATCGGCGACCACTTCTCCTCCGGCCTCGATCTGTCTGAACTGACCGAGCACGATGCGACCGAGGGCCTGCGGCACTCGCAGATGTGGCATCGGGTGTTCGACCGCATTCAATACAGCCCCGTGCCTGTCATTGCGGCGCTCAAGGGCGCGGTGATCGGCGGCGGGCTGGAGTTGGCCTGCGCCGCGCATATACGCGTCGCCGAGCCATCAGCCTATTTCGCGCTGCCCGAGGGCCAGCGCGGCATCTTCGTCGGCGGCGGCGGCTCGGTGCGGCTGCCGCGGCTGATCGGGGTGGCGCGGATGACCGACATGATGCTGACGGGCCGGGTCTATTCCGCGACCGAAGGCGCCGCCTATGGCTTCTCGCAATATCTCACCGAGGCCGGCGGCGCGCTGCCCAAGGCGCTGGAACTGGCCGAACGCGTTGCGGCCAATGCGCCGCTGACCAATTTTGCGGTGCTGCAGGCATTGCCGATGATCGCGGAAGCCAATCCGCAGGCCGGCCTGCTGATGGAGTCGCTGATGGCCACGGTGGCGCAGAGCGACAAAGAGGCAAAGCGCCGGATCCGTGAATTTCTCGATCGCAAGACCGCCAAAGTGAAACCGACCTGACATGAGCGCCAAGCCCAACATGTCCCCAATTGAAAGCGCCACGCGCACCGGCAGCGCCCATCCGCTGCGCGCGATCTCGTTCGGCAATCCCGACGTCACGGTCGATCGCCGCGATGACGGCACCATCTATCTGCGGCCGAAGCTCAAACTGCGCGACTACCCGGTGCGCATCACCGATCGCCTGCATCATTGGGCCCGGGAAGCGCCCGAACGCGTCTTCATGGCGGAGCGCGACGCGACGACCGGCGGCTGGCGAAAAATCACCTACGCGCAACTGCTGACCTCGACGCGGCGCATCGCCTCGGCGCTGCTGGCGCGCGGGCTTTCGGCGGAAAAGCCGATCGTGATCCTGTCAGGCAATTCGGTCGACCATGCGCTGCTGGCGTTCGGCGCGCTCTATGCCGGCATTCCCTTTTGCCCGGTGTCGCCGGCCTATTCACTGGTGTCGCGCGATTACGGCAAGCTGGCCTTCCTGATGAAGCTGTTGACGCCCGGCCTCGTCTTCGCCGACGACGCCACGAAGTTCGCCGATGCGCTTGCCACCAACGTCTCATTGGGGACGGAGATCGCGGCAACGCGCGGCGAGGTGCCCGGCCGCGACGTGACGCTGCTGTCGGACCTGCTGGCGACGCCGGAGCATTGGCGCCTCGACGCGGCCCACGAGGCCATTGGCCCGGACACCATCGCCAAATTCCTGCTGACGTCAGGCTCCACCGGTAATCCCAAGGCCGTCATCAACACCCAGCGGATGATCTGCGCCAACCAGGTGATGCTGCGGGAAACGCTGGCGTTCCTGATGGACGAGCCGCCGGTGATCATCGACTGGCTGCCGTGGAATCACACATTCGGCGGCAACCACAATATCGGGCTGACGCTGTTCAACGGCGGCTCGATGTATCTCGACGAGGGCAAGCCGATGCCCGGCGGCATCGAGGAGACTGTGCGTAATCTCGGGGAGATTTCGCCGACGGTCTATTTCAACGTCCCCAAAGGCTATGAATCGCTGCTGCCTTATCTGCGCGAGGATGCCGCGCTGCGCGCAAAATTCTTCGGACGGCTGCATGCGATGTTCTTCTCCGGTGCGGCGCTGTCGCCGTTCATCTGGAACAGCCTCGACGAGCTCGCGGTGCAGGAGACCGGTTTTCGCATACCGATGCTGACCGGCCTCGGCGCCACGGAAACTTCGCCGTTCTTCATGTCGGTACGTCCCGACACCAGCCGCTCCGGTCATGTCGGCCTTCCCGTGCTCGGCAATGACGCAAAATTGCTGCCCAACAATGGCAAGCTGGAAGTCCGCGCCAAGGGTCCGAACGTCACGCCGGGGTACTGGCGTCAGCCCGAACTGACCGCCGCGGCATTCGACGAGGAAGGTTTTTACAAGTTCGGCGACGCGCTCAAGCCGGTCGATCCCGACAATTTCGACGCCGGCTTCGACTTCGATGGCCGCATCGCCGAGGATTTCAAGCTCGCCAGCGGCACCTGGGTCAGCGTCGGTCCCTTGAGGGCGCGGTTCGTTGCGGCATGCGCGCCTTTGGTGCGCGACGTCGTGATTGCCGGCATCAACCGCGACGAACTGTCGGCGCTGGTCATGCTCGATCTCGACGGCTGCCGTCTGATCAACCCGAAACTCCCGGCGAACGACCTCGCGGCAGCGGCATCCGATCCGCTGATCCGCGCGGCGTTCCGTGAGCGGTTCCAGAAGCTGCTGGCGGATGCCACGGGCTCGTCGACCCGGATCACGCGCGCGGTGCTGTTCGATGCGCCGCTGTCGATCGATCGCGGCGAAGTCACCGACAAGGGCTCCATCAACCAGCGCGCGGTGATCGAGCATCGCAGCGCGCTGATCGAGCAGATCTATTCACCGGCGCCGCCGGCGCAGGTCATCACGCTGAAATGAACTCCAGAAACCCAACTTCGAGAAGACTCTACCAGGGAGAAACACAATGCAGTTGAAGGACCAGGCCGCCATCGTCACCGGTGGCGCATCCGGATTGGGCGCCGCCACCGCGCGCCGGCTTGCCGCGCAGGGCGCCAAGGTCGCGGTTTGCGACCTCAACGCCAAGCTCGCTGAAACCGTCGCCGCCGAAATCGGCGGCGTCGCCGTTGTCTGCGACGTCTCGGACGCCGCCTCGGCAGAAGCGGCGGTCGCC
This sequence comes from Bradyrhizobium sp. AUGA SZCCT0182, assembly GCF_018130185.1. Taxonomy (NCBI): domain Bacteria; kingdom Pseudomonadati; phylum Pseudomonadota; class Alphaproteobacteria; order Hyphomicrobiales; family Nitrobacteraceae; genus Bradyrhizobium; species Bradyrhizobium sp. AUGA SZCCT0182. The sequence continues at coordinate 84,847 of NZ_JAFCLY010000022.1, read as the reverse complement.
GCCGCCGCGAAGGCACATGGCCCGGCTCGCGTGCTGGTCAATTGCGCCGGCATCGGCGTCGCCAAGCGCGTGATCGGCAAGGAAGGCCCGATGGCGCTCACCGATTTCGACCGCGTGATCAAGGTCAATCTGATCGGCTCGTTCAACATGCTGCGGCTCGCGACAGCAGGCATGTCGAAGCTGGAGCCGCTTGAGTCAGGCGAACGCGGCGTCGTGATCTCGACCGCCTCGGTCGCGGCCTATGACGGCCAGATCGGGCAATCAGCCTACTCGGCTTCCAAGGGCGGCATTGTCGCGATGACGCTGCCGATCGCGCGCGAGCTGGCGCAGTTCGGCATTCGCGTGCTGACCATCGCGCCCGGCCTGTTCCTCACGCCGCTGCTGGCCAATTTGCCGCAGGAGGCGCAGGACTCGCTCGCCGCCTCGATCCCGTTCCCGCGCCGGCTCGGGCAGGCCGACGAGTTTGCTTCGCTGGCGCTGCATATGATCGACAATCCATATCTCAACGGCGAAGTGGTGCGGCTCGATGCCGCGCTCCGCATGGCCCCGCGCTAAGTATGGTCCGTTTACTTCTCCCTCGCCCCGCACTTGCGGGGAGAGGGTCGGGGTGAGGGGCTCTATCCGCTAACCCCGGTGTCAATTGCTGGACCTGTACAATTCAACGTCATGAGGCTCTAGGGATATCCAATGTTCGTTAACCGGCGCGACGTGCAGATCCAGTGGGGCGATTGCGACCCCGCCAACATCGTCTACTACCCGCGCTACTTCGCGATGTTCGACGATTCGACCTCGATCATGTTCGAAGCGGCCGGCTTTTCGAAACAGGACATCATCCACAAATACGGCCTCGTCGGCATTCCCATGGTCGATACGCGGGCGAAATTCCACATCCCCTCGACCCATGGCGACTGGATCAGAATCGAAAGCCGGATCGAGAGCTTCAAGCGCTCCAGCTTCGAGGTGGTCCACAACGTGTTCAAGGGTGAAGCGCTGGCGATCGAGGCGTTCGAGACCCGCGTGCTGGTCGGCAAGCATCCGGACGATCCCGCGCGGCTGAAATCGGCTCCGATGCCGCCGGAAATCATCGAGCGGTTCATGCGTGGTTGAGGCATAGATGGCTGACTTGTTAGCTGACTTGGCGCGTTGCATGACCTAAAGAAGGGGCTGAATTGGCGACCAATTTTTGATCTAAAATTAAAACAATATCCAAGGGAGGAATGAATGAAGAAGTTTTATCTGTCCGCTGCCGTGATTGCGGCGTCGCTGGCGCTGCCGGCCGTGCCCGCGTTGGCGCAAGCCAATGAAATCGTCATCGGCATCACCATCGTCACCACCGGCCCGGCCGCGGCCCTTGGCATTCCCGAGCGCAATGCGCTGGAATTCGTGCCGAAGGAAATCGGCGGCGTGCCGCTGAAACTGATCGTGCTCGACGACGGCGGCGATCCGACCGCCGCCACCACCAACGCGCGGCGCTTCGTCACCGAATCCAAGGCCGACATCATCATGGGTTCGTCGACCACGCCGCCGACGATTGCCGTCTCCACCGTCGCCAACGAAGCCGGCATTCCGCATTTCGCGCTGGCGCCGCTGCCGATCAACGAGGCGCGCATGAAATGGTCGGTCGCGATGCCGCAGCCGATCCCGATCATGGGCAAGGTGCTGTACGAGCACATGAAGGCCCACGGCATCAAGACCGTCGGTTACATCGGTTACTCGGATTCCTACGGCGACCTCTGGTTCAATGATTTCAAGGCCCAGGCCGTTCCGATGGGCATAGCCATGGCGACTGAAGAGCGTTATGCCCGTACCGATACGTCGGTCACCGGCCAGGTGCTGAAGCTGCTCGCCGCCAATCCCGACGCGGTCCTCGTCGGCGGCTCCGGCACCGCCGCGGCCTTGCCGCAGGCCGCGCTGCGTGAGCGTGGCTACAAGGGCCTGATCTATCAGACCCACGGCGCCGCCAGCATGGACTTCATCCGTATTGCGGGTGCGGCGGCGGAAGGCGTGATCATGTCTTCCGGTCCGGTGATGTCGCCGGAAACCCAGCCGGACTCAGCACTGACCAAGAAGCCCGGCCTCGCGCTCAACACCGCCTATGAAGCCAAGTACGGCGCCAACAGCCGCAGCCAGTTCGCCGGCCATTCCTACGACGCCTTTGAAGTTCTCAAGCGCGTCATTCCGCCGGCCCTGAAGGCTGGCAAGCCCGGCACGCCGGAATTCCGTGAAGGCATCCGTCAGGCCCTGCTGACCGAACGCGACATCGCCGCCAGCCAGGGCGTCTACAACTTCACCGAAAAAGACCGCTACGGCCTCGACGACCGCTCCCGCATCATCCTGACCGTGAACAACGGAAAGTACGTTCCGGCGAAGTGAGGGACTTCGTAGGGTGGGCAAAGCGAAGCGTGCCCACCAACGGAGTTGAGTGGCGAAGATGGTGGGCACGGCGCAAGAGCGCCTTTGCCCACCCTACCGCTAAATCGCGCTCTCGCCCTCGTGCGTGAAGCCGAGATAGCTTGCGGCGACGCGCGCGTTGGTGGCAATGTCGCTGGCCGGGCCGCTCAGGACGAATTCGCCGAGCTCCATCACATAGGCGCGGTCGGCGATCTTCAATGCTGCTTGCGCATTCTGCTCGACCAGCAGCACCGAGACGCCGGCGGCGCGGAGTTCGCCGATGGTGCGGAAGATGTCGGCGACGATGATCGGTGCGAGGCCGAGGCTTGGCTCGTCCAGCATCAACAGTTTTGGGGCGCCCATCAACGCGCGGCCCATCGCCAGCATCTGCTGCTCGCCGCCGGAGAGCGTGCCGGCCAGTTGCTTGCGCCGCTCCTTCAGCCGCGGAAACAGCGTGTAGACCCGCTCGAACGATCTCGCCGCAATCGCCTTCGGAATCCGGAACGCGCCGAGTTGCAGATTGTCCTCGACGTTCATCGTGCCGAACAATTCGCGGTGCTCGGGCACGAGGCTCAGTCCAACAGCGACGCGGTCTTCGATGTCGAGGGAAGCCATGTCCGCGCCGGCGAAAGCCGCCGATCCCGTGAGCGGCAGGATGCCCATGATGGCGTTCAGCAGCGTCGTCTTGCCGGCGCCGTTGGCGCCGATGATGGTGACGATCTCGTTGTCGGCGACTTCGAGCGATACCGAGCGCACCGCCTCGACCTTGCCATAGGCGACATGCGCATCGCTCACCTTCAACAGCGCGCTCATGTGGTGGCTCCGAGATAGGCCTTGATCACGTCGGGGTTGGTCTTGATATCAGCCGGCGTGCCCTCGGCGATCTTGGTGCCGAAGTCGAGCACCACGATCCGGTCGGCCAGATCCATCACAAAACCCATGTCGTGCTCGACCAGAAGCACCGACATGCCGCCGTCACGCAACTGGCGCAGCAATGCGGCGAGCCGCTGCTTCTCCATGTGGCGGAGGCCCGCGGCGGGCTCATCGAGCAGCAGCAGCAGCGGATCGACGCACAGCGCGCGCGCGATTTCGACGATGCGCTGCTGGCCGAGCGACAGGCTTCCCGCCAGCTGGTCGATCTGGTCGCCGAGGCCGACGCGCTCGATCTGGCGCGCGGCTTCCGCCAGTAATCGGGCTTCATCTGATCGGTCGAGCCGGAACATGCTGGAGATCGCGCCGGCATGGCCGCGCAGATGCGCGCCGATCGCGACGTTCTCGAGCACGGTCATGTCGGGCACCAGCTTGACGTGCTGGAAGGTTCTGCTGACGCCGAGCTTGACGACTTCCTGCGGCGGCGCGTTGTCGACTTTGGTGCCGAGCACCGAGATCGCGCCGCCGGTCGACGTCAAAACCCCCGTGATCAGGTTGAAGGTCGTGCTCTTGCCGGCGCCGTTGGGGCCGATCAGGGCAACGATCTCACGCGCCCCGACGTCGAAGCTGACGTCGTTGACGGCGATGACGCCGCCGAATTGCTTGCGCGCCTTGTCGATATGCAGCAGCACCGAAGGTGTCGACGGCGCCCGCACCCGCGCAGGCAGCTCGAGCGAGGTGTCAGGGATCTTGCGGGCCGGCTTGAATGGCAACCTCGACATCAACCAGGGCCACACCCCGGTGGGCGCCAGCTGCAGCAGCACGACCAGCAGGATGCCGAACACGATGGTCTCAAGCTGGCTCTGGCCGCCGAAAATATACGGCAGGTAGCTCTGCAGGATCTCCTTGAGGATCACCACGATGCCGGCGCCGAGCACAGCGCCCCAGACATAGCCGGCGCCACCGACGACGGCGATGAACAGATATTCGATGCCGGCCTGTGCGCCGAACGGCGTCGGGTTGGCGGCGCGCTGGAAGTGCGCATAGAGCCAGCCGGAAAGCCCGGCCAGCACCGCCGCGTAGATGAACACCAGCAGCTTGGCGCGCGGCGTCTGTACGCCGAACGCTTCGCCGGCGATATGCCCGCGGCGCAGCGCGCGGATGGCGCGGCCGGTGCGGGAATCCAGCAGGTTCATGGTCAGCAACGCCGAGAGCAGCACGGCGATCCAGATGGCGAAATAGATCGTGCCGGGATCGAGCATCCGGAAGCCGCCGATGCTCAGCGGCGGAATGCCGGAAATGCCGTCATTGCGGCCGAGGAATTCGAGCTTGCTGAACAGATAAAACAGCCCGATGCCCCAGGCGATGGTGCCCAGCGGCAGATAATGGCCGGACAGCCGCACCGTGACGATGCCGAGCAGGACCGCAGCGATGCCGCTGACGAGCAGCGAGAGCGGCAGCGTCAGCCATGGCGACACGCCGTAGGCGGTGGTCAGCACCGCGGTGGTGTAGGCGCCGAAGCCGCAAAACGCCGCTTGGCCGAACGAGGTGAGGCCGCCGACGCCGGTCAGCAGCACGAGCCCCATCGCAACCAGTGCGGCAAGGCCGATATTGTCGAGCAGCACGATCCAGAACGGCGGTATGCCCGGGATGAACGGGATCACCGCCATGACGATCGCGAAGGTGATGAGGGGAAGCCGTTGCGTCATCGCCGTCAGTCCTTCTCTTCCTCGACCGCGGGGGCTGCGAGCGAACGCAGCACCAGCACGGGAAGGATCAGCGTGAAGACGATGACCTCCTTGAAGTTACTGGCGTAGAACGAGGAGAAGGCCTCGACGCTGCCGACCACCAGGGCGGCGACCGCCGTCAGCGGATAGCTCACCAGCCCGCCGATGATGGCGGCGATGAAGCCCTTCAGGCCAATCAGGAAGCCGGTGTCGTAATAGAGCGTCGTGATCGGCACGATCAGGATTCCCGAAATCGCGCCGATCACGGAGGCGAGCAGGAAGGCGATCTGTCCCGACAGCGTGGTCCTGATGCCGACGAGGCGGGCGCCGAGGCGATTGACGGCGGTGGCGCGCAGCGCCTTGCCCATCAGCGTGAAGCCGAAGAACAGCCACAGCGCGATGATGAAGGCGACGGTCAGGCCGTAGACGGCGATGCTCTGGCCGGTGAAGCGCAGCGGTCCCACCGTGAACGCCGCATTCGACAGCGCAGGTCCGCGCAGGCCTTCGGCGCCGAAGAACACGAGGCCAAGGCCCTGCAGCGCGAGGTGGCAGCCGACCGAAGCGATCAGCAGCACCAGCACCGAGGTGTGCGCGAGCGGCTGAAAGGCGATGCGATAAAGAAACAGCCCGATCGCCGCGACGATCAGCAGCGACAACGCGATATTGATAGCAATCGGTGTTTTGGGACCGGCCAGGGCGTAGGTCAGCGCCAGGATCGCCACCGGCAGCACGATGTTGAGCAGCACCGAGCGCACCACCAGCTTGAAGCGGAGCGAGCGCCGTGCCGCATACAGATCGAGGCCGAAGGCGACGACGCCCATCGCGACCGCCAGCCGCGCCGTGCCCGGCACCTGGCCGGTCGCCAGCATGGCGTAGCTCAGCGCGCCGAAGGTAACGAATTCGCCCTGCGGGATCAGGATCACGCGCGTGACGGCAAACACCAGCACCAGCGCAAGCCCGAGCAACGCATAGATCGCGCCATTGGTGATGCCGTCCTGCAGCAGGAACAGCATGATCGTCGTGTTCAAGACTGGCGCTCCCCCTCACGCGTCGCGCCGGTCTCGACCCTTAAGGGCTAGCCGGCGGTCCGATATCGGCAGTTGAAAGAAGCCGACATTTGATATAGTCTATAACAATTATCAAACATAACCTCAAGGCCCGGACCACAGGCGGACCTTTTTATCGGGATTGCGAGCCCCCTGCGATGACAGTTTCCAAGGCGGCCACTGACGCCGTCAAGCCTTCCCGCGCCCACGGCAAGGAAGCGGTCGACGGCGCTGCGGAGAATGCCGCCCTGCAAATGGGCGAATTGTCCGACCTGCTCGGCTATTCGCTGAAGCGCGCGCAGCTGAGGGTGTTCGAGGACTTCCTGCGCTGCGTCGCGCCGCTGCAGCTGACGCCGGCGCAATTCTCGGTGCTGCTGCTGCTCGACAAGAATCCCGGCCGCAACCAGACCGAGATCGCCAATACGCTCGGCATCCTCCGGCCGAATTTCGTGGCGATGCTCGACGCGCTGGAAAGCCGCGATCTCTGCACGCGGATGCGTTCGACCAACGACCGCCGTTCCCACATCCTGATGCTGACCGACAAGGGCCGCGCGGTGCTGGCGCGCGCCAAGAAGCTCGTCGCCACCAAGCATGAAGCCCGCCTCAACGAAGTGCTGGGGCCGGCCAATCGCGTCGCGCTGCTCGATATGCTGTCGAAGATCGCAGCGGAGTTTTAGCTACGCTGTCATTCCGGGGCGTCGCGCAGCGATGAACCCGGAATCTCGAGATTCCCCGATGTGCAATTGCACATCTGAGGTTCATCGCTGCGCGATGCCCCGGAATGACAAACAACAATTAATCAAGCCGCGACGATACGTCCAGCGATTGCCTTCGCCCCATTCCCGTTCAGGAACAGCCGCTCGATCTCACGGGCGGGAAGCGGCTTGCTGAACAGGAAGCCCTGCATCTCCGTGCATCCTTCGGACGCGATGCTGTCGAGCTGTTCCTTGGTCTCCACGCCTTCGGCGGTGGCCGTCATGCCCATGCCATTGGCGAGTGCTGCGACCGCCCGCACGATGTTGAGCGAGCCCGAATTCTCGGTGATGTCCTTGACGAAGGAGCGGTCGATCTTGATCTTGTCGAACGGAAAACTCTGCAAATAGGTCAGCGAGGAATAGCCGGTGCCGAAATCGTCCATCGCGATCCGGATGCCGAGTTCCCGCAACTGATGCAGCACCGCGAGTGTCGCTTCCTTGTTGTGCAGCAGCACGGTCTCGGTGATTTCGATCTCCAGCCGGGCCGGGTCCAGTCCCGAGGCGGTAAGCGCGCCTGTTATCACCTGCATCAGGCCGGGGTTGCGAAACTGCACCGCCGAAATGTTGACGGCGATGTCGAGGTTGCCGGGCCATTGCGCCGCGGTGGTGCAGGCCTGGCGGATCACCCATTCGCCCATCGGGACGATGAAGCCGATCTCTTCGGCCAGCGGAATGAACGCGGCCGGAGAAATCATGCCCTTGGTCGGATGATTCCAGCGGATCAGGGCCTCAAATCCGCTGATCTCGTTGCTCGCCAGATTGACGACGGGCTGATAGTGCAGTTCGAACTCGCCCGCCGGCAGCGCCTTGCGCAAATCCTGCTCCATGACGCGGCGCGTCTGCATCTGCAGATCCATCACCGGCTCAAAGAAGCGAAACGTGCCGCGCCCGTCGCCCTTGGCGCGGTACAGCGCGAGGTCTGCACTCCGCAACAGCTTGTCGGGGCTGTTGCCGTCGCCGGGTCCGACCGAGATGCCGATGCTGGCGCCGATCACGGCCTGGTGACCATCAAGGTCGTAGGGTTCGCTCAAAAGGCCGATGACGCGCTGCGCCAGCGACGTTGCGTCGGCCGGGTCCGCGATCGGGGCCTGCACGATGACGAACTCATCGCCACCCATTCGCGCAATGGTGTCGGTGTCGCGAACCAGCCCGCACAGGCGCTCGGCGACGATCTTCAGAAGCTTGTCGCCGGCGTGATGGCCAAACGTGTCGTTCACGGCCTTGAACTGATCAAGATCGAGGTGATGAACCGCGACCGTTTCCTCGCGGCCCATGGCGTGTTCGAGCCGTTCGTTGAGCAGCACCCGGTTGGCGAGTTCGGTGAGCGAATCATGGTGGGCCATGTATTCGATCTTGACCTCGGATTGCCGCTGCTCGGTGATGTCCTCGTGCGTGGCGACCCAGCCGCCGCCGGGCATCGGCCGATGGCGGATCTTGAAGGTGCGTCCGTTCTGCAGTTCGACGATGCTGTCTTTGGCGACGTTGGAAACCGCCACATTGGTACGCCAATGGAGATATTCATCCCGGGTCATCGCGGGGAAGCTGCCGGCTTCAAAGCGAAGGTCGACGATGTCCGTCAGCGGCGTGCCGGGTCCGACGCGGCCGAACGGGATGTCGTACATCTCGACGAAGCGGTCGTTGCACACGATCAGGCGGTGGTCGGCATCGAAGAAGCACAGCCCCTGCGACATGTTGTTGATCGCGGTGTCGAACTGGAAGTTTCGTATCCGCAGCGCCTCTTCCTGCTCCTTTCCCAGCTCGTACTGGGTCTTCAGGCGGGCATGGAGTTCTTCGCGCTCGGTGATGTCCTCGTGGGTCGACATCCCGCCGCCGCCGGGCATCGGGTAGACCGTGTAGGCGATGATCCGCCCGTCGGTGAACTCCTGAAACGTGGTGTCGAGCGCGATGTTCTGTCCGACGCGGGCGCGAACGTAATCATCCGGCGCCACCGCCACCTTCAGGCCGAGCTTCAGCCGGTGCCGGATCAGTTCGCTGGTCGGCGTGCCCGGCTTCACCTGTTCCGGCGAAAGCCCGTACATCTCCGCGTAACGTCTATTGCAGAAGACGACTTTCCGCTTCTCATCGAAGACGACAATTCCAAGCGACAGATGATTGATCGCCTCCTCGAGCCGCGCACTCAAGTGAGCGGGCTCGGGACGGATAGGTCCCGCAAAAGAATGCACCATTTCCCGTGTTCCCCTGCCGCGATTTGCGGCACCCCGGCAATAAGGAGGGTCCTATTAAGGACGAGGCTGGTGAATTGCAGCTTTGAGAGGCGGCAATTGTTCGTGCATTCCCGCGAACGTCCTCAACAAAACGTTAATGCCATCGGCCTGGGCGGATATCAAATCGAAGGACCACGGCCCAAATTCAATCGACCAGGATCACCCTGACGTCGTTGACATTGGTGAGCGTCGGACCGGTCAGCAGCAGATCGCCCGTTGCCACAAAGAAGGCGGTGGCGTCGTTGTTGTCCAGATAGGCCCTGGGATCGAGACCAAGCGATTTCATCTTCGCAAATGTGGTCTGGTCGATCACGGCCCCGGCGGGATCGCTCGCGCTGCCGGCGCCGCCATCGGCGCCGTCGGTATCGCCGGCCAGCGCGCAAATGTCCGGTATCTCTTTCAAGAGGTCCGCCAGCGCCAGCGCATATTCCTGGTTGGGGCCGCCGCGGCCATTGCCGCGCACGGTCACCGTGAGTTCGCCGCCCGACAGGATCGCGGTGCGCTTGCCTTCGCTGCGCGCTTTCAGCGCCAGTTGGACGTGAGCGGCAGCGACCTCGCGTGCCTCGCCTTCGAGGTCGGCGCCGAGACCGATGATGGCGTAGCCCGCATCCTGTGCGATCCTGATCGCCGCATCGAGCGAGGCCTTCGGCCGCGCGACCAGTTCGAACCGCGCGCGCGTGAACGCGGGATCGCCGGGCTTGCAGCTCTCGTTTTTCGGGTCGTCCAGCGCACGCCGAACCGCATCGTCGACGGCGAGATTGTACTTCGCGACCAGCGCGCGGGCGTCCGCCAGCGTGGTCGGATCCGGCACCGTCGGCCCGGACGCGATCGCGGACGGATCGTCGTGCGGCACGTCGGAGATCGCCAGCGTGACGATTTCGGCGGCGCGGTGGCCTGCGCGGGCCAGCCGGCCGCCCTTGATGCGCGACAAATGCTTGCGGACGATATTCATCTCGCCGATCGGCGCGCCGGAACGCAGCAGCGCGCGGTTCACCTGCTGCTTCTGCGCGAATGAAACGCCCTCGACCGGGGCGATCCAGTTCGCCGAGCCGCCGCCCGACAGCAGCACCAGCAACAGGTCGTCGGCGGTTGCCTCGGCCGCGAGACGCAGCGTGTCGTCGGCCGCTTTCAGCCCGGCTTCGTCGGGCACGGGATGGCCGGCTTCGACGACCCTGATCCGCCGCGTCGGCACGCCGTGGCCGTGCCGCGTGGTGGCAATGCCGGTGAGGCGCTCCGGGTCGAGCGCGAGCGTATCGAGATAGTATCGCTCGGCGGACGCGGCCATGGCAGCGGCGCCCTTGCCGGCGGCGAGGCAAATCACGCGGCCCCTGGGTGCGGGAGGCAAATGCGCCGACAGCACCACATCGGGATGGGCGGCTGCGACGGCCGCATCGAAGATCGCACGCAGGAGGGGACGTCGGTCGGTCATCGGTTCACGGCAAGCCAGAGATCGCGAATGGAAGACCGGTTATCCATCCAATCGCCGCAAAAGAAAACCCCCGCGGGCGGGCCGCGGGGGCGCTTGAGGCCGCAATGGGCCGATCGGCATTTGGAATAACTAGAGCGTTTTCCAGCGAAGTGGCCACCGGTTCGCGTCAAGAAAACGCGTCAAATCAAGAATCTAGAGTCCCGTTCCGATTTTAATCGGAACGGGAAAGGCTCTAGCCGCCGACGTCACCGGAGAGGATTTCGCCGAAGCGTTCCCAGGTCTCGCCCTTGAACTTGATCAGTTGCACCTGCGAGATCGGCGCAAAGTCGGTGGGCGAGGTGTTGACCTTGATGCCCGGCAGCAAGCCTTCGAGTTCGAGGTTCTTGATGTTGGCCGCCTGCTTCATGACGTTCTCGCGCGTGAGATCGTCGCCGCAAGCCTTCAACACATGCACAAGACCCTGGGCGACGGTATAGCCGAAGATCACCGACGCATCGGCGCGGTTGGCCTCCGGATAATACTTGTCCAGGAACGCGTTCCAGGCCTTCATGCCGGGATCGTCCTTCCACTGCGCATCCGTCGGATCCTTCAGGTATTGCGACGAGATAATGTCCTGCGCGTTTTCCATGCCGGCCGGCTTGATGACGCTGCCGATCGAGGCCGAGACGTTGTTGAGGAAGTGCAGCGGCTTCCAGCCGATTTCGGCGTTCTTCTTGATCGCCTGCGCCGCGAATTTCGGCGTGGTGATGTTGATGAACACGTCGGCGCCGGTCGACTTCATCTTGACGATGTGGGAATCGATCGTCGGTTCGGAGACTTCATAGCTCTCCTCGATGACGATCATCGATGCGGCCTTGGCGCCGAGCCCGTCCTTGAATCCCTTCAGATAGTCCTTGCCGTAGTCGTCGTTCTGATACAGCACGGCGATCTTGGCGTTCGGCTTCTCCTTCAGGATGTATTTCGCGTAGATCTGCGTTTCGCTCTGATAGTTGGGCTGCCATCCCATGGTCCAGGGGAAGTTCTTCGGATCGTTCCACTTGGTGGCGCCGGTGGCGACGAACAGCTGCGGCACCTTCTTGCTGTTCAGATATTTCTGGATCGCCGAATTCGGCGGAGTACCGAGCGGATTGAATACCAGCAGCACTTCGTCGCTCTCGACCAGCTTGCGGGCCTGCTCGACGGTCTTCGGCGGTGAGTAGGTATCGTCATAGCTGATGAAGGTGATCTTGCGGCCGTTGATGCCGCCTTCGGCGTTGATCTTCTTGAAGTAGGCCTCTTCGGTCTTGCCGATCACGCCATAGGCGGATGCAGGGCCGCTATAGGGCATGATGTTGCCGATCTTGATTTCAGTATCGGTGGCACCGCTGTCGTATTTTTTTTGAGCGAGCGCGCCGTTGCTCGTGGCTGCGAACGCAATGAGCGCGGCCGAGGCAATGGCGAGTCTGCTGGTAGCAATAGGCATTTCCGAGTCTCCCCTTTTGAGATTGTCTTTTTGTGCAAGCGTCACGCTCTGTTGTTGATTGCAGTTCGCGCATGACGTGGAGGGATTGAATACGATTTAGCGGAAAGCATCAAGAAAAAGCCCCTGCGGCGATGCCGCAGGGGCTGCTCCTTTAGTAGTCAGGCGCTAGAGAACCGATCGCGGATTAGCCGCCGACGTCGCCGGTGAGAATTTCGCCGAACAGTTCCCAGCCCTCGCCCTTGAACTTCATGAGCTGCAACTGCGAGATCGGGGCGAAGTCGGTCGCCGAGGTATTGACCTTGACGCCGGGCAGCAAGCCGCCAAGCTCGAGGTCCTTGATGCTCGCGGCCTGCTTCATGATGTTTTCGCGCGTCAGGTTGTCACCGCAGGCTTTCAGCACGTGCACGAGGCCCTGGGCCACGGTGTAGGCGTACATGACTGACGCGTCGGCGCGGTTGGCTTCGGGGTAGTATTTGTCCAGGAACTCGTTCCAGGCCTTCATCCCCGCATCGTCCTTCCATTGCTTGTCGGTCGGATCCTTCAGGTAATTCGACGAAATGATGTCCTGCGCGTTTTCGAAGCCGGCAGGCTTGATGACGCTGCCGATCGAGGCCGACACGTTGTTGAGGAAGTGCAGCGGCTTCCAGCCGATCTCCATGTTCTTCTTGATCGCCTGCGCCGCGAATTTCGGCGTCGTGATGTTGATGAACACATCAGCGCCGCTCGCCTTGAGCTTGACGATGTGGGAGTCGATGGTCGGCTGCGAAACTTCGAAGCTCTCCTCCATGACAATCATCGACGCCGCCTTGGCGCCAAGTCCGTCCTTCAGGCCCTTCAGGTAATCCTTGCCGTAATCGTCGTTCTGGTACAGCACGCCGATCTTGGCGTCCGGCTTGTGCTTCAGAATGTACTTTGCGTAGATGATGGTTTCGCTCTGGTAGTTCGGTTGCCAGCCAATGGTCCAGGGAAATTCCTTGGGGTCGTTCCATTTGGTCGCGCCGGTGGCGACGAACAGTTGCGGCACCTTCTTCTGGTTCATGTATTTCTGAATCGCCGAGTTCGGCGGCGTGCCGAGCGGATTGAAGACGAGCAAGACTTCGTCGCTCTCTACCAGCTTGCGCACCTGCTCGACTGTCTTCGGCGGGCTGTAGGCGTCGTCGTAGGAGACGAAGTTGATCTTGCGGCCATTGATGCCGCCTTCCGCATTGATCTTCTTGAAGTAGGCCTCTTCGGTCTTGCCGATCACGCCGTAGGCGGATGCGGGTCCACTGTAGGGCATGATGTTGCCGATCTTGATTTCGGTATCGGATGCGCCGGTGTCGTATTTCTTTTGGGCAAGCGCCCCGCTGCTGGTGGCGGCGAGCAATGCGAGAGCGGCCGAAAAGGCCCCCAATCGCAAGTTGATAGCAGGCATGTTTTTCTCTCCCTGGAGACCACGATGAATGTGTCGTTTCTTCTTGAAGTTGGAGCACTTTCCGGCTCCTGCCATCATTCAATACCTTTCGGTCGCGCCGGGCAACAAAAAGCCCCCCGCGACGGTGTCGCGGGGGGCGATATTTTAGTCTCAAGTCCCGGGCGGACTGCCCGTGACGCGGAATATTAATTACTGAGTTCGCCGCTGATGATGTCGCCGAACAGCTCCCATTTCTCGCCCTTGAACCGCTGCATCTGAAGCTGTTCGATCGGGGCGAAGTCCTTGGCTGACGTGTTGATTTTGACGCCGGGCAGCAGGGTGTCGGGCGCAAAGTCCTTCAGGCTGGCAGCCTGCTTCATCACGTTGGCGCGGGTGAGGTCGTCACCGCACATCTCCAGCACCTTCACCATGGTTTGCGCCGCGCCGTAGCCATAGACCACGGAGCCGTCGAGCTTGTTGGCTTCGGGATAATACTTGGCGAGGAATTCGTAGAACTTCTTCATGCCGGGATCATTGTCCCATTGCGCGTCCGCGCCGTCCTTGGCGTAGTTGGCCGAGAGAATGCCTTGCGCATTCTCGAAGCCCGCCGGCTTGATCACGCTGCCGACCGAGGCCGAGACGTTGGAGACGATGTGCAGCGGCCTCCATTCGACTTCGGCGATCTTCTTGATGGCCTGGGCGGCGAACTTCGGCGTCGTGATGCTGATGAAGACGTCGGCGCCGGTGGCTTTAAGCTTGACGATGTGGGAGTCGATTGACGGCTCCGAGGTCTCATAGCTTTCCTCGGCGACGATCATCGACGCCTTGGCGCCGAGGCCGTCCTTCAGGCCCTTGAGGTAATCCTTGCCGAAGTCGTCGTTCTGATAAAACACTGCGATCTTGCCATCCGGCTTTTCCTTCATCAGGAACTTGGCATAGATCCGCGCTTCGCTCTGGTAGCTGGGCTGCCAGCCGATCGTCCAGGGGAAGTCCTTCGGCTCGTTCCATTTGGTGGCGCCGGTCGCGACGAACAGCTGCGGTACCTTCTTCGAGTTGAGATACTTCTGGATCGCGGAATTGGACGGCGTGCCGAGCGGATTGAACACCACAAGCACTTCGTCGCTCTCGACCAGCTTGCGGGCCTGCTCGACGGCCTTCGGCGGGCTGTAGCTGTCGTCGTAGGTGACGAAAGTGATCTTGCGGCCATTGATGCCGCCTTCCGCGTTGATCTTCTTGAAGTATGCCTCTTCGGTCTTGCCGATCACGCCGTAGGCGGACGCCGGTCCGCTATAGGGCATGATGTTGCCGATCTTGATTTCGGTATCGGACGCGCCGGTGTCGTACTTCTTCTGGGCGAGGGCACTGCCGCTGACGGCAATAGAGCCGATGAGCGCCGTCGCGAACGCGGCGCTTCTTGTTGTCGAAAGCATCATTATTTCAGGTTTCCGGATTCGAGTTTGAGGTTAGTTCTTCTTCGTCAGTTTGCCGAGCAAATGCTGGGCGACCATTGCGACCTGCCTTGCGCCGTGCGGCACCAGGAAGATGACAAGGAACAGCAGCACGCCGAACACGGCGCCGGAGAGGCCCTTGGAGATGCTCTCGGCGATGTTGGGCACGAAGATGATGAAGGCGGCGCCGACGAACGAGCCGGGCAGCCAGCCCACGCCGCCGACCACCATGCCGAGGAACAGCGCGATGGCCAGGTTGATCGTGTAGCTGTCAGGCGCCACGAACGCCACGACGATGGCGCTGAGCCCGCCGGCGATGCCGGTGATGCCCGCTGACACGCCGAAGGCGAGCGTCTTGTACTGCGCGACGTCGACGCCCATGGCCGAGGCCGCGATCTCATTGTCGCGGATCGACATGAAGGCGCGGCCCGAGCGCGAGCGCAGCAGGTTGATCGACCCGATATAGATCGCCAGCGAGATCGCCAGTGTGAAGTAATAGAGCCACTTGTCCTGTCCGATCGGCAGGCCGAACGGCGCATCGGGTTTCATGACGGTGAGGCCCTGCACGCCGCCGGTCCAGTGCTCGAGGAAATGCAGCTTCAGGAGCTGCGGCATGGCGACCGCCAGCGCGAAGGTGGCAAGGGCAAGGTAGATGCCGGAAAGCCGCAAGGCGGGCTTGCCGAACAAATAGCCGGCGCCGAACGCCACAAGCCCCGCAATCGGCAGCGTCAGCGCGTAGTTCATGTTGGCGACTTCCATCAGGACCGCCGACGTATAGGCGCCGAGCGCGTAGAACGCGCTTTGGCCGAGCGAAAACTGCCCGCTTCCGCCGGTCAGGATGTTGAGCGCCAGCACCGCGATCCCGTAGATCATGACCATCGTCATCTGGAAGACGACGAAGTTCTTCACGAACATCGGTGTGACGAGCAGCGCCGCCAGGATCACCAGCGAGGTGCCGGTGCTCAGCGTCATGGCGCGCTTCGGAACGGCCTCGACGGCCGGGGCTTCTGTAACGGCGTCTTCTGCAGCTGCGCTCATGATCAGACTCGCTTGACGATGGCTCGGCCGAAGAGACCGGCAGGTTTGAAGACCAGGACGGTGATGATCAGCGCAAGCGCGATCGGCAGTTTCAGTTCATTACCCACGCCGGGGATGTAGGTGCCGGCGAGGTTCTCGAAGACGCCGACCAGGAAGCCGCCGATGACGGCGCCAAGCGGCGAGGAAAGCCCGCCGAGCACGGCGGCGGCGAAACCGTAGACCAGGACGCCGCCCATCATGTTCGGTTCGAGGAACACGACCGGGGCGATCAGGATGCCGGCGACGGCGCCGATTGCGGAGGCCATGCCCCAGCCCAGCGCGATCATCCAGGAGGTGTTGACGCCGACCAGCCGCGCCGATTCCGGCAACGCCGCAGCAGCGCGCATCGCAAGGCCAATCCGGGTGAACTGGAAAAAGAGGTAGAGCCCGACCAGCATCAGGAGAGTGACACCGATCATCCCGGCCTGGTGGGTCGAGATCAGCTGGCTGCCGAGGAAGGGCGAGGATCCGAAAGGCGTCGGATACTGCTTGATGGTAAAATCCCAGATCAGGCCGGCGATCGAGTTGACGATGGCGAACAGGGCGATGAAGCCGGCGACGTTGGTCAGGACCGGGGCCTTGGAGAGCGGCTTGAAGAGCAGCCGCTCTATCATGATGCCGCCGGCAAAGGAGATGATCAGCGTGGCCAGGAAGGCCCACCAGTACGGTATGCCCCACTGCATCAGCTGCCAGGAGATGAAGGTCGAGAACATCGCCATTTCGCCCTGGGCGAAATTCAGATGGTCGATCGCCTGGTAGATCATGACCACCGCGAGCGCCATACAGGCATAGATCGCGCCTGTGGCGATGCCGGCCAGGACTTGGTTGGTAAGTAGTTCCACGGCCGTGCTCCTCAGTAGCCCAGATAGGATTTGCGGACGTCTTCGTTGCTCGCGATTTCCTTCGCGTTCCCCGACATCACGATTTTTCCGGTTTCGATCACATAGGCCTGGTCGGCGAGCTCCAGCGCCAGTTGCGCGTTCTGCTCCACCACCAGAATGGTAACCTTGTCCTCACGGTTGATCTTGCCGAGGATCTTGAACAGGTCGCGCACGATCAGGGGGGCGAGACCGAATGACGGCTCGTCCAGCAGCATCAGCCGCGGCCGCAACATCAGCGCACGCGCGACCGCGAGCATTTGCTGTTCGCCGCCCGACAGCGTTCCGGCCTGCTGGGTATGGCGTTCCTTCAGCACCGGGAAATGCGCGTACATGCGCTCGATGTCGGAAACGATGTTCTTGGAGTCGCTGCGCGTGATGGCGCCGAGCTGCAGGTTCTCTTCCACCGTCATGGTGGTGAAGGTGCCGCGGCCCTGTGGCACATGCGCAATGCCGAGACGGACGACGTTTTCGGTCGAGCGGCCGGAGAGCGACTTGCCCTCGAATTCGATCGCGCCGGTGGAGCGCACCATGTTGCAGATCGCCCGCAACGTGGTGGTCTTGCCGGCGCCGTTGGCGCCGAGCAGGGTGGTCAGGCTGCCCTCGCTGAGGGCAAAGGACAGGCCATGGAGCGCCTGGACCTGGCCGTAATAGGCCCGCAAATCCTTGACGTTGAGCATCGCGGTCATTGGTCGTCCTTGCTCCCCAGATAGGCTTTGATGACATCCGGGTCGGCCTGGACCTGGGCCGGGGTTCCCTCGGCAAGCTTGCGGCCGAAGTTGAGTGCGACGACATGGTCGGCGATCGACATGACAAGACCCATGTGATGTTCGACCAGCAGCACGGTCATATGGCGATCGTCGCGAATGCGGCGGATCAGATCGCCGAGCACGTGAACTTCCTCGTGGTTGAGACCGCCGGCGGGCTCGTCGAGCAGCAGGATTTTCGGATCGGCGGCCAGCGCCCGCGCCAGCTCGACGCGCTTCTGGGTGCCGAAGGGCAGGCCGGATACCACGGTGTGCGCGACGTCACCGAGATCCAGATAATCGAGGATCTCATGAACCTTCCTGTTGATCTCGGCTTCGCCGCGGCGAACCCAGGCGAGCTTGAGCGAATCCGAGATGATGTCGCTGGAGGAGCGCGCGTGGCAGCCGACGCGAACGTTGTCCATCACCGAGAGGTTGGGAAACAGCGCGACGTTCTGGAACGTGCGGCCGATGCCGATCTCGGCGATCTTGTGCGCTGGCCGCGTCAGGATGCTGGCGCCTTCCATCAGGATGTCGCCGGTGCTCGGCTGATAAAGCCTGGAAAGGCAATTGAAGAGCGTTGTCTTGCCGGCGCCGTTCGGTCCGATCAGGCCGAGGATGGCGCCCTTGTGCATGTCAAAGGACACACCATTCAACGCGATGATGCCGCCGAACACGACGCTGACGTCGCGAACCGCAAGCAGGGGAGCATTTCCCTGCGCGAGCTGTGCCTGCGTCATCGCGTCCCGCCCAAATGACTCACTGAGTAACTCATGGAGCGGGAATGACCGCGCGAAAACTTGCGCCGGTCATGATGATGGCTACCTGATCCCCTCGACCACACGTGCAACTTTCCCTCCTGCTTTCAACTTCTTGTTCTCTTCTTTTTTGGATTGCGGGGCTGCGCCGCCCAGCGCCGCCTCGATGTTCCTTACCATCGTCACAAGGCGAGGTCCAATGTCGTTGATCAAGCGATCTTCCGTGAAACGGAAAGCGGGCGCGCCACAATTGAAGGCATACGGTCCGGTTCCATCGCTGAGCTTCAACGCGACGCCTACCGCGTGCACATCGTCTTGCCATTCGCCGGCGGAGATCGTGAATCCCTGACGCGCCACCATTTCGCCCGCGCGTTCGATGCCGTCGCGCATTCGCGGCCAGCGGCTGCTGCCGTAATGGTCGCGCAGTTCGCGCAACAAAGCGGCACGCTCGTCATCGGGCAGCGCCCAGATATAGGCACGTCCCATCGCGGTGGTCACTATCGGTACCCGCGAACCGACGTCGAGCTGCACGCCAAGCAAGCCGGTCCGGCTCTGGCCGAAATAGATCATGCTGTGACGGTCGCGGCCGCCGACCGCAACCGCGCCGCCGGTCTCGCGCATCAGCGCTTCACGGTAGGGTTCGGACAAATGCCGAACGCCGAGATTGGCCAGCGCGGCATACCCCAGGGCCATGGCTGATGGCGCGAGCTGATACTTTTCGAACCGCGGAACGGGTGTAAGATAGCCCAGCTTGGTCAAGGTGTAGGTCAGCCGGGAAATGGTTGGCTTCGGCAATTTAGTACGGGCAGCAATCTCTTGATTGCCAAGAAGCCCGTCGTTGGGTTGGAATGCGCGCAACACATCAAGTCCGCGGGAGAGCGCGACGACGAAGCTGCGATCAGTCGCCGCTTTCTTCCCTGGACGTTTCATTGCCTGCTGCTGTGCCGAGCTCGTTGACAAGGGACGTGCTTCAAAATAACCCTCCCTGTCAAGATGTGGAATTGAATTTCGCAGTGCGAAATCAACAAAACGCCGTAGCCACTCAACGCAAGTTCGAGCGGCAATCAAGAACAGGCATTCAGGGAGAGTCCCGTGAACGAAGTCGTAACACTCGAACGTCATGACGCCATCGCCATCGTCACGGTCAACAGCCCTCCGGTGAACGCGCTCAGCGCCGCCGTGCGTGGCGGCATTTTCGACTGCATGAAGGCTGCGATCGCTGATCCCGAGGTAAAGGCGATCGTGCTGACCTGCGGCGGCCGCACCTTCATCGCCGGCGCCGACATCACCGAATTCGGCAAGCCGCCGAAGCCTCCGGGTCTGCATGAAGTGCTGGTCGCGATGGAGAACTCGCCGAAGCCGATCATTGCCGCCATCCACGGCACCGCGCTTGGTGGCGGTCTCGAAGTCGCGCTGGCATGCCACTACCGCGTGGCGACCAAAGAGGCAAAACTCGGCCTGCCTGAAGTGAAGCTCGGCCTGTTGCCGGGCGCCGGCGGCACGCAGCGCCTGCCGCGCGCGATCGGCCCGGAAATGGCGGTCAAGATGATCGTCAGCGGCGATCCGATCGGCGCCGCTGAAGCCCTCAAGAACGGCCTGATCGAGGAAATCGTCGAAGGTCCGGCCTCGGGCGGCGAAGCCTTTGCCCGCAAGGTGCTGGCGGAGAAGCGCCCGCTGCGCAAGCTGCGCGACGACGATTCGAAGCTCGCCGCGGCGAAAGCCGATATTTCGATCTTCACCAACGCGGTCGCGGCCCTCACCAAGAAGGCGCGCGGACTGGAAGCGCCGTTCGCCGCCGCGGATGCCGTGCGCGCCGCGATCGAATTGCCGTTCGACGAAGGGTTGAAGAAGGAGCGCGAAGGTTTCCTCAAGCTGGTGTCATCAGACCAGTCGAAGGCGCAGCGCTACGCCTTCTTCAGCGAACGCGAGGCGGCAAAAGTCGCCGGCGTTCCCGAAGGCACAAAACCGCGCAATGTCGAGCGCGTCGCGATCATCGGCGCCGGCACCATGGGCGGCGGCATTGCGATGTCGTTCGCCAATGCCGGTATCCCGGTGACGCTGATCGAGACCGGCGAAGAGCAGCTCAAGCGCGGCATGGGCGTGATGCAGAAGAATTACGAGGCGACCGCCGCGCGCGGTGGCATCCCGGCAGACGCGCCGGCCAAGCGGATGGGCCTGATCACCGGGGTGGTCGGCCTTGAGAACGTCAAGGACGCTGACCTTGTGATCGAAGCCGTGTTCGAAACCATGGCGATCAAGAAGGAAGTGTTCACCGCGCTCGACAAATACGCCAAGAAGGGCGCCGTGCTCGCCTCCAACACCTCCTATCTCAACATCGACGAGATCGCGAAGGTCACCAGCCGTCCGCAGGACGTGCTCGGCATGCACTTCTTCTCCCCGGCCAACGTGATGAAGCTGTGCGAGATCGTCCGCGCCGACAAGACCGCGCCGGATGCTTTGACCACGGCCGTCTCGATCGCGCGCAAAATTGCGAAAGTTCCGGCGGTGGTCGGCGTCTGCGACGGTTTTGTCGGCAACCGCATGCTCGCGCAGCGCGGCAAGCAGTCCGAAAAGCTGTTGTTCGAAGGCGCATTGCCGCAGCAGGTCGATGCCGTCGTGACGAAATTCGGCATGCCGATGGGCCCGTTCGCGATGGGCGATCTCGCCGGCCTCGATATCGGCTGGCGTTCGCGCAAGGACCGCGGCCTCAAGTCGGAAATCGCGGATGCGCTGTGCGAAGCCGGCCGCTTCGGCCAGAAGACCGGCAAGGGCTATTACAAATACGAAGGCGGCTCGCGTTCGCCGATGCCGGATCCGGAGGTCGAGAAGCTAATCACCGAAACCCTGCAGCGCCTCGGCCGCAAGACCCGCGTGGTAAGCGACGACGAAATCCTCGAGCGCATGATGTACCCGATGATCAACGAGGGCGCGCGGATCCTGGAGGAGGGCATCGCGGCGCGTCCGAGCGATATCGACGTGATCTGGCTCTATGGCTATGGCTGGCCGATCTATCGCGGCGGCCCGATGTTCTATGCCGACCAGGTCGGCCTCAAGCACATCGCGGATCGCCTGTCGTACTACGCCAAGGAGACCAACGATCCCTCGCTCGAACCGGCGCCGCTGCTCAAGCGTCTCGCCGCGGAGGGCAAGACCTTTGCGTCGCTGGCACAGTCGAAAGCGGCTTGATGGGGCTGGACGTCCTCTCAGTGTCGTTCCGGGGCGCGCGCAGCGCGAACCTCAGATGTGCAATGCACATCAGGGGACCTCGAGATTCCGGGTTCGCTCGCTGGGTGCGAGCGCCCCGGAATGACGATGTGGGGCGAGCATGACCCATCCCGGCGAACAGTTCTATCCGCAAGGCGTTCGCTGGGACGATCCGCTTCCGCGCGGCACGCTGCCTGATTTGTTGTCGGCAGCCGCCGCCGAGTTCGGATCGCGTCCCGCGGTTGAATTCCGCGACCGGCCGATCAGCTACGCCGCGCTCGAATCCCTGGTGGAGACGGCAGCCGCGGCCTTCCTGCGCGCCGGCTACGGCAAGGGCAGTTCGGTCGCGCTGTTCCTCGGCAATTCGCCGGATCATCCGGTCAATTTCTTCGGTGCGCTGAAAGCCGGCGCTCGCATCGTGCACCTGAGCCCGCTCGACGGCGAGATCGCCCTGTCGCACAAGCTCTCGGACTCCGGCGCGCGCGTGCTGGTCACCAGCAATTTGTCGGCGTTGTTGCCGACCGCGCTGAAATTCCTCGACAAGGGCTTGCTCGATCGCCTGATCGTTTGCGAGGACGATGATTGGGGCAAGGTCGGCACGCCGCAGACGGCGTTGCCGAACAATCCGGCCGTCATCACCTACAAGCAATTCACCGATGGTGCGTCGAGGCCTTCGCAATGGCCTGTCATGAGCGCCGATGATGTCGCGCTGCTGCAGTATACCGGCGGCACCACGGGCCTGCCCAAGGGCGCGATGCTCAGCCACGGCAACCTGACCTCGGCGGTGTCGGTCTATGACGTCTGGGGTGCGCCGTCGCGCGCCGAGCGCGACGCGATCGAGCGCGTGATCTGCGTGCTGCCGCTGTTCCATATCTATGCGCTGACGGTGGTGCTGCTGTCGTCGATCCGGCGCGGCAATCTGATCTCGCTGCACCAGCGTTTCGACGTCGAGGCTGTGATGCGCGACATCGAGACGAAGCGCGCCACCGCGTTCCCCGGCGTGCCGACGATGTGGATCGCGATCGCCGCATTGCCCGATCTCGACAAGCGCGATCTGTCCTCGCTGGTCAGCGTCGGCTCGGGCGGCGCACCGCTGCCGGTCGAAGTCGCGCGGATCCTCGAACAGAGGGTCGGCATGAAGCTGAAGAGCGGCTGGGGCATGACCGAGACCTGCTCGCCCGGCACCGCCCATCCCAAGGAAGGCCCGGACAAACCCGGCTCGATCGGTTTGATGCTGCCGGGAATCGAGATGGACGTGGTGTCTCTCGACGATCCCAAGCAACTGATGCCGGTTGGCGAAGTCGGCGAGATCCGCATCCGCGGACCGAACGTCACCAAAGGCTACTGGAACCGGCCGAAGGAAACCGCGGAAGCCTTCGTCGGCGACCGCTTCCTGACCGGCGACATCGGCTACATGGATGGCGACGGCTATTTCTACCTGGTCGACCGCAAGAAGGACATGATCATCTCCGGCGGCTTCAACGTCTACCCGCAGATGATCGAGCAGGCGATCTATACCCATCCCGCCGTGCAGGAAGTGATCGTGATCGGTATTCCCGACGATTACCGCGGCGAAGCCGCAAAAGCCTTCATCAAGCTGCGCAGCGATGCAAAACCGTTCGCGCTGGAAGAGCTGCGCGCCTTCCTCACCGGCAAGCTCGGCAAGCATGAAATCCCGGCCGCGGTCGATTTCGTCGATGAATTGCCGCGCACGCCGGTCGGCAAGTTGTCGCGTCATGAACTGCGTCTGCGGCAGCCATCGCCGCAGAAGCAACAGCTCGTATCAGGAGGACGGTCGTAACGACACCCGTCGTCCCGGCGAAGGCCGGGACCCATACGCCGCGGCTTCGCCTGGGGGCACAATGGGAGACGGCTTTCGCAATATCAGAGTTCGGTGGTTATGGGTCCCGGCCTTCGCCGGGACGACGATGAGAGATAAGTAAGTCAATTCGCTCACAGGAGGATCCGATGGATCTCGCTTTCAGCAAGGAAGAAATAGCGTTTCGTGAGGAAGTGCGGGCCTTCTTCAGGGATAACGTGCCGCCGGATACACGGCGCAAGCTGCAGGAAGGCCGCCACCTGTCCAAGGACGAGATGGTCACCTGGTGGCGCATCCTGAACAAGAAGGGCTGGGGCGTCTCGCACTGGCCGAAGGAATATGGCGGCACCGGCTGGAGCTCCGTGCAGCACTACATCTTCAACGAAGAACTGCAGATGCACCCGGCGCCGGCGCCGCTCGCCTTCGGCGTCAGCATGGTCGGCCCGGTCATCTACACCTTCGGAAATGAAGCGCAGAAGAAGCAGTATCTGCCGCGCATCGCCAATGTCGACGACTGGTGGTGCCAGGGCTTTTCGGAGCCGGGCTCCGGATCGGACCTCGCCTCGCTGAAGACCAAGGCCGAGCGCCGTGGCGACAAATACATCATCAACGGCCAGAAGACCTGGACCACGCTGGCGCAGCACGCCGACATGATCTTCTGTCTCTGCCGCACCGACAACAACGCCAAGAAGCAGATGGGCATCTCCTTCATCGTGTTCGACATGAAGTCGAAGGGCATCACGGTGCGCCCGATCGAGACCATCGACGGCGGCCACGAGGTCAACGAAGTGTTCTTTGACGACGTCGAGGTGCCCGTCGAAAATCTGATCGGCGAGGAGAACAAGGGCTGGGATTACGCCAAATTCCTGCTCGGCAATGAGCGCACCGGCATCGCCCGGGTCGGCGTTTCCAAGGAGCGGCTGCGCCGCATCAAGGAGCTCGCCTCCAAGGTCGAGTCCAACGGCAAGCCCGTGCTCGAAGACCAGGGGTTCCGCGAGAAGCTCGCGGCCTGCGAGATCGAGCTGAAGGCGCTCGAACTGACGCAGCTCCGCGTCGTCGCCGATGAAGGCAAGCACGGCAAGGGCAAGCCCAATCCGGCGTCCTCGGTCTTGAAGATCAAGGGCTCGGAAATCCAACAGACCACCACCGAACTCCTGATGGAAGTGATCGGCCCGTTCGCCGCGCCCTATGACGAGCATGGCGACGACGGCTCCAACGAGGCGATGGACTGGACCGCGCAGATCGCGCCGAGCTACTTCAACAACCGCAAGGTCTCGATCTACGGCGGCTCCAACGAGATCCAGCGCAACATCATCACCAAGGCGGTGCTGGGGCTGTGATTTCTTCTCCCTCGCCCCGCGCTTGCGGGGAGAGGGTCGGGGTGAGGGGCTCTCACCGCGAGCGCTGAACTAACGGTGAGTGCGGTACCCCCTCACCCGGATCGCAAGGGCGATCCGACCTCTCCCCGCAAGCGGGGAGAGGTTAAGAAACGAGCGATCGGTTAAAGGAACGAAACAACATGGATTTTGATTTGTCCGAGGAGCAGCGGCTTCTCAAGGAAAGCGTCGACGGTCTCCTCAACGATTCCTACGACTTCGAGGCGCGCAAGAAGTACCGCACCGAGAAGGGCGGCTGGAGCAAGGCCGTCTGGGGCAAGCTTGCCGAACAGGGCCTGCTCGGCCTTCCGTTTTCGGAAGAAGACGGCGGCTTCGGCGCCGGCGCGGTGGAAACCGCGATCGTGATGGAGGCGATGGGCAAGGCGCTGGTGCTGGAGCCTTATCTCGCCACGGTCGTGATCGCCGGCGGCTTCCTGCGCCATGGCGGCTCGGCCGAGCAGAAGGCCGCGCATATCCCTGCTATCATCGACGGCAGCAAGACCTTTGCGTTCGCGCAGCTCGAGAAGAACTCGCGCTACGATCTCTCCGACGTCGCGACGACGGCCAAAAAGAAGGGCGCCGGCTGGGTGATCGACGGCGAAAAATTCGTCGTGATCAACGGCGAGAACGCCGACACCCTGATCGTCACCGCGCGCACCAAGGGCGAGCGGCGCGACAAGAGCGGCATCGGCGTGTTCCTGGTGCCCGCCAACGCCAAGGGCATCAGCCGCAAGGGCTATCCGACCCAGGACGGACTGCACGCCGCCGACATCACGCTGACCGGCGTCGAGGTTGGCGCCGAGGCTGCGATCGGCGACCCCGAGAACGCGCTTGAACTGATCGAGCGCGTGGTCGACGACGCCCGCACCGCGATGTGCGCCGAAGCGGTCGGGGCGATGGATGAATCGCTGAAATCCACGGTCGAGTACCTGAAAACGCGAAAACAGTTCGGCGTCGCGATCGGCACCTTCCAGACCCTGCAGCACCGCGCCGCCGACATGTTCGTCGCCGTCGAACAGGCCCGCAGCATGTCGATGTTCGCGACCATGGCGGCCGATTTCGACAACGCCAAGGAGCGTGCGACAGCTGTGGCTGCCGCGAAAGTGCAAGTTGGAAAATCGCTGAAGTTCGTCGGCCAGCAGTCGATCCAGCTCCATGGCGGCATCGGCATGACCCAGGAAGCCAAGATCGGCCACTACTTCAAGCGCCTGACCATGATCGAGAACAGCTTTGGCGACACGGATTATCACCTCCGCCGCGTCACGGATGCGGGCGGGTTGATCTGACTTCGTCATTCCGGGGCACGACGAAGTCGTGAACCCGGAATGACGAGATTCTGGGTCTGGTCCGTCGGACCATCCCGGAATGACGAATATAATTTGTCGTCATGGCCGGGCTTGTCCCGGCCATCCACGTCTTGGCCTCAAAGAAAAGGAAGTCGTGGATGCCCGGGTCAAGCCCGGGCATGACGGATAGAGAACGGCAACGACAACGAACAAACAAAAAGGGAGCGCATCGTGAAGGGAACCCCGTTCGATCTCACCGGCAAGGTCGCCGTGATCACCGGCTCGAGCCGCGGCATCGGTCGCTCCTCGGCGGAACTGTTGGCAAAGCTCGGCGCCAAGGTCGTGATCTCCAGCCGCAAGGCGGATGCCTGCGTTGAGGTCGCCGAAGGCATCAAGAAGGCCGGCGGCGACGCCCATGTCATTCCCTGCAACATCTCGCGCCGCGAGGAAGTCGACGCGCTGATTTCGGGCACCACAAAGCATTTCGGCAAGGTCGACATCCTCGTCTGCAACGCCGCGGTCAATCCGTATTACGGCCCATTGCTCGACATCAAGGACGAGGCCTTCGACAAGATCATGGGCTCCAACGTCAAGAGCAACATCTGGCTGTGTGCGCAGGCGATCCCGCAGATGGCGGAACGCGGCAGCGGC
Organism: Bradyrhizobium sp. AUGA SZCCT0182; assembly: GCF_018130185.1. NCBI lineage: Bacteria > Pseudomonadati > Pseudomonadota > Alphaproteobacteria > Hyphomicrobiales > Nitrobacteraceae > Bradyrhizobium > Bradyrhizobium sp. AUGA SZCCT0182. The sequence continues at coordinate 58,306 of NZ_JAFCLY010000022.1, read as the reverse complement.
TCGGTCGTGATCGTGTCCTCGATCGGCGGCCTGCGCGGCTCCACCGTGATCGGCGCCTACGGCATCTCCAAGGCGGCGGATTTCTCGCTGTGCCGCAGCCTCGCCGGCGAATGGGGCCCGAAAGGCGTCCGCGTCAATTGCGTGGCGCCGGGCCTCGTGAAAACCGACTTCGCCCGCGCGCTGTGGGAAGACCCTGATAATCTGAAGCGCCGCACCGCCACCACGCCGCTGCGCCGCATCGGCGAACCCGACGAAATCGCGGGTGCAGTGGCGTATCTCGCCTCCGACGCGTCGACGTTCATGACAGGGCAGACGATTGTGGTGGATGGCGGCGTGACCACGGCGGCGACGTAGCTTCAGCCCTAGCTCTCTCAACGCGTCGTCCCGGCCTTGAGCCGGGACCCATACCGCGTTGTGCTCTCGGTTGAGACGAGGTGGCCGATACCCTTCGCAAAACCGACGCCGGTGGCTATGGGTCCCGGCCTTCGCCGGGACGACGTTGAGATATTGACCTTCTCCCGCCAATCCCCTTTCCTTGCCCCAACCACCAACTTTTCCGGGAAGCACCATCATGTCCTTTGTGCTGGCGATCGATCAGGGCACCACATCCTCGCGCGCCATCGTGTTTCGCAGCGACATTTCGATCGCAGCCACCGCGCAGCAGGAATTCCCGCAGCATTTCCCGGCCTCGGGCTGGGTCGAGCACGAGCCGGAGGATATCTGGACCTCGACGGTGATGGTCTGCCGCGAGGCGCTGGAGAAAGCCGGCCTGAAGGCGAAAGACATCGCCGCGATCGGCATCACCAACCAGCGCGAGACCACTGTCGTGTGGGACCGCGCCACCGGCCAGGCCGTGCACCGCGCCATCGTCTGGCAGGACCGCCGCACCGCCGACATCTGCGCCAAATTGAAGAGTGAAGGCCATGAGCCTGCGATCTCGGCCAAGACCGGCCTGATCATCGATCCCTATTTTTCGGGCACCAAAGTCGCATGGATCCTCGACCACGTGCCCGGCGCGCGTGAACGCGCCGCGCGCGGCGAGCTGATGTTCGGCACCGTCGATTGCTATCTGCTGTGGCGTCTGTCAGGCGGCAAGGTGCATGCCACCGACGCCACCAACGCCTCGCGCACGCTGCTGTTCAACATCCACACCGGCGAATGGGACGACGAGCTCTTGAAACTGCTGCGCGTGCCGCGCTCGATGCTGCCCGAGGTGAAGGATTCCTCCGCCAGGTTCGGCGAGAGCGAACCAGATCTATTCGGCGGCGCGATCGCGATATCAGGCATCGCCGGCGACCAGCAGGCTGCCACTATCGGCCAGGCCTGCTTCACGCCCGGGATGATCAAATCGACCTACGGCACCGGCTGTTTTGCCCTGCTCAACACCGGCACCACGCCGGTGGCCTCGAAGAACAAGCTGCTCACCACCATCGCCTATCAATTGAACGGCAAGCGCACCTACGCGCTGGAAGGCTCGATCTTCGTCGCCGGAAGCGCGGTGCAATGGCTGCGCGACGGCCTCGGCATCATCAAGCAGGCGTCGGAGACCGGCCCGCTCGCCGACAAATCCGATTCCATGCAGAGCGTCTATCTGGTGCCGGCCTTCGTCGGCTTGGGGGCGCCCTACTGGAATCCGCGCGTCCGCGGCGCGCTGTTCGGCCTCACCCGCAACACCGGCCCGGCCGAACTGGCGCACGCCGCGCTGGAGAGCGTCTGCTACCAGACCTACGATCTGCGCGAAGCGATGCGCGCCGACTGGCCGGGCGAAAAAGCCGCCAACGTGCTCCGCGTCGACGGCGGCATGACCGCCTCCGACTGGACCATGCAGCGCCTCGCCGATCTGCTCGACGCGCCGGTCGATCGCCCGATGATCCAGGAAACAACGGCGCTCGGCGCCGCCTATCTCGCGGGTCTGCAGGCGGGTGTCTATCCCGAGCCCGCGAAGTTTGCAGACAATTGGCGGCTGGAGCACAGGTTCAAGCCGGCGATGAGTGCGGCGACGCGGGAGCGGAAGCTCGCCGGGTGGTCGCGGGCGGTGAAGGGATTGCTGGCGAGCGATGAGGGGGAAGGCTAATGGCGCAAGGTGCCGCCGGAAGACCGCTCAACGAGCAGCTTGCCGGCGCCTGGACCCTTGTCTCATGGGAGCAGACCAACGGTGATGAAACCAAACTGGAGCAGTTCGGCGAGAATCCCCAAGGCCTGGCCTTCTTCGATACGGCCGGCCACTACATGATTTCGGTCATGCGCTCGGATCGCGTCAACTACCAGATCGAGAACTTCGGCCAGATCGCGCAGATATCGGCGGAAGAGGCAAAAAAGACCGCACTTGGAACCATCACCTATTTCGGCACCTACGTCATCGACGGACCCCGCCGGGTTCTTGCTATCCACGTTGAAGCCAGCTCCTTTCCGAATTGGAACGGGACTGATCAGGAGCGGTTCTTCGAACTTTCTCAGGATCGACTGACATTGACTGTCCGCCTCCCGCGTGGCGGGCAGGTCGATGTGCTCTGGCAGCGAGCGAACGCATGATCCTCCCCGACGGCGACTTTGACGTTCCTCCGGGCAAGATCGCCACCGTCGTTACGCATCTGGAGATGACCGAACTCCCCGCGATCCCGTCCGACCCCAAGGGCGCCTGGACGCTGCGCCGCGCGGAGGCCCCCGGCCTCGACTGGTATCGCGAACTGTTCCGCCGCGTCGGCGAGGAATGGCTATGGATTTCGCGGACGCGGATGCCGGATGCCAGGCTCGCCGCGATCGTCCATTCACCGTTGGTGGAAGTCTACGCGCTCGAACATGAGGGCCGCGACGAAGGCCTGCTGGAGCTGGATTTCCGCGAGGCCGGCCAGTGCGAGCTCGCTTTTTTCGGCGTCACCGCAAAACTGATCGGCAGCGGCGCCGGCCGCTGGCTGATGAACCGTGCGCTGGAGCTGTCCTGGTCGCGGCCGATCGCACGGTTCTGGGTGCACACCTGCACGCACGATCATCCATCAGCGGTGGCGTTCTATCAGCGCTCGGGCTTTCGCGCCTTCCGGCGGCAAATCGAGATCGAGGACGATCCGCGGCTTGATGGGTCAGCGCCGCGTGACGCGGCGAGGCATGTGCCGGTGATTGAGTGATGGTGCGAACGCTCTCGCAACTCGTCATCACCGGGCTTGTCCCGGCGATCCACGTCTTGCTTACCTCTGCGCAACCAAAGACGTGGATGGCCGGGTCAAGCCCGGCCATGACGATGGAGTGATGCTTGGAGTCAAAACAAATCCTGCTTCGCCCGCGAAAGCGAAAACCCGCGCCTGTCCGCGTTGAAACACGTCACGCCCGTCTGCTCCGACGTGCAGGTAAAGCCACCGCGCTGCCAGACCTCGCCATAGGCCAGCATCGGCATCTTGGGGTCCATCACTGTATCGCCGTAGCAGAGGCGCACGGCGCTGCCCCTGGATCGCATCTCGAACGCCTTGCCCCATTCGAGATCGCAATCGGCCGGCCGGTGCGCCGTCACGGTGGCTTCCATGATGTCGCAGCGGAGCGTGTTCTGCTTGTCGTAGTCGAAATAGGCGCAGGCGATGTTTTTCGATGGCGACTGGAAGCCGGCGGGGCCGCTCTGGGCGTTGGCTGCGGCGGCGAACAACGCTTACAGCGTCAGGACGGTGAGGGATAGGCGCATGTCGGTCCTTCGGTCTCGAATGTCATGCCCGGACTTGATCCGGGCATCCACGTCTTTAAGGTCTGGCAGTAAGAAAGACGTGGATGGCCGGGAGCGCAGACAAGTGTACGCAGTCTGCGCAAGGCAGACTACTATGCCCGGCCATGACGAATAGCGAAAGGACGCAACGGCAACATGTTCCTGATCGGCCAATACGACTCCCCCTTCGTCCGCCGCGTCGCCATCGCGCTGCGGCTTTATGGCTTGCCGTTCGAGCACAGGCCGTGGTCGACCTTCGGCGATGCGGACAAGATCGCGCCGTATAATCCGTTGCGCCGGGTGCCGACGCTGGTGCTTGCCAGCGGCGAGGCTGTCATCGAGAGCGCCGCGATCCTGGATGCGCTCGACGAACTGGTCGGCCCGGAACAAGCGATGATGGCCGAGCGCGGCGATTTGCGCCGCCGGCAATTGCGGATCTGCGCGCTCGGCAGTGGCCTCGCCGACAAGGCGGTCAGCCTGATCTATGAGCGGGTGCTGCGCAAGGAACAGCTCGCGCTTTGGGTCGAGCGCTGCCAGACGCAAATCGGCGGCGTGCTCGAGATGCTGGAGAAAGAGCGCGAGGCGATCCCGACGCCATACTGGTTCGGTGAGCGAATCGGCCACGCTGATATCATGATCGCCTGCGCGTTGCGCTTCACGAGCGAAGCGCATCCCGCGCTGTTCGATGCGCGCTATCCGGCGCTGCAGGCCCACGCCGCGCGCTGCGAAGCGCTGCCGCCATTCCAGGAAATCCTGCAGCGACTCGACCCGCCGAAGGGATGAAGTTCGCTGTCCTTCCGGGCGCCATCATTTGCAGTCGCGGCAGATCGTCAGCTTGCGCCTGAGCTGCACATCTTCCGCGGAATCGGCCCACGGTTGCCCCGAGATGCTATCGGGCTCTTTCATGGGCTTCGACCGTTTGGCTGCGCGCGACAGGTCCGGTAACTTTGGAGCGGGCTCGTCCTCGATGCTTGTGATGAAGCCGTCGTGGTCGGCGGCTGGTTTCGGCGGCGGTGTCTCCCTCGGGGCCGGCGGCGCCGTGCGCTTGGCGGTCGCCCTCGGTGGAGGAGCGTCCTCGGTTGCCGCTGGCGGTGACGCGTCCCTGGCCACCGGCGGCGGCGCGCGCTTGGCCGTTGGCTTTGGTGGAGGAGCTTCGTCGGTTGCCGCTGGCGGGAACGCGTCGCTGGCGACCGGCGACGCCGCGCGTTTGGCGGTCGCCCTCGGTGGAGGAGCGTCCTCGGCTGCCGCTGGCGGTGACGCGTCCCTGGCCACCGGCGGCGGCGCGCGCTTGGCCGTTGGCTTTGGTGGAGGAGCGTCCTCGGTTGCCGCTGGCGGGAACGCGTCCCTGGCCACCGGCGGCGCCGTGCGCTTGGCGGTTGGCTTTGGTGAAGGAGCGTCGTCGGTTGCCGCTGGCGGTGACGCGTCCCTGGCGACCGGCGACGCCGCGCGCTTGGCGGTTGCCCTCGGTGGAGGCGCGTCCTCGGCTGCCGCTGGCGGCGAAGCCAGGATGACAGCCGGAGGCGGCGGCACAGCCTCGTCCGGCGATGGTGCCGGCCGGGCAAGCGAAAGCGGTGGAGCAAGCGAGGTTTGGCATCTCGCGCTGTCTGGCAGCCAAAAACTGACGGACAAAAATCCGATGGCAAACAGTGCCGCGGCGTTTTTTATTCGCATACCGAAAACCGCCGATCTGAAATCAATGATCGCGGGCCTCCGAGGGCACGCTTCGTATAAACTACCGATCCTATCATGGCGGTCAAAAATGACGGAAGTTCGATCCGTACTGCGAGGTCTTACCACCGTTCCCGGAGATCTTGCAGAAGGGATGAGCTTCTTTCTTACCCTTCAGGGGAGGGTAAGTGATCGCGCTGCGACAAATTAACCCGACGGGCAAAGTTCCGCTTCCCTCGTCGGGCAAATCAGCGGTTTGAATCGTCGCGTCCCGCCCGACAAGAGGGGCGTGCGCACGTCACGAACGCGCGGCGGGATGCGGTGGACGCTGGTTCACGTCTGACGACGGCGTGGATTAAGCGTACGGCAAAACCGTGTGGTCCTGGCGCCCGTTGCCGGCGTCAAGCTGTCGGAGAAGCGTGAGCGGAAACGATAGCGACGGAGTCAACCCAGAACTCGTCTCCGGGGAGATCACGGCATAAGCCGTAAAGCCATTGCGCAGGGAAGGCCGGGTGTTCTCCGCTGCCCTGTATGCTCGTGTGCACCTTGTTTTGTGCAAACCGCACGCGAGACCGCGGGTGCAGCGCGCACCCGGTCTTCCCTGCGCCCTCTCATTTGGGGAGGGCGGGAAGTTTCTGGCAAAGCTCGGGCGCAATGCGTCGCGAGAATAATTTTTGTCGTCCCGGCGAAGGCCGGGACCCATAGGCCGCGGCCCCTGTTATTGAAAAAGGAAGATGACGACCAGCGTGCAAAAGCAATTACCGCCTGTGGTTATGGGTCCCGGCCTTCGCCGGGACGACGGATAGTGATTGGCATACTGGAGCGCCTGTGGTGATGGCAGCTGATGGCTCACCCCGCCCGCATCTCGGCCTTGATCATGTCAGCCGCCTTCTCGCCGATCATGATCGTCGGCGCGTTGGTGTTGCCGCCGATCAGGGTCGGCATCACGGAGGCATCGACGATGCGCAGGCCTTCCATGCCGTACACTTTCAGCTTGGGATCGACCACCGCCATCGGATCGCCAACGCCCATCTTGGCGGTGCCGACCGGGTGATAGACGGTGTCGACACGGGCGCGCAGAAGCTTGCGGATGTCGTCGTCGGTGTGCACGCCCTCGGTGAACATGTCCTGTTTCTGCAGCGCGCGCAGCGCCGGCGTGTCCAGCAACCGTTTTGTCACCTTGTAACCGCCGACCATGGTTTCGAGATCGTCGGGATGGCCGAGGAAATTCGGATCGATCAACGGCGGCGCAAAAGGATCGGCGCTGCCGAGCGCGACATGGCCGCGGCTCTTCGGCCGCAGCTGGCAGACATGGAGCGAGAAGCCCGTGCCCTTGTGGCGCTTGCGGCCGTGATCGTCGGTCAGCGCCATGCCGAAATGCAATTGCACGTCGGGCACGTCGAGGTCAGGCCGTGTTTTCAGGAAGCCGCCGCATTCGGCGAAATTCGACGTCATCGGCCCGCGGCGCTCGCGCCGGTACTGGCGAATCCCCCGCAACAGGCGCGGCAGGGCCTTGAGCGAAAGGCCGTAAAAATTCGGATTGTCGGACAGGTAGCCGAACACGAAGTCAGGATGGTCCTGCAAGTTCTGTCCGACGCCGGGCAAATGATGCACGCTTGCGATGCCGTGCTTGCCCAGCGCCGCGCTGTCGCCGACGCCGGACAGCATCAGCAGCTGCGGGGTCTGGAACGCGCCGGAGGCGACGATCACCTCGCGCCGGGCGCGGAGCTGCTTCAACTCCTTGCCCTGGCGGTATTCGACGCCGACCGCGTGCTTGCCCTCGAACAGGATGCGCGTGGCTTGCGCGCCGGTCTCGACGCGCAAATTGGCGCGGCTATTCATATGCGGATGGATATAGGCGCGCGCCGCGCTCCAGCGTTCGCCGTTCTTCTGCGTCACCTGGTAGATGCCGAGGCCTTCATGGTCCTCGGCGTTGAAATCCTCGCGGATCCGGAATTGGCCTTCCTGCGCTGCCTGCAGGAAGATCTGCTGCACCGGATTTTCGGTGCGCAGTTTGTTGACGGCGAGCGGGCCGTCCTTGCCGTGATACTCGCCGTCGAAATCGGCGTTGTTTTCCGAGCGCTTGAAAAAAGGCAGCACGTCGGAGAACGACCAGCCGGCATTGCCGAGCGAGGCCATTGGTCGTAGTCGCTGCGGTGGCCGCGGATATAGACCATGGCGTTGATCGCGGACGAGCCGCCGAGCCCCTTGCCGCGCGGCTGATAGCCGATGCGGCCGTTGAGGCCGGCCTGCGGCACGGTGTTGAAGGCCCAATTGTTGATGGTGCCGGTCACCATCAGCGCCAGCGCGAACGGCGTGGTGACCACCCAATTGTCGTTCTTGCCGCCGGCATCCAGCAACGCCACCGACGCCTTTGGGTCCTCCGAAAGCCGTCCCGCCACCGTGCAGCCGCCGGAGCCGCCCCCCACCACCACGAAATCGAATATGTCCGTCACGCGCCGCCCCCGATAATGATGTTTTTGTGGACTTTTGTTGCGTCAAAGTTCCGCTTTTGCGCCTTTGATGGCAAGGGCGGCTTCCCGAGGCCGTTTCGTGCCGTTTTTGGCGTCACAAAAACCTCAAAAACTGCACCATGGGCCTTTCCAAAGCAGGCTTGCGTTGATACATACCCCTCGCACCCAGGGGCATTGCCCGGGTTGCCTTCTCAGGAAGCCTCTGGACGGGAACGATCGACGCCGAAAAGCGTTGGCCGCTTTCGCTTCGGGTTCGGTTTTGGGGAAGGCGCGCAACGGTTTAACGCGGGGTGGAGCAGCCCGGTAGCTCGTCAGGCTCATAACCTGAAGGTCATAGGTTCAAATCCTATCCCCGCAACCAAGTTAGCCCTTCCAGGTCATCGACCTGGAAGGGTTTTTCTTTGGGGTCGCCGATCCCGGCCATCGGGCCAATCCCGTGCGGGCGAATCGCGCGGCGTCAAATCGGTGGCTTCGATGCGCAGGCGATTGGCGGAAGGTCTCAACGCCTGCCTGATGTGTGCCGTGTGCCGCCACGGCGTTCCGACTCTCAACGAGCGAACGAATAGCGCCGGCCGATCTTCGCGCATATACGCTGTCGTGCTGCACCCGACAACTGTACTGCAAACCCCATCGCTATGAGTACTCAGTAAGCAATGCGCTGCCTAAATCTTCCGACGACAGACAATTCTTTCACCACGAAAGCGAAACGTGAAAAGGTTAGCATCACGCGGGGCCGCTTGGTGGGAGTGGTGCACGTGAGTTGTGAACGAAGAATCTTTCCAAGGCGATATCAGGCAAACATCGCACAGCCTTACACCCTCATCGGGTTGACGGTAGAGGAGACACGTGAGTTCGAACGGCTGGACCATCTTTCTATCGAAGGCGATTCAGGCAACGCCACCTGGACTCCGGATGGCGAGCCAACGACGCCCGAAGAAAGGCGATGGTTCGAGCTTTATCGCAAACACGAACTTGGCTGGAGTGCCTGGTTCGCAGCCGAAGGTGGGTCGACAGCGGCATTTCCCATTCGAGATCGCTCGGTGCTCTAGCATTCCGATTTGGATCTGGTGTCCCCGCGCATGGGGCGATTCGTCGGCTCTTATTTGAGTATGTCTGTTATTCATTGATTGCATGGGTCGGTTGCGTTGTTGCAGAAGCTCGCCGGGTGGCACGCCTTGTTGCTTTTTATTTTCTGTGCGCTGGAACCGCGCGCTTGTCGCTTTATTGTCGCAACTCTGCGCCAATACAGCCCGCCAAACAAAGTGGAATAGAAGATGAGTTCACCAATGCGATGTGATGACGATCAGGATTTTTCCGCCGGTGAACACCTTGGACGTGAAATTCAGCTGCAGGATTCCTCCCTCCGCAATATCTACGAGACGCGTTTGCAACTCGCCCAGCAGCTTGAGGAGAATCTGGCCTTGCGCCGCGCGATAACGCTTCGGCAACGGCAGTCACTGGCGCCCCTGGAGCCCAGCAGGGTTCGCGCAAACGGGCGAATGCGTTAGGGCATCGTTCGATCGTCGCTGTCGCTTGAAAACTCGGGAATGCGCGTTTCCGCACCCGATTGCGAGGTGCATGCCGACAGGTCCCATCACATGGGCGCCCAACTTTGCAGCGCTTCTTTTCGGGGGGGGCGCACATCGGTCGCGTACGCCGAAATGCCGGTGCCGGCTCACTGGCATTCAAAAGGTCCCGATCGGGAAGATGCCGAGCCCGATTCCGATTTGCACCGGCTCCGGCCAACTTCAAAAGATTGTATCAATAATAGGAGGCAACCATTGGATGTTGTGGCGGGCAAATTTGTCCTCCAAATTGCCTCCTGCGCGAAATTTTTTTGATGCGAACCCGTATTTCCCCTAATCAAATGTGGTAATTTTGCGAAGTATTGAATGGGAATACAACCTGAGCGAACAAATAAGTCGCCAGAAAAAATATTGCAGGGAGAAGAAATGAAGTTTCGCAAATTCAATCTCTCGTCATTTTCCATGGATGAGTTGTGGGCCCTCCATGAGCAAGTCGGCAATATCCTGGCCGAAAAAATAACGAGTGAAAAACGTGAGCTGGAGCAACGCCTTGCGAAGCTGAACAGCGGCATGATGGCGAAAATCAAACGGCCGGATCGGCAAGTGGCGGAACGGCGAGCCGCTCGCCGAAAATATCCTCCGGTGCTTCCCAAATTCCAGAATCCATCTGACCCGTCCGAAACGTGGGCCGGTCGAGGCAAGCAGCCGCGCTGGATGGTATTGCAGCTCAAGGCCGGCAAGAAGATGAATGATTTTCTGATTGATCGCGTCAAGCGCAAGCGCGCGAGCACCCGGTAGACCGCAGAAGTTCGGCCCCAACGCACGTTCGCCGCCGCGGACGTCATTCAGCGCGCCGCAAATCGGCCGGGCCATACGCTGGGCCTGCCGCGCAAGGGTGACTGCCTCGAGCGCGCGGCGGGTGGGCGCGCTGGAAGTCGTCTTCCCGCTTCGCCGGTCGACGGCCTAGCCGGCCAGTGCCACCTCGGCCAGTTCGAGCCATTTGGTTGCCATCTCGCGCAGCATCCGGCGCGATTGTTCATCGGTCGTCGTGGCGGCCAGCTGCAGGCAGTGATTGGCAAAATCCACATATCTGTCGCTCAGAGAAGCCTGCTGCATGATCGATCCGCGAATATCAGGAAGTTTTGTCCGTCGAGGAGAAGGCCAAACGGACTGAGATGCCATCTCGCGAGAGTTATCTTGCTGCCGGCATTTAAATAGATATTACTCCGATCAAATTTTAAAATTCAACTGCCCAAGCCACATTTGGATTAGGAATCAGATTTTATTTGATCACCGAGCTGATCGACATTTACTGAACACAGTGCGCCACTAGAGGGTGTGCCACGAGCTGATCAAGTTCAGCACCTCGTTCTCATTTCTCCAAACAAGCAGAGCGCGCCAAAATGCTGCAGCGGCCGGAAAGAATCCCGTTTGTTGTCAGGGCCAAAGAGAAGTTTTTCACGGGAGGATTCCTAGGGCTGATACTGCTGGTAATGGCGGTGTGGATGTACTTTCTGGGCTCCATCTTTTTGAACCTGGTGACCTGGTTTCTTTCCTGACCGACGGGATGCAGGGCCCGGTGAATTCGGATTCGATCGAATCGCTTTCCATGGGCGTCACGGGCGCGAGCGGCAGGCAATCAACAATCAAAGTGTCGGTGCCGCAAGACCGGCTGCACGGGCGATCGGAATTATGGGAGCGTAAATGGCGGACATTTTCCTGGCTAAGCTGTGGGACGGTGCGGTCGCGTCCTTTGTTCGCTCAGACGGTGAACACTTGATCGTCCGCGTCGAAGGCCATGAACGAAAAATTTCGCGGGACGTATGGCGAGAGCTCCCCGAGCAGCAGGATCGCGTCCATCATCGCGAGCATGGGCATGGACGGCACGGACCGGCAGATCCTGGCTTGCGCAGATCCGAGCAATGAATCGACGAGTGCCTTGAGTGGCATCGGTGCTTGCCGCGATCGTGCGAGCCGGACCTCAGATCAACGACATTTGAAGGGAAGATGCCCGATGCCCGCAGAGCTGTCCGCGAAATTAAATAATTATTAACCAGGTTCGAGTGACCTAGGGCATTATGCTGCCGTGGCGGCGCCAACGGGACGGGCATTAAACGATGTTTCAGCTGCTCTCACGGACTCGCGCGCAAAAGCATGCTGGCGATCGATCGGGCGACCGGGATTTCAGGGTTCGGTCGGCCGGACGTGATCTCGACACCGACCGGTTACGGGTGAGCTCCATTCTGGGCGCGCTGGATGCTTCCATTCGCGAGGCGGAGCAGGAGCAATCGGGCCTCAGCGGGCGCGTCGAAGACGTCCTTGCCCGTGCTGCGGTGACATTCGGAAATGGCACCGACGAGTACCTTGAGCGCGACGCACTCGACAGCCACCACCAGACCTTGTTCGGCAACGAGATCTCCAACGGACAGCGCCGGCTTCAGGAACTTGCGACAACGATAGCCCACTTCAAGTTTTTGAAGGCTGCTTTGCTTAGCCGCTTTCCGGACTTCAAGCCTCCTGCACCCGCCGCGTAAGTCTTGCGCGGCCGCAGCGCCATTTTCCAGGGACCAGATTCTGCCCGGTCAGTACCGGTCCCTCAAGACAACAGGCTTCGGATCGAGCTGTACGCCTTGCCAAAAGCCGTTGATCGCCCGGATCGGGTCTCGGTCCGCGACCGACTTGCCTTCGAAACTCCCAGGCTGCGCAGCAATCGACCATCGCCTTGGCGATCATTTGGACTCTCGCCGTGCGCCGGAGGACGCTACGATCGGCGCTTTACGAATCCCGATTTTAAACTGGAAAGGCATTGCCTGAGGGTTGATTGCATGGATCCAGAGGATTTCCGATATCGGGTTGCGGACGATGGACGGATTGCCATTGCCGGCCTCACTCTGGAGGAAACCCTGGAACTCGAAGCGCTGCTTCGGTGGCAGGACGTTGCGAGGGATTTGTCGCGCGAATTGCGGCTCCTCGAACTATATCTAAGACATCATGCGACCTTCACCGACAGGCGCCGGATCATCGACGCAGGCAGCAGCGAGTCGCTCCACGTGCGCCGGCCACGTGACGTCAGCTCAAACGGTCCTCGCCGAGCCCGGCGGATGGCTGGAATGTCTCCGCGCATCCAGGTGCTGCGAACGGCGCTCGCCATCGGCATGGTCAGCGTGGGAATGCTCACCGTCTACCTGGTCGTCGTCAGCCCATAGTCCGACGGCAGCACTGAAAAGCTGGCTGCGAACAACTTCGCGCCGGGCTCATTCCGGAACGGGTCTTCAGGCAAGGCGCCGCAACGCCAAGGCGTTCACAGGAACGCGAAGGTTTGAAGCGCCTCGATCACCACGCAGATAATCATTCCCCATAAGGCGAAGTTGATCTCGATCCCAACTCGCATAGGACATCCTCCCCTTTTTTGCCGCCCGATAGCCGTTGCTTCGCGCGTGATTATTTTAATCGTAATTGAAGAACGGTCAGCTTCCCAGCCTGACTTCTGAGCAATCCGCAGTTCCCTAACGGGGATGCCGTCTCGGTTCGGCATGAATCCGGCGCCAATCGCAGCCCATTGCCTGGATCAGCCATGGCCGCACCCAGCGAGCCCCAAGGCTGGCGACCCGGACGGCGCGACGGCTGGCCATCCGTAATTGCCTGGGACGCCGGTGCCCCGGGCAAGCGATGCTCAGATTGCCAGCAGGCTGGAACCCTGAATTGAGAGCAGCGTCAAATTGCCGGTGGCGTAGGCGCCCGTATCTATGTTGGCGCGGTTTGCCAAAATCTCTGCACTGCGAACCGGTGTATGACCATGAACAATATATTTGCTGAACCGCTTCTTATGCTGAAGAAAATCCTCTCGGATCCAAAGCAGGTCTTCCTCCCGCTGCTCAGCCAGCCGGATGCCCGGTCGAACACCTGCATGAACAAAAAAGAAATCCCCGCAAGAGAAGTTGAGACGCAAGCGCCCCAGAAAGTCGCGATGGCGCGCCGGCATTACCTCGGATAGCTCTCTCATTAATGCATGCTGCTCGTCGCCGTCCGGATTGACCGACGGGGAAAGTCCGTAGGACATCAATGTTTCCAGTCCACCGACCTGAAACCAATTCCCCATGCGGCCGGGATCGCGAAAGACGTCGTCAAGAAAGGCTTCGTGATTGCCCTTCAGGAAGACCGCGTTTCCACGTTGGGAACGTTCAATCAGGAGGTCGAGCGTTGAGCGCGAATCCGGCCCGCGGTCGATGTAATCGCCCATGAAGACTTCTATCGCGTGACGTGGCCTGCTGTGTGCAACGTCGGCGTCGATGACCCGGAGCATTTGATCAAGTAGATGCGCGCAGCCGTGAATATCGCTGATGGCGTAGATGCGAACCCCGTCCGGCAACCTTGGCTTCGCCATCGGCTTCGCATGACGCAGTGCTGACAACATCGGGATAATATACTCTCAAAGGCGTCCCGGGCTCGAGGCCGCGCGAATCCTCACCTTGGCATTAATCGCCTGGGATGAATATATATCATCCTGATACAGGTTTGGCAGGACGCCGGGCGAGTCCCGGGTGTTCGACGGCAAGCCGCGCAACGGCGTTGCCTCACTGGCGCGGCCGGATCAGGCCGCAGGGACAGGCTGGCTGACGTGCGTCCTGTGGTGGACTTGCAATCGCCCCTTATCGAGGATCAGGACTTCCGGACAACGACGACGCCGGCATGGGGCACCGTCCTGTCGGCACGGGGAGCCCTTGCGAAGGACTTCAACAGCGCTGTGCATGCGTATCCAACCTGGAGAAGCGCTGCGAAAACCACTATCGCTGAAATTGCCTGGAGCAGGGTCTGGCCCTGTGTCATCGAAATCGCCGCCAGTGAAACCGATCCAACGAAAAGAATGGGCACCAGAATCAGAAACCGGAAGCGAATTCCAAGAACCAATCCAATCAAGGTACTGCAAATGGCCAGTGTGGTCACACCACCTACTCCATACAAACTACTGTGTTTCCTAACGCTGGCCTCCCTAAAATTGGCTTAATTTAGCCATTGAAATTGCTTGAAATTCTGATGCCAGGCCGGTTGCCGGGGAGATGCTCGCCGACGGGCGCTCAGCGCGGTAAATTTTCTGGATCGCGTCGAACCGATCAACATTGCGCATTTAATTTCCGGCGTCCCTTGCTTCCAGACCTTTTGTTTCGTGTGAGTGCTGCGTTTGCAGGACAATCCCGGATTTTGCGCCGAGCGCTGGGAAATCGGGCTGCCTCCTTAATCGAAGGGGTAGGTTTGACCCGCTTCCATGGTTAATTTAAAGCCTTCGCTGTCGGGAATTAAATACCGGAAAAAGAAAGTGTTCAGCTCATGCGCGTTGTTGTTGTGGGAACGGGATACGTTGGATTGGTTTCGGGTGCCTGTTTCGCCGACTTTGGACACCACGTCACTTGCGTGGACAAGGACGAGGCCAAGATCGCATCGCTACAGCGCGGCGAAATTCCGATATTCGAGCCCGATCTTGACCGCGTTGTCCAAACCAACGCGCGCGAAGGCCGACTCGTCTTCACGACCGACCTTGCGGGACCGGTAGGCGAAGCCGACGTTGTCTTTATCGCGGTCGGCACGCCGTCGCGGCGCGGCGATGGTCACGCGGATCTCAGCTATGTTTATGCGGCGTCGCGAGAAATAGCGAAATCCGTCCAGGGTTTTACCGTCATCGTCACGAAATCGACCGTCCCGGTGGGCACAGGCGATGAGGTCGAGCGAATCATCGAGCAGGTGAATCCTTCTGCCGATGTCGCCGTCGCGTCGAACCCGGAGTTTCTGCGCGAAGGCGCGGCCGTGCGGGACTTCAAGCATCCGGACCGCATCGTCGTGGGCACCGAAGATCCGCGCGCGCGCAAGGTGATCGGCGAGATATACCGGCCGCTTTATTTGAATCAGGCGCCGATCATGTACACCGGGCGTCGTACCGCCGAACTCATCAAGTATGCGGCCAATGCATTTCTGGCTACCAAGATCACCTTCATCAACGAAATCGCCGATCTGGCGGAAAAGGTCGGCGCGGACGTTCAGGAGATTGCCCGCGGCATAGGCTTGGACAATCGCATCGGATCGAAATTCCTTCATGCCGGTCCTGGTTACGGTGGCTCGTGTTTTCCTAAGGACACCCGTGCGCTGATCAAGACTGCGCAGGACTACGACGTTCCGCTAAGGATTCTGGAAGCGGTGAATTCGGTCAACGACACCCGCAAGCGCGCCATGGCCCGCAAAGTGGCCGCGCCATTCGGTGGCAACCTTCGCGGAAAAACAGTTGCTGTCCTCGGCTTGACCTTCAAGCCCAATACCGACGACATGAGAGAGGCCCCCTCGATACCGCTGATTACGGCGCTCCGCGACTTGGGCGCGACGGTTCGGGCGTTCGATCCGGTGGGCATGGAACAGGCCCGATTGGAGATGCCTGACATCGAGTATCACGAAAACGCCTACAGCTGCGCCGAGGGCGCCGACGCATTGGTCATCGTGACCGAGTGGGAGCAATTTCGAGCCCTCGATCTTGATCGGCTAAAGCAGGAGATGGCGGCTCCGGTCGTGATCGATCTGCGAAACGTATACAATCCGGACGATCTGACCGGCAGGGGATTCCTGTACCAAAGCGTCGGGCGCCAAACGAAAGCAGCGGGCTAGCGTGAACGCGATACCAACTTCAGCCTGAAGGCAACTACCGCTTCTCAATCCAAGTACTGCTTTCGTGGAGAAACCCGTGTCCCAAGGCCCTGCCATTCTCGTGACCGGAGGAGCCGGTTATATCGGCGCACACTGCTGCAAGGCTTTGTCGGAGGCCGGCTACGTCCCGGTATGCTTCGATAACCTGTCGACCGGTCACCGCAGCTTCGTGAAGTGGGGTCCTTTTGTCGAGGGCGACGTCAGTGACACGGCGCGAGTGGCCGAAGCGATCGCGTCCCACGACGTCGTCGCCGTGATGCATTTTGCTGCATTCAGCCAGGTGGGTGAATCCGTCACCGCGCCCCAGAAATATTATCTGAACAATGTTTGCGGAACATTGTCGCTATTGAAAGCGATGCTCGAGCAAAAATGCCGCCGCCTGGTCTTTTCGAGTACCGGAGCGGTCTACGGCAATGCGGGTCGCGATCCGATCAGTGAGGGCGCCGCCGGCGTTGCCGTGAACCCTTACGGCGTCTCGAAATGGATGATCGAGCAAATCCTGGCGGATTATCGCTCCGCCTATGGCATGCATTCGTTCTGTCTGCGCTATTTCAACGCCTGTGGTGCGGAATTGTCGGGATCGATCGGCGAACTTCGTGATCCGGAAACCCATCTCATTCCGCGCGCGATGATGACCCTGCAAGGTCATGTCAGCGATTTTGCGATTTTCGGGGATGATTATGAGACCCCGGACGGTACGGCGATACGCGACTACATTCACGTGGTGGATCTGGCTGCAGCGCATGTTCGTGCCCTCGATGCCCTGCTGAACGGCTCTCCGGGCGGTCGCTACAATCTTGGTACGGGTTCTGGATTCTCGGTGCGTCAGGTGCTGGCGGCCATCGAGCGCGAAACAGGCCTTAACGTTCCACTGGTGACAAGGCCGCGTCGGCCCGGTGATCCGCCGATTCTGGTCGCCGATCCGTCGGCAGCTCGCGCTGATCTCGATTTTCGTCCCGCTTGCTCGGATCTGGCAACGGTTGTGAGGTCCTCGTGGGCCTGGCATCAATCGGCCCACCCCCGCATTGATGCCGAAACGCGATCTCGATAAGCGCACGAAGGGCGTGCTGCACCGGCGCCACATAATTATCAGGATTATGACGCGACACCGGAATTATGGCGCGGTGGGAAAAAATTGCCCTGTTTTTGATGGTCCATTGCGCATGTGGCGCGCATATTGAATATTTAAATAGCACGGGCTGATCATTTAATTGCCGCATTGACGCAATGCAAAAATACATTTGATTTTTTGGGTGCGGTGCCACACTCTCGCTTCGATTGGTTAGCACTCTCTCAAAGCGGTCGTCGAAGATCTTTCCGCGAGATTAATTCGACATCGCTCGTTGCCCTCCGATTATTTAAATCAACACCTCGGCGGTTGCAGCGATGTCGGCGGTTGCAGTGATGGAAGTGACGAGGGCCTGAGATGTCTGCAACAACATATGGTACCGAAGACGTCTCTGCGACGATTGCAAGTCGTGGCGCGTCCCTGCAGCGCCCTTTCCAGATTTTTCTCATCAGTGGCGACTTTCTGCTGATCCTGGTGAGCTATCTGGTGGCGGGTGTCGTCTATCGCCAGTTCATGGGAACGCCGGCCGATCAGGAAGTTCCGATTGGTGCGGGCCTGATCGTCGGTGTTGCGTTCGTCGCAATAGCGTTTTTCCAGCGCGTCTACGACAGCCATCGTCTGTTCAACGGAATGTGGCAGGCGCGGAAGGTTGTTTTCGTCTGGATGATGTCGCTGGCGATTCTGGCTCTCATCGCCTTTCTTCTGAAATCGACGACGAGCCTTTCGCGCGGTACGACCATCGTGTTCGCGATTACCGGGCTTGTCAGCCTGGGCGCGCACCGGGCGGCCTGGCGCATCGGCCTGGCGTCTTCGCTGGCAAAGGGTCATTTGATTGACCGCAGGGTCGTGCTGCTCAGCCTGAAACCGCTCGATTTTACTTCGAACCGCTTCAAGGACTTGCGCAAGAACGGCTTCGACGTCGTGCGTCATTTCGTGTTGAACGCGACGCAGGATGACGCGGCCCTCGACGCCGAGATTTTGAACATCATTCGGCAGTCGCGCACGACGAATGCCGAGGAGTTTCTACTGGCAATCGACTGGAACGAACTGCCGATGCTTCAGAAGCTGAGTCAGCGGCTGCGCCAGGTCCCGCAGCCGATTCGGCTGCTGCCTGATTTTCCGATCGCAGATCTGGTTTCGCGGCCGTTCATGCCCGTCAGCGGAACGATGGCGATCGAAATTCAGCGGCCGCCGCTATCGATCTTCGAACGCGCGCAGAAGCGGTGTCTGGACATCGGCCTCGCCTCGATTGCCCTTTTGATGCTGGCGCCTCTGTTGATCATTTCAGCGGTTTTGATCAAGCTCGATTCAGAGGGCAGCATCATCTTCCGGCAGTCCCGTCGCGGCTTCAACGGAAAGCCTTTCGAGATCTGGAAATTTCGCAGCATGAGCGTTGCGGAGAACGGCCACACCGTTACCCAAGCGACCAAGCAGGACAGGCGGGTGACCCGGGTTGGCCGCTTCCTCCGGAAGACCAGCATCGATGAATTGCCGCAGCTCTGGAACGTGCTGCGCGGGGAAATGTCGCTGGTCGGTCCGCGACCGCATGCGCTGGCCCATGACAATTATTACGACCAGGTGATCAGCAACTATGTGTATCGCCATCATATGAAGCCAGGCTTGACGGGCTGGGCGCAGGTCAACGGCTTCCGCGGCGAAACGCCGACCATCGACTTGATGGAAAAGCGCGTCGAGTATGACGTCTGGTACGTCAGCAACTGGAGCATTTGGCTGGATATGCGGATCATCATCCGGACCGCGATGGTCATGATGTATCAGGAAGCCTATTGAGCGGGACGGGGTGCGTCCCGCGCTCGGCTGATCCCGGGACTTTGCCTTTCGGGGCTCCTGGTCTAGGATTTTCCGATGCTGTTGGCATCATGCAGGGTCCTGTTTGCGGCACTTGTCTTTGGTGGCGTTTTTCCGCCTGAAGTCATGGCGCAGGTCGAGTCGGAGTCGGAACAGCCCGGCGAGCCCAGAATGTCTCGCGAGCAGTGGCTTGCCGATATTGAGGCCGCCCGCCGGCGTATCGAAGAAAGAAGGCGTGAAGGGCGGAGTTTTGCCCAGCCCACGCCATCCGATGCGGACGTCGCCCGCGAATCATTCCAAAGAATTCTGGAGGATGACAGTTTACGCGCTGGCGACATCGTCGCCACAAGCGGCGGCCTGCTGATGTTCAAGGGCCAGTCGTCCAATGAGCGAAGCCTGAACGATTTCGCGCCCGTCGCATGGGGGGCCGCAAAGCCGTAGCCCGTACGTCTTTTCGCGGTCGCCGTACATCGACGGCTGGCGCGGGACCTGCTGGATAGCAACGGTGGCGGATCTGCAATCCGCTCTCGGACACGAAATGAAGAAATACCAGTCGCTCGGTTTCCGCAGCGGCACAGGTTCGGTCGAGCAGTTTCGTTTGGGCAGTGGCGGTTGCCCCTTGATAGAGTATGGCTGCGCTTGGATATAGCCGGGCTTGAAAAATGTCTTCGAAATCCTGTGCGACCGCGTCCTGCAGAGCGGCTGGCAGGGCGTTGAAGCTCCGCAGCGCCAATGGCGCTCGAATGAGCTGGAGCCAGGCCTCGTGGGGCGCCTGGCGATAGGACTGGTCAAGAAGCGCCACCGCGCGCGGTCCGAACCCCTCCTGGCGGATACTGGACCAGTACATCCCGAGCCAGCCAAGGGATTCGGTGGATGCGCACGCAATCAGCGCCTTGCTCTGGGAGTTGACGCCGGCGGTGTCGGTGTCGGCCTGCAGCAGATTGGCGCTACGCACCGTTTCATCGGCTAGTCCGATCTGCAGGAGCAGCAACTCGCGCAGCGTCTTCGAATTGCATTGCCGCTCGGCGGCCGGGAGGTTCGCGGCAATCATTCCCCGCAGGAGGGCCGGGTCGTACTTCTCGCCGCGCGCGAGGCGGCTGGCAACGAGCGGAACCGCGGGATCGCCAATGTCGGGAAATACCCGAGCCGCCCAAACCAGTGCGGCGGCGCCGAGAATGATATTGGCGCCCAGCATGAGCCGGCGATGGAGGCGGCGGGATGGCCGATACGGCAGCGCCGCCTCAGGCGCCTTCGACATAGTAGCTATTGTAGTGTGAGCCCTTATAGGCCTCGATACGCTTGAGCATCTTGGGGTTTGCCCGGTTTAGAACTGCCCCGAGAAGTTTCTTTTGGATGGCCTCCGAGCTGGCCAGCGATTCCTGCAATGCGCTGCGCGTCGTCCGGCCCCACTCGATGACATAGACCATCGCATCAAGGAGGTGGCTGATCGCCTTTGCGTCGGTCACGGGCATCACCGGCGCGAGATCGATGATGATGTAGTCGTAATTGTCGCGCACCGTCGCCAGCATATCCGTCATCGCCTTGGAGGCCATCACGTCAGCCGAATTGACCATGCGCGAGACGACGAAGGACGGAAGGAAATCCAACCCGGTTTCCTTGCTGCGCTTGATGTGCTGACCCAGCGACTGGGGATCCCTGAGCGCTTCGAGCAAGCCGGTCTTGGCGTTCGGTGCCAGTTCGCGCGTCAGCGAGCGGGTGTGCAGGTCGCCATCGATCAGCAGGGTACGGTGACCGGTCAGGGCGATCAGGTGGCCAAAATTGGCGGCAACCGTGGTCTTTCCCTCCTTCGGCAACGAAGAGACGATGCCGATCACGCGGACGTCGCGGGTCAGCCGGGCGACGTCGATGGAAACCTTGATGTTCCGCAGGGTTTCGGCGTAGCGCGAAAACGGGTGGTCGACGACATAGTGGGAGAGGGAATCGTCCCGGCCCTTCGCTGCCGAACTATCGATCGGTAGCAGCAGGCGCGCCTTCTTCCCAGCCGGCTTCTGCGGATGTAAATCGGGAAGCACGCCGAGGCATTTCACGCCGAGCTCGTCCTCGACCTCGCCGGGAGACCGCAGCACGTCACTCATCAGCTCTTTCGAGAAGGCCGCGCCGAATCCGAAGCAGAGCCCGCCGACCAGGCCGCCGACCAGCGCCAGCAGGGTTTTGGGCGAGCTCTTCTTGTCGGGCTTGACCGCCGTGCCGATGATGCGCGCTTCGCTGATCGGGAAGCTCTGGTTTTGCGTCGCGTGTTGAAGCTTCTCGAGGAAGTTGTTGTACAGGTTGCGATAGGTATCGGCGGCACTTTCGAGATCACGCAGCCTTACCTGCGCCTGACCGGTGTTGCCGGCCTGGGCGACCAGTCCTTTCATGTTTTCCTCAAGTGAGGCTTCACGGCTCTTGGCGATGGCGTAATCGCTTCGGTAGGCGTCGGCGATTCGGCGGACCTCATCGGCGATCGCCTTGCGCAGCTCTTCCATGCGGTTGTTGAGATTGATCGATGCCTGATGGGTCTTGCCGTAGCGCGCCGACCAATCGGCATATTGGCCCGCCAGATCGAGATATTGGGCGCGAAGTCTGGTGATGACCGAATTGTTGAGGGCGTCGGTGACGGTCGGCTGAGCCAGATCCTTGTCCGAAATCGCCTCGATCCTGTCGAGACGAGCCTTGGCTTCGGCAGTGGCGGCGCGGGCCTGAATGAGCTGGGTATTGACGTCCGATAGCTGCTGCTCGGTCATCAAGCCGCGGCTGGTGCCAACGATGTTGTTCTCTGTCTTGAAGGTCTGGACGGCGCGGTCGCTCGCGGTCGCCTGTTCGCGCAGTTCGGCGCTGCGCTGTTGCAGCCACTCGCCGGCCCGCTTGGTTGACTGGTATTTCGCCTCGAGCGCGCCAACGATGTAGGCGTCGGCGATCGCATTCGCGATTCGCGCGGCCTTGTCCGCATCCTTGGAACGGTAGTTGAGGGACAGAACATAGGTCGTGAGTACGCGTTCGACCTTGAGGTTTTTTTGCACCGCCTCGACGGCCGCGCGCTCGATCCTCTCCTTCGAGGGCGGCCCGTCGGACCCGAACAGGGAAAGCGTCTTACCGATAATGATCGCCACTATTCCGGGATCGGATCCGTTGAATTCAGGGTCCTCCGTCAAGCGCAGCCGTCGCACGATCGACTGGATCAGGTCCTCCGAGCCGATGATCTCGACCTGGCTGTCTACAAATCCGGTGTCGATAAGGTTGCTGTTGATAGCGGTTTCCTTGTCGAGGACCTGGGTCTGGCGCGTATCCATCAGAATACGGGCATTCGCCGTATACATCGGCGTCGATACCAGCAGATAGATGACGACAAGCGCCAACGTGCCGGCGACGACCGAGGCGATGAGTGGCCACTGCCGGCGCACGATATCGATGGCACGCTCGACGCTCAGCGTCGTGGTGCCAATCTCGATGCCGTACTTCTTGAGCGCCTGGAACTGGTCTCTGGGTTGATACATCTGCAAGCTCAATTGTAGCGGGATTGGCTGAGCGGGACCGGTATCTTGGCAAACGGATCTGATATCTCGGTGTTCCATTCACCCGTCAGCAGACCGGAACCGGTATTGGCTGGCTTCGCAGCCTGAGCAGGTGCCGCCGCGCCCGACTGTTCGGACTCGGCCGCGTAGCCGATCAAGACCGCGCGGTCTCCCAGTTTGCGCACGAAATCATTTATCTTCCGAGACGCTTCAGGCTTGGTCGTGAGACAGCGTGACTCCGCTCTGTAAAGACCTGAGCCGATTGCCACGCGATCCTTGTCCGATGATTGGTTCACCAGCTTTTCCACGGCAGGGAGCAGTGACGGATCGGTGACCAGGTATCCGCTGAGCCGTCCGGCCAGTTTTTCCTTGTCGTTACGCAGCTGTTGCAACAGCGATCCGGGTGAGGTGCTGAAAGCCTGCAGGGCCGGCGGGGGAACGCGCTCAGCCAGCGCGACGCATTGCGCACGGCATGGTGCCGCGATCACCAGGAGCAGCGCTATGCCTGCCAGAAGCCTGAACCCAGCCACAAGAGTCTGTCGTCGAATCAAGGACATACCATTCATTCGTGTACCGCTGGCTGGTGGGGAAATACGGTTTAATCGAAGGTTCAGTGTTTAATCGCCGGTTCAGGCGTTTAATCACATCTGCAGGCATTTAATCACCTGTTCAAGGCAATGATGGCAAAGAACTGTGTCATCTTTTTGTGCAGTGCAAAAGAGTGTCCCCATGACTTTGAGGAACTAGCAAATTCCGGACCAGTGAAATGTCCCGTCCGTCCGGCGACCCATGACGGCCTTCATCCAGAAGCGGGCCTGGGCGGCCGCCGATGCCTGAGGGTGGCAAGATTTTTGAGGTATTAATAAGAATATAATCAATAAAGCGCGCGTTCTCACCCGACGGTGAGACGAACTGCAACCCGCCCGTGGCCTGAAGCCATCGATGGCGGGTGCAGGCTCACGGGAGGGCAACCATGCCGTGAGTTATCAATAAATGTTCACTGAAGCTGCGGCCTAACGGATGCAAGCCGGTTCGCCTGGAGGCGCTGGCCGTGGCTGCCGACAGCAACCCAAAAGCGCGGATTGTCGCTCGATTGCATCGATATCCACGTATAGCCCATGGCATTCCAGGGACGGACGTCGCGCGACAGGTTGTCGAGAACAACGTCGCCGTCGGGAAGCCGGGCGACCAGCACAAGGTGCCCCTGACCGCTGCTGGTCAGGACCACCGCCAGGCGCAGCGCGCTCTGGGGCCAACCCCTTGCAATCAATTGGTGCCGCTTGGTGACTGCGTAATCGTTGCAGTCGCCTGCGGCCGGCGAGACCGTCCAGTGCGCGGTTATCGGATCCGTGGACTTGCGCAGCGGTGATATCGCTTCGTTAACCGAGGCGTTGACGTCTCGCAGCATTTCCATCGCGCGGTCGGCGGTCGGCAATGCCTGCACGCCGGTTTCCGCGTCGCATTCAGCGCGGTAGTTCATGCAAAACTTCACGAACTGGAGCGGCGCGAGCGTGTTGTCGAACTCCTCGATGAAGGCCGTCCGGTTGGTCCGCGACACGTCGGTCGAGGCGTCGGTTTCGGCCCTGGCGGCGCCACCGGCAAATGCGATTGCGGTCGCCAGCATCGGTGCAAATAGCAGTCTCATGTCGTCCCCCGTCATTCTTTTTCTTGACGCAGGTACGGTGTCTCACGGAGTTGTTGGGTTTAGGTTCCGCCGTTAGTTAAAATTGAATCTAACCGCAGATGACGTTATCTGCCTGATGGATATTGGTTAATTCGCGATCAATCCAGGCGTTCCATGGCGCTCAGTTGGTCGGACTGACCGGCGTCAGAACGGATGGCGTTCCGGCCGCGGCTGTCGTGAAAAGCGTCGTTGTACTGGTGCTGGCGCCAGCGCCGCCGCCGAAAGTTGTGCTGCTGTTGCTCGAAACGGCGCCCGGCGACGGCGTCGATGTGGTGCCCTGTCCACCGCCGGCGGTGGTGTCGCCGTTCGGATCTGCTCCGGTGATCGCCTCGGTCGGAATATCCCCCGTGATGCTCACGAAGGCTTGAATCAGCGGCGGATTCTCAGCCTTCAGGACCACTTCCTGGATTTGCTGGGCAAAGGCCGGCTGCGTCAGCACGCACACGGCGGCGGCGGTGCCGAGACCGGCACCGATCGCACGGCTTTGATCGGCGGAACTGGCCTTGGAAAGCGATGCGATGCCTTCGAGCGTCTCGGGCCGGGTCATCAGCATGTCGCGGATTTGCGACGCGAGGCCGCCCTGACCGTCCTTGAACTGGCTCAGGAGCGCTTCAGGGTTCTCCAGAAAGGATGTCGCGCGCTCTGCCGACACCAGCGAGGAGTTCGGGACGCATCCGCCGCTGGCGGGTGCCGCGGCAACCGGGGCCGTTCCGCCGGCCACGAGCATCACGAGACAAAAACCCACCAAACGCATTGTCATTGCCCAATCAATCGCAATTAAAAACAGCCGATTTAAATTAAATCATAATTCAGTCGCCACAGCTCCGCCACCGTTTTTTCGCAATGACGACGGAAGGCACTGCGCCAGCCCGGCACCGGTGATCGCGGCGAAAAAAACCCCGTAACCGGCTATCTGCAGCGAAAAATCGATGCTGCTGTGAAGCAACCCCAGCGCGGCGACGCTGGCTCCGGTGACGGGGATGTAGCGATCGCGCCGCCGCAGCAAGCTGCCCCGGAACAATTGGTAAACATACCAAAGCACGGTCGCAAAGATCGGGATGGTCGCGGGCAGGCCAATTTCGACCGCGAGTTGCAGCGGCGTGCTGTGGGCGCGGTCCCAAATCCCGAGGCTGCCTAATTCGGCGGGCCGGTAGGCGGCAAAAGCCGCCTCGAAATTGCCCAATCCGACGCCGAACAGCGGATGGTCGCTGACGATTGCGATCGCGGCGCGGTAGGCCGCCAGCCGCTGATCGTCGATCAGGCCATAGGTGAGAATCCGCCCTGCCACCGCGCCGCCGATCAGCTGAAGAACCAGGACGGAAACGACCGCGGCTCCCGCCAGCAGCGCCCATCTTCGAAAAGTGCCGAGCTCAAGCGGCCACAGATAGAGTGTGCCGGCCAGCAGAAACGCGCAGATCGACAGCAGCAGCCCTGCGCGTGATCCCGTCATCGCGGTCGCCAGCGTGCAGACGGTAAATCCGACAGCGAGAGCCGCTGGTGCGGCGAAATAGTGCCCGAGCAACGCGAGCGGCCGATCTGACGGCGGGGCAGCGCGCTGGTCCCCGCGATGTAGCGAGCGCAACAGAGGCACCAGGAAGAGCAAGGCGCAACTGCCCCAGAATGTCGCGGCGGTGTTGCGATTGACGAATGTGCCGGTGGCGAAGCCGAGATAGGCCTCCTTCTGCCTGAATAACAGCGTATTCGGGTCGGCAAGCTGCGCCAGGACTCCGTAACACGCGTAAAGAAAACCCGCCCACGCCAATATCCGGAGAAGCCGTTGGGCCGCTGGCGCATCGGCTGCAAGAAGAAAGGCGCGCACGAACGCAAGCGACACCAGCAGAGGGGAGCCAAAAGCGAGCCAAGGGCCGGCCGCGGTCATCGAAATGCGAGCAGGGACATCGGCGCCGAGGAGATCGAGCGGAAGCTTCCAGACGGGATTCGTCCGTCCCACCAGCGGACCGGGCCATGTTTGCAGCATGACGATCGCGCTGATCAGCACCATCGTCATGAACAGCGGCAGCAACAGGCGAAAATCCTCGCGGCCGATGGCTTCCAGATCCGCCGTCAATAGACTGAGCGCGAGCAAGACGATCCAGATCCAGATCCAGACGAAATCCGCCGATCCAAGCGGAAATGGCGCCAGGACGAAAACAGCTATCGCGACAAGATTGGACGCTCCGCCCAGAATTTTCCTGATTGATCCCTTATGCGACGGCAGGTGCCAAACCCCATTCCTGAACTGACTGGAACTTGGGCGCGGTAAACGGCGGCGGCCGACCGGGCTGGTCCCAGGTTCCCGAATTTATCGATCTGCCTTCCAAAGAGCCAGCGATGCGAAGGGATTGTTTCACGCCCGCTTTAAAATGCGTCGTCTTCGTGGCCGCATCCATTTGCGGATATGCCGGCGCAGACGACGGCAAATACGATGCTTTTCGCCAGTGTATTTATTCTGGAGCCTGCCACACGGGACGATTAAACGTGCAGGGCGATTAAAAATGCGGCCGCGCTTCTACGAGGGCATTTATTTGCGGAGCTGCCATGCGCGGTCGGTTTTTCGCGGGAGGATTTTAAGGTTCGGGTTGAACGGAAAACGGAAGAGAGGCACTATGTTGCATCGCAACAATTCGGACATAATTCGATCGTGACGGGCCATCGCTCAAAAGAACACTATGTCCCGCTCGACAGCGTTCGCGGCATAGCCGCGCTTTGCGTCGTGGTCCATCATTTTGTCATTTCTCAACCGCTTGCCGCGGTCCTGCCGAACAGGGCCTGGATCGACTTTGCGTTTTTTCATAACGCCTGGCTGTTCGTTGATCTGTTCTTCGTTCTGAGCGGCATCGTGATTTCGATGAGTTACGTGCGAGGCGGCTTCGGTACTTTCGAGTTTCGGGAGTACATCGTGCGCCGGCTCGCTCGCATCTATCCGCTCCACATCGTCACGTTGCTCGCATTCCTCTCGTTTCGAATGATGAAGCTCGGCCTTGTGGGCACCGGCCTGATTCATTTCGCGCCGCCCGAGATGGCGGTCAACAACGGCTATTCGTTTTTCCTGAATGTGCTTCTGCTGCACGCGATCGGATTCGTTGATTATTTGAGCTGGAACGGCCCAAGCTGGAGCATCAGCGCCGAATTCTATACCTACCTCGTGTTTGGCGGCGTCGTGGTTC
The DNA here is from genome assembly GCF_018130185.1 of Bradyrhizobium sp. AUGA SZCCT0182. NCBI lineage: Bacteria > Pseudomonadati > Pseudomonadota > Alphaproteobacteria > Hyphomicrobiales > Nitrobacteraceae > Bradyrhizobium > Bradyrhizobium sp. AUGA SZCCT0182. The sequence goes on along the minus strand of NZ_JAFCLY010000022.1, from coordinate 31,028 downwards.
TGGCTCAAAAATTCCGGGACGTTCGCATTGTCTATGTGCTGTCGCTGTTTCTGTCGTTGGCCAGCTGGGCTTTTATCCTGCTGGTTCTTCGACAATATGCCCTGGACTTTCACACCTTTGGCATCGCGCGCTGCATACTGAGTTTTTTCCTCGGCGTGCTGACGCTCAGAGCGGTGGCGTCGGTGCCTCCTGCCGTGCGCCCGGCTTTGCAGTCGATCTGGCAGATCGGCGCCGCGATTGCGGCCATCGCCATTGTCTGCGTGGTCGGAATGTGGCCGATGTTGAGCTTTCTTGCCCCGGTCATTTTCGCCGTCCTGCTCGGATCGCTGATGGCGTTCCCCGGACGTGGCCTGCCGAACCTGCTGTCGGTCAAGCCGCTGGTGTGGCTCGGCAAGCGATCCTATTCGATCTACATGGTGCACGCGCTCGTGCTCGTATTGATCGAGTACTTCTCGCGCGGCGTTGGTATGCGAACCTTCCAGATGATTGATCAGTTCGGTTCGGGAATAGCTGCAACGTTACTGCTGTCGGGTTACGTCGTGGCCGTTCTTGCGCTGTCGAACCTGACCTATGCTAATATCGAGATCCCCGGTTCGAAAGCCATCGTCGGACTTTTGGCCCGCAGGCCTCGCGTTGTCGCGACGGCCGAAGGAGGGGGGCAATGACGAGCCGGTCGTCGTCATCTCTCGCAGCACCGGATTTCAAAGCTCCGGAGCCGTTGCCTCTAAACAACCAATTGCCGGAAATCGGCATCTGGAACGTCGAGGCGGTTGCGCTGCTTCTTTATTTCTATCGCGACGCGTTCGCCGGCGCCCTACGCTACTACCTGAGCATCGCTAAACTGGACGTCCTGTGGTTTCTTCCGGATATCTTTGCGCTGATGTGCATTCTGGCTTTTATCCAGCGCTACATCATCACCGGCAAGAGCCTGATCGCTGTCCTCACGCTGCTATACATCGCGTTCGCCTTATACGTCGGATTTGTTTTTCTGGGCTACTTCGCCGGCATGGCGTCGTCGTTCAAGATGATAGCGCCCGTGTTTGTGGGTTTTTGTTTTTGTCGGCGCGACTTTAGTCAGTACAAGCAGCTTCTTGCCCTGATCCATCCCATCTTCTTCATTACCATTTTCGGCATCTTCCTTTCATCACGCGTGCAGATGCCATGGGTTGGCTTTGCTTTCGAAACGCTGGGAGCCACGCGGCAGGCCACCAGACTTTGGTGGGCGGCGTCGGAAACGCGACTGGCGGGGTTTGCCGCCGACAGCACGATGGCCGCGTTTTTCGTGTTTATTACCTTCGTGTTGACGTCGGCTCGCAGAAGTCTGCTGTGGATCGCCATCTGGGCGCCGGTCGGCCTTTACGCCATCAAGCTCACGACCAGCAAGACCACGCTGGGGGTGATGATAATGTACCTGTTGTGCCTTGTTGTCATTCGAATGCTCCCGGAACGCGAGAAGTTTCCCATGCTGCGCCGGATGGCGGGGCTCTCCTTCGCATCGATCCTGGTTCCCTTCGTGCTGATGATGTTCTTCGCCGGCGACGGCCTCACCAGCATCTCTCGGGGATTCTTCAGCCTTCAGGATCGCGTCAATAACAGCTGGCAGCTCCCGTTTGTGTATATGCAAGAGCTCATGCCCGTGGGATTCGTGACCGGTTGCGGCCTCGGCTGCTTCAATTATCCGCAGCAGCTATTCTCGAACAAGCTCAGCTACTATGTGCCAGTCGATAATTTCTATATCGGCACGTATCTGATGTTTGGCCCGATCTTCGTCGTATTCATGATTTTCGCCATCGCCGCGGTCATGAGGACCAGGGATATCTACAAGCTGTCCGCGACGATCGCGATGAACCTCTTTACCATCACGGTACTGGCCTATGGCCCGGCCAGCGGGTTGATCATGATCGGTGCCGCCTTTAGCGACATGTTCGCCAAGCGAGGCGCGCCGAATCGGGATCTGGTGAGTTCTGCACCGATCGCGCCTGGCATCGATGGTCTGGCATCGCGGCCGGCATGATGAAAGTCTCGTGGCACTCACCGGCGCTGATAGTGCCTTTCCCCCGCGCGCCCCGCGTCCCTGCCATGGCTCCCTCTCAGAGGAGGGAGCGGTGATGAGCGCTCCAAAACAGGATTTTCTCCCGGCCATCCAGGGGCTGCGCGGCATCGCTGCGCTCAGTGTCCTGATCGTGCATCTTTACGACATGCCGCTGCTGGCGGGATTCATGGCGCCGATTTGGCCGTGGCTGGGATCGACCATCAATATGGGTGGACACGGTGTCGAGCTGTTTTTCATGATCAGCGGCTTCCTGATTCCGGCCAGCCTGGTACGCCACCGCAGCGTTGCCAAGTTCTTCTATGATCGCTGCCTTCGCATCCTTCCCGTCTTTGTCCTGCTCCATCTGACGCTATTCACGATCGGCCCGATCGTCGGCTACAAGTTCTTCAAGGGAATTGATGTTGGAACTTACGTCCAGTTGTTCCTCGTCAACCTTGCGTTCCTGCCCGACGCTCTGGGGCTTCCGATTGGCCAGCAGAATGCATGGACACTGAGCTATGAGTGGGCATTCTACATTCTGTTCGCCGCGACCTTTGTGGCCATCGTTCAGCAGAAAAACTGGATGCTGGCGCTGCCGCTGATCGCGTTGGCCGTCGCAGGCATATGGTTTCGGCCGATTGCCGCGTATTTCCTGGTTGGGCTGCTGTTCAGTGCCGTGGATCTGCCGATCCGGCTCGGAGGGTGGACCGGGTTGCTGGCCGGCGTGGTTTGCGGCGCCGCGATGTATGTCTCGATCGAATACCTGCACCCATTTATCGGTCTCGTGCCCGGTGTTCTGCTGTTCGGCATGGCCCTGACGCAAAACTCCGGTATAGCGACGGCGTTGAGTGCACCATCGCTGCAGTATCTCGGCAAGATCAGCTACAGCCTCTATCTGGTCCATCCCTTCGCCCTTTTTCCATTGCAGATGATCGGGGCGAAGCTTGCCGGACGCGGCGTGGATCTTTGGCTTCTTTCCGGGACCTTTGCGGTTCTGGGCTTCGTCCTGTCGATTGTCGCTGGAGCGATAAGTTACGAGCTTTGCGAGGTGCGTTTTCGGCGCTTTCTGGATGCCGCGTTTCGCCCCCGGCTGTTTCGGGCGCCCGATGGAGCAGGGCAGGGGCACCTCGCATGACGAAGTTGGCCTCAGGACGCGGTCTGGACACGTTACGATCAACCCGCCGGTTGGCGCTTTCGAATATTGCGCAGCCAGGTGTTGAGCGGATGCGGGGCTGGAAAAACAATATACGGATGACTTCATGATCCTGAAAAATCTGCTCTCGATGTCCGGCGTGAACATCGTGAAATCGGTCGTCCAGTTTCTGATGACGCTGCTGATGACCTATTTCGTCACCCCGGCCGAGTTCGGTCTGGTCGCCTTCTCGCTGCCGTTTGTCGCCTTCATAGCCCTTCTCACCGATCTTGGTCTGTCGAGCGCCATGATACAGCGAGGCTCGCTCTCGCGTGAGGAGACCGGAGCGGCCGTGACCATGATGCTGGCGATCGGCATCGGCTGTGCCGTGGTGCTGGCGGTTGTAGCGGGACCGCTGGCCGGGGCCGTGAAGATGGATGGCCTGTCGGGCGTGCTGACGGCGCTGTCCGTCTCCGTCGTCCTTTCCATAGCGGCGCTCGGACCGCGTGCGGTACTCGAGCGCGCGTTGCGCTACCAGACCGTGGCGAAGGTGGAGGCGGGCGCGTCAATCACCGCCGCGTCCGTGGGCGTCGTCGGAGCCGTTCTGGGCTGGGGGATCTGGGCGCTGATTTCATATTACGTCCTGATGCAGATCATTCGCGCGATCGCTTTCTACGCGGTTACGCGGCATCAGATCAGGCTCAACTTCCGATGGCGTGGTGTTGGTTCGATGCTCTCCTTCGGGAGCTGGATACTGGCCTCGAACATTCTCAATTTCGCCGCGCGCAACATCGGCAATCTGCTGATCGGTGCGAAGCTGGGCGCGGCCGCGGTAGGGCTCTTTGGCCTCGCCTTTCAGTTCATGATCTTTCCGCTGATGATCCTTTCGTGGCCAGGCGGCGGTGTCTTGATGGCGACGCTGAGCCGCATGTCCGGAAACGGGCGGCACGCGGAGCAGAACGCGGCGATCTGCGCGATGCTGAGTGTCACGGCGATGATTACCTTCCCCGCGATGATCTATCTGACGTTTGGACTCTACTACCCGGTGACGACATTCCTTTCGCCGCATTGGCAGGACGTATTGCCGCTGGTTAGCGCGCTTGCGCCGGCGGGGGCCGCGCAATCCATTGCTGCCTATGCCGGTCCGATTCTGCTCGCGCGCGGGAAAGCCCGTCTGCAGTTCTGGATCAGCAGCGCCAACAGCATCGCCATGATCCTGTCTTTCGTGGTGGCGCTGCCGTTCGGTCTCAAGGCCGTTGCTATCGTGTATCTTGTCACCGCGATTATCGTGTGCACCTTTATGCTGGTGGTTGGCAGCCGAAATACCGGGTTGCCTTTCATGTCGATCGTCAAATCCCTGCTTCCAGCGACCATCGCGACCCTGGCCGGGACCGTCGTGGCTCTCGCGGCGACGTCGGCCGATGTGACAAGCATGAAGCATTGGCTGCTTGCAACCAGTCTATATCTGGTGGTCGTGCTGTCCTGTTACGTCGCATTCAGGCATCAGATTCGCGGCAGCGTGCGCTCGTTGCTCGGCCGATCAATTGAAGCGCAACCGTTAGACGTTCCCTCGGCGACGTGAGAGATCCTTGATATGAACGCGCATGTCGAACCAGATAAAATGGTGAGGCGCGAGCCTCCCGAGGCTGCGTGGCGGGCGGATTTGCTGGCGAACACCGGGAACTCCGGCGTCGTTGCTGCCGCGGTTGCCTTGATCACCGATCCCGGCTTTACGGTGATTGCCTGGTGGCGCGCTGCCAAGTGGCTGCGCTTCAACACACGTTGGGGGCACGGCATTACCTGGCTGATCGTGCGCTCACTGGCGCGGCGCGGCTGCTTTATCTCGGTGCTCGCGGAAATCGGCCCGGGACTCAAACTTCCACACCCGACCGGGCTTGTGATAGGGGAGGGCTCGCATGTCGGGAGTGGGGTTACGCTCTATCATAACGTGACACTGGGTCGACATGCCTGGAACGAACCGGGCTGTCCGCGCGTTGGAGACGGTGTCGTCATCTACGCCGGCGCTGTCATCATTGGGCCCATCAAGATTGGTGAAGGTGCAACGGTAGCAGCAAACTCGGTGGTCAATCGGGATGTATTGCCGAAAGCGGTGGTCGCGGGGATTCCAGCCAAGTCGATGCGTTCCGCATCGTCGTCTTCAAGGTGATGCGGCGGCTAACAGCAAGGATACGCCGTCGCTCCGGCCAATGAGATCACTTTCGTTTTCGTCGAAGATCGTCAGGCCCGTCCTGGCGTGACAGCCTGGTTTAAATCGCAGTTCTGAGCGTTGATCGGCGATCGTTCACTGGAACCAGTCGACGAGGGGATCAGCATGTCGTCAATCATGACCGACTTTACGGGCATTTTTCCATATCTTGCAGGTACGAAGTTCAACGAGAACATGGCCGTGACTTACGGCGGCAAGACGGGTGTCAGGTACCGAAGTGACGTGTTGATCGACATGTGCCGCGGCAAGCGGGTTCTTCATGTCGGATGCTGCGATCACGTTCCTCTCATCAAGAAGAAGATCGATCACCGGGATTGGCTCCATGGTCTGATCACGGAGTGCTCCGAGTATACGGTCGGTGTCGATATCGATGCGGACGCGGTGCGGGAGGCGAGCCGAATTTCCGGACTGGACAACATGGTGTCCGGCGATGTGACGTCCGGCCAGAAGATTGACCAGATCTCCGGCCGGAAGTTCGATATTGCCCTGTTCGGTGAAGTGGTCGAGCACATCCCGAATCCGGTGTCCTTTCTCGGGCGATTTAGGGAGAACTATGGTGACGCCGTCGAGAAAATCGTGATTACCGTGCCGAATGCTTTCAGGGGCGGAAACATCAAGGGAATCCTGAACAACACCGAAACGATCAATTCCGACCATCGCTTCTTCTTTACGCCTTACACGATCGCAAAGGTTGCCCTGGATGCCGGATTTTCTCCGGAGGAAATCCAGATGGCGACGTTCAAGCGGGCCGGCATGATGAAGACGATGTTGCTGCGGCGTTTGCCTCTACTGGCCGAGGACATCATCTTCACCGGCTCGGTGGCGCCCGGCCGGGCGTGACCCGGTCCGGCTTCTAGCGATGCAGACTTGTCCCGTCGACCGGGATCCGCCGCGATCCCTGCCTTGAGAAAGCCGATGCGCTCACGGGAGAGCGCATCGCCCCTCAGACGAACAGGAAGTTGCTGTGATCGAGGTTGGTTGCGTAAACATTCTTCAGTGTGATCGAATCCGTGGCTGACAGGTGGATCAGCGTGTCGGCTCCCGATTGCGTAAACTGAAGGTGACTGTAGTCGGCCACCAGCGACGCTGCGATCTTGATCATGTCATGATTGGCCGCGGCGCCGGCCTGGAAGCTGTTGATCTGGTCATTGCCATGGTCGAAGACGATCGTCGTCGATCCCGGGGCGGCTGAAAACAGGTCGTTTCCGTTTCCACCCTGAATCGACTGACCGGTGCTGACGGCCGTGACGGTGTGGGTGCCGTTGTTGTTTTGAACGTCGATCTGCAGGAGAGTACCGCCCGCGGTGTAGCTTTCGTGCTGGGTCGCGCCCGGGTTGCCGCTGACAACGTATTTGTAGACGTCCTTGGTACCGTCGGCGTTGTTGACGATCTCCTGGGTTTTGGATCCGGTGCTGTCGTACAGATCGGTCACCTTGCTGCCGTCGGAGTTGATGACCTGCTTGTAATCCAGCGAGCCGTCGGCATGCAGGCGGGTGTCAGAGGTGATCTTGCCCGCGGCGTCGACATGCTGGATCTGGGTCGTGTAGGTCTGGCCGGTGATGTTGTAGTAATAGTTGTCATCGCTGCCGTCGGCGTTGCTGACATACATCTTCATCTTGACGCCGGACGAGTACAGCGTGTTCGAGGACGAGCCATCCGTGTTCTGAACGTAGTCGCTGGTCAGGTTTCCGGCCGAGTCGAACAGCTTGCTTTCCTTGAAACCGTCCGCGTTGGCGACGTAGATCGAGGCGATGACGCCGCCCGAATAATTCGTGGTGGTGACGTCACCCCCGGCCGTCTTGACGACGTCCTGAACCAGCGCGCCCGATGAGGCATTGTAGCTGTCCGTCACGGTGGACCCATCCGTGTGGTGTGTGATCTCGGTGAGCTTGTGCCCGGTGCTGTCGTAGAGGTCCGTCACCTTGGTGCCGTCGCCGCTGATGACCTGGCGATATTCGAGCGTGCCATCGGCGTGCCAGCGGGTGTCCGCCGTCATCTTGCCGGCGGCATCGTAGTGCTGGGCCCGGGTGGTATAGGCCTGGCCGGTGATGTTGTAGTAGGTATTGTCGTTGCTGCCGTCGGCGTTGGTGACATACATCTTGGTCTTGATGCCCGCGGAGAACAGCGTGTTCGAAGACGAGCCATCGTTGTTCTGGACCAGGTCGCTGGCGAGCCGGCCGGCGCTGTCGTAGATCTTCGTTTCCTTCGAGCCGTTGGCATTGACGATATAGACCGAGGACAGCTCCGACCCGTTATAGTTTGAGGTCGTTACGTTGCCGGCCGCGGTCTTCACGACCTCCTGGATCAGGTTGCCCGACGTATCGTACTTCTCGGTCCTGGTGGCGGCCGAATTCCAGCGGACCACGGTGGTTTTGTGACCGGTCGCGTCATACAGCGCTGTCACCTTGCTGCTGGCGTCGCTGCTGACGTCCTGGTGGTAGTCGAGCGAGCCGTCGGCATGCCAACGGGTTTCCGCGGTCATGACGCCCTTCGAATCGTAGTGCTGGCTCCGGGTGGTATAGCTCTGGCCGGTGATATTGTAGTAGGTGTTGTCATCGCTGCCGTCGGCGTTGCTGACATACATCTTGGTCTTGACGCCGGCCGAAAACAGCGTGTTCGAGGACGAGCCGTCCTTGTTCTGCACCAGATCGCTGGAGAGGCGACCCGCGCTGTCGTAAATCTTCGTTTCCTTCGAGCCGTTGGCATTGACGATATAGACCGAAGACAGCACCGACCCGTTATAGTTGGAGGTCGTTACGTTGCCGGTAGCGGTCTGCACGATCTCCTGGACCAGATTGCCGGATGAATCGTACTTGTCGATCGTGGTGGCGGTCGAATTCCAGCTCGTCACGGTAGCCTTATGGCCGGCCGCGTCATACAGCGTCGTCACCTTGCTGCTGCCGTCGCTGCTGATCACCTTGGTGTAGGCGAGCGTTCCGTCGGCGTGCCAGCGGGTATCCGCGGTCAATACACCTTTCGAGTCATAGTGCTGTTTCTGGGTCGTATAGGACTGGCCAGTGATGTTGTAGTAGGTGTTGTCATGGCTGCCGTCGGCGTTGGTGACGTACATCTTGGTCTTGACGTTGGCCGAATACAGCGTGTTCGAGGACGAGCCGTCGGTTTTCTGAATCAGATCGCTGGCGAGGCGGCCGGCGCTGTCGTAGATCTTGGCTTCTTTCGTGCCATTGGAGCTGGCGATATAGACCGAAGACAGCACGGACCCCTTGTAGTTGGATGTCGTCACATCGCCGGTGACCGTGTGCACGATTTCCTGCACCAGGTTGCCGGACAAGTCGTATTTGCTGGTCGTGGTCGCAGCGGAAGTCCAGGCGATGACCGTGGTCTTGTGGCCTGTCGCGTCATACAGCGTTGTCAATTTGCTGCTGCCGTCGCTCGTGATCACCTGGGTGTAGGCGAGCGAACCGTCGGCATGCCAGCGGCTATCCGAGGTCAATTGTCCGGTCGGGCTGTAGTGCTGCGTCTGGGTGGTGTAGTTCTGGCCGGTGATATTGTAATAGCTGTTGTCATGGCTGTGGTCGGCGTTGGTGACGTACATCTTGGTCTTGACGCCGGCCGAGTACAGCGTGTTCGAGGATGAGCCATCCGTGTGCTGCACCAGGTCGGCGGTGAGCTTGCCGTTGACCGGATCGAACGACTTGGTTTCCCTGGAACCGCTCGCCGCATCGACGGTGACCTGCTGCGTGGCCACGCCCGCGGTATAGAGGGTGCTATCGGTTGATCCGTCCGCAAATACCGTCGATTTGCTGGTAATGAACCCGCCGAGGAAGTTGGAAGTGGTGGTCGATTGCAGGTTTGCGGAGGAATCGAAGACCTTGGTTACGCTCCAGGCGCTGGTGGAGGTCGTAACCGAAAACGAATAGCCGCCCTGGATGGCTGAAAGCGCATTGCCATAATGCGAGATCATGTACTTCATCGTCGATTCGGAGGCGACCGGAAGCACGTGGGTATCGGTCAAGGTAATCGTCTGGAGCGATTCGTTGGTGTTCAAGTCCGACAATTGCAGCGCGATTTCCGCGGCCGTCCCGCTGACATCGGTCGGCAGCGGCTCTTCGGGCGCAGGCGACAGCGGCGCGTCGATCTCGATGATCAAGGGATGATCGCTGAGCGGGACGGTGATCTGGCTGACGTCGGTATAGGTCGCGATCGGGGTTGTGCCGCTCAACGGATCGTAGACGCTGACCGTATGGTGCACGCCTCCGAGATTGACGGTGACAGGTTGAGAAGGGTTGGAGATTTCGGTGTCGGTGGCGTCGTTCCAGACTTTCGGCTCGGCCCAGATCACGAGTTCGTAGGCGCCGTTGCTCTTGCCGAGGACCATGCTGTTGCCCGTATCGGGCATGTTGCTGAGTGAGTAACCCAGCTGCGCGGTCGGTTGGTGGCCACCGGTGCCGTCGTCGCTCAGGATGGTCGTGAGATTGTGAACGGCGGTGGCGGCCAGCTTCGGCGCCCCATCGCTGTTGAACAAGCCGAAATGCATCTCCGGATCGTTGCTGACGCCGCTCGCACCGGCGTCAAGCAGCTGGTAGAGATATGTCGTACCAACTCCGCCCTTGAAGGCATCGACCAGGGTGTTGAGGATCGACTTGGCCTGCACGTTTTCGCTGGCGCCGATGTAGGGGGTGTCGCTCTGGGTCGTATAGCCGGTCTCGGTGATGACGGCCGGGTTGCCTGACGATACGGACTTGGCGTTGGCCAGCATCAACGCCAGAGTGGCCTGCGGCGTCGTGCTCGTGCTGACATAGGCGTGCGAGTTCGCATAGTCGGAAGCGCCCGACAAGTCGCCCAGCTTGGCGTAGTCGGTCGTGTCATTGTAGCCCAGCGAGAGATTGTAGACGGCGATGTTGGCCAGGGCGGCGTTGCCGTTCACGGCGGAAAAATAGGCCGCCTGGAACTGGGCCGCGGCTTCGATGGTGGAACTGCCGTTGTAGCTGAATGCCTGAAGGTTGGCTTCGTTCAGGCCCTCCAGCGCAATAACGCTTCCCGCATGAGCTGTGCTGAACTGTTCCACCGTGGCCAGGTACTGCTGCAGCGCGGCGCTGCCGCCGGCGGGTACGCCGGACGGAACAACCAGATCGAACTTATAGCCGTCCGCAGCCAGGCCATTCAGGACAGGTTGCGCCTCCGGAATGTTGGTAAGCCCGTCGCGCAGTTTTGTGACACCGAGATACTCGAGGCTGTCCTGCAGCAAAGCGAGATTGTCGTACGAGCCCCAGGAGTACCCCACATGCGTGTTCACGCCGATGGAACCAACGAAGGAACTTGCGGAGAGGATGGTCTGGTCAGCGGATGTGGTCATCTATTGCCCGGCTGTTGGAAGGGGAGAGTTGTGCGAGATTTAGCTGCCAGTTTTCTCTTTTGAGTATTTGATTTGGATAAAAGTCGAAGCAACAAGGGGATTTTTCATTGCTAAGGATTTCCCGGCGTTTTGTTTGCGCGACGTCTGGAATGGGAACCAGAATCGGCAAGCTTCGATGATGACCGCTTGGTCTGTTCTCATGATGACGGACTGAAGGCGGCGGCTGCCTTGCGTTGCCTACTTGGAATGCTCGGCTGCTTGCCAAGCAGGCAATCATGCACTTCGGGAACGGTACAGATCGAAATAATACGGGTTTATCTGGAGCGGTTAATCGGAGGTTGGTGTAACGCCCTGCATTCGGCAGATATTGAAAGCTGGAGCGGATGCCCTGATGGCGCTGAATGGGCATAGTTTGGGCGCGTTACGACCAAACGATCAGATTAAATCAGCTATTAAATGCCGGCCGCATCTGCATTCGGTTCCCGGGCTGGACCCGACTTTTGCGGCGCGCTAAAGCAAAAAGCCTTACCGCGGCAAATCGCAGCAACGGCATGTGTAGGTCGGGTTTCGCATGCTCCTTGCTTTGTTTCGAAAAGCCAAGGCGTCACAGAAGGTGATCATGATGAGCGTTGTAAGGGCAACTGGGATTGAGCGGACGGCCGCATCGACCATCGCGTGGAAATTGGGCCTTTCGCTCCTTGTCCTGGTTGCGGCCACGATCAATTCGTTTCGCGCGGACGCCCTGGAGTGGGGCACCAACGGGCCATCCGCCATCAGGGCGAATTTGGGGCCCGCCTTTAAGGTCATGAAAGAGCGTGGCCTGACGCAATTCAGGATAGGTGTGAATCTGACCAAGGACACCGAACCGACCGAAGCCCCGATGTTGAGGCGGGCGATCGCACAGGGCAAGGCTCACGGGATAACGCTGCATCCCGTGTTCGGCTTCGCCTTCCGGTGGGGAGATCGCACGGATGCGGGCAACTATCCGAAGGGCGACCGTGACGCGCTGTATCGCCAGGGCTTCAACCGGACCTACGATTTCGTCAACCAGTTCAAGCACGATATCAAGGACTGGGAACTGGAGAACGAGTTGAACCTCCTCGCGCTCGGTCCGGATGGCAAGAGATTGTTCGGGAGCGGCGGCACGGCGGAAGAGTTCGAAAAGCCCATCATGGAAGATTGGGCGGCCGTCTTGCGCGGGGCTTCAGACGCGATCGACAAGATCAACAAGGAAAACGGACTTCATTTGCGCAAGGTCCTGAATACGACATCGACGATGTTCGGCTTCCTGGACTTCATGGCCGCGCGCGGGGTCGGGTTTGACGTGATTTCCTACCACTATTACGAAGTGCTGGGAGAGAATCCGAACAGAGCCTGGAATGGCCGCAATCCGCGCTTCAACCTGTTCAAGAAACTGGCCACCTATCAGAGGCCGGTCATATTCAATGAGATCAATTGCGGCGAGATCTACAAACCGGACTATGGCAACAAGCCCGGCGACCATATGACGGAGCGTTGCCTGAAGAGCCTGAACGACACGCTCACCGCGCTGAGGGACCAAAAGGATATCGTCGTCGAGAGCATCAGCATCTATGAGCTGCTCGATGAACCCGCAAAAGCCCCGCCTGAAAACCGGTTCGGCCTGATGTACGATCTCAAGACGCCGAAGATCGCGATGTACCTTGTTTCCCGGTTTGCGGGGGTTGCTCTCTCGCCGGAAGAGGCCGCCGAACTGGAAAAAAGAGGGCTTTGAGGGGGAGGCCGGCCGGCGTATACCGCCAATCCCGGGCCTTTGCTTCGCGAGGCATTTAATTTGCTATGCGTTCGGCCCGCATCTTGCACGCATAAAATGCAGGCGTACGAGGGAGATCCGTCATCGATCGGAACTGATTTCCAAGCTAAACCCCGCCTTATGTTTCACGAGATCGAGTAGAGAGATAAATCGATGACCGAGGTCGCTTCCGGCAGCGCCAATGTCCTGTTTCTGGTTGAAGTGGTGAATTGCAACGACGGCATTGCTTCGTATTGCGAGACGCTTGCGACCGGCCTGCAAGGTCGTGGCGTGCAGATCTATCTGGTTTCCGGCGAAGTTCGCTCGGACGAGAAGTCCGAATACAAGCGCAAGAAACTGACCGCGGCCGTCAGGGAGTGGCATGAAATTCCCGGACTGGGAAAACTGCCGTCGCCGGCGATATTCGTTCGGCTGCTGAAGCTGATCCGGGAACGCAAGATTACGGTCATCAACGTCCATGGTCTCGGCATGCTGTTGTGGGGCAGGTTGTTGTCTCTCCTGACGGGAGCCCGTTGCGTTGCGACCTATCACCCGTCCGTTCTGGGCAATATCGAAAATGCCCAGAACGCGCCGAAGTCAAAGTTCAGCCTGAAGCAGATCCTGTTCTTCAACGCCTTCTTTCCCCACAAGCTGATCCTGATGTCCGAAGAATCGCGCGAGCACCTGAGCCGATATCTTTTGCTTCGGAAGGATGGAATTGCAAAAGTCTATGGCGGCGTTGACACCGATCATTTTTGTCCGCCTTCGGCAGCTGACCGGCAGCAAGCGCGGAAAAGATTCGGTCTGGCAGAAAGCGACTTCATGTGTCTGCTCGCGGCCCGTCTCGCATGGGTCAAGGGACACGACCTGCTCATCAAGGCGGCGCGAAAGCTACGCGACCGCGGCGATCCCCCGTCGCTCGATTTGAAGTGCTTCTTTGTCGGGAGCGGCGGCGCCGACCGCGAAAAGGAGATCAAATCGTTCGCCTATGCGGGCGATGAAAAGGATAATCAGACGTTTAAATTTCTGGGTTTCATGGGCGACGTCCGCGAGGCGCTATGGGCCGCCGACGTGTTTGTGCTTCCCAGCCGCTTCGAGGGGTTTCCATTGGGCGTTGCCGAAGCGATGGCGACAGGACTGGTTCCGGTCCGGACGCCGGCCGGCGGCGCCTCGGATCAGATCATTAACGGACAAACCGGCTTTGTCGTTCCGTTCGAGGACGTGGATGCCCTGGCCCAGGCGATCGAAAAGCTGGCTGATCCCGCCCGGCGGCAGGCAATGGCACGAAACTGCATCGCACGAGCCCAGCAGCATTTCGGTGTCGGTCCGATGGTCGATCAAACGCTGCAGATCTACGGATTGGCTCCGGCGCAGTCGTAACCATTCGGGAGGCCGGGAAGATCACGCTCTAACGTGGTGGATCAATCTCTGTCCGGGCGCCCTGGTCCGCTCGTCTGGCCGACAGAAACTCGCCCTGCCAGGCGACAAGCGCGACGGCCACGGCCGCGACGACAATTTTGCCGGCCAGCCAGAGCATGGGTTCGGAGGGAGCTGCCGCGAATGCTCCAATCAGGACGGCTGCAACAAGCGATGCGCCCAGCAGGAGCCATCTCGGGACCACTCCGAAACGAATGATCGGGCCACTGCCGCACAATATGACGATTGCCGTTGCAACGGAGGCGCTCGCGACCTGAGCGGCTATGGACAGGCCCAGCAGGGCTGCAATCATCGATACAACCGACACCAGCGCCAGCTGGCAGGCAGCGACCACCACAAGCCTGGTTGCGGATTTTCTCAAGTGCGGGATCACCGCAAGCGTGGCCTGGAGATGGGTATGAAGAAAGTAAAACACGGCGGCTGCCGGCGCCACCGCCATGAAGCTCGTCAGGAGATCGGCCGGAACGAAAAGCCGGCTCGCATCCGGCAGAAAGCCGATCAGGCCGCCCAACATGACCGTTGTCGCGCATAGAATGAAGTCAAGCAACCGGGACGTCGCCCGCCGCGCCTGCTCGTCGGTGCCGCGCTCGAACTGGATCACCACGTCAGGATAACTCACCGTGTGTATCGCGGCCACGAGAACCGAGAATGGCCGCTGCAGCAAATCGATCGCCATCAAAAAGGCGGCGGTCGCTGTGGAGGCTGCTGCTCCCAAACTGCTGACAACGATGAAGCGGATCATCACCGGAACCGAAAGATGGATCACCGATGCTCCGGCGGCCAGCATTCCGTAGCGGGAGAAATCCATCCAGTCTGTCAACATGATACGATAGGGTACCCATCGCAGCGGCGTGCGATGCGCAAACAGGCCGGCAACCAGGCATGTCGTATGGCCGCATACGATGCCAAGGAGAGTGGCTTCGGCCGTACCATAGATGCTCGCGCCGGCAACCGCACCAACAAGCAGGAGGCTGGCTCGCAGGATCAGGAGGAAGGCCGCCGTACCAAGCCGATCCGATACGCGGATCGCCATGAAATACATGTCGGTGAGTCCCTGCAGAACCGCGATCGCCAGCCCAAGCGCGACGACGCGGGGTGCGAGAGTGCCGATCAGCGAGGCGGCACTGCCGACTGAAACCAGCACCACGGTGCTCAATAATCCCGCGGCGAACAACGAGGACCGCAATCTCGCGGCGTCTTCGCCCTCCGCCGCCGCGAGAAAACGAACGCCGGCAAGTTGCAGCCATTCGAACATGAATACGCACAGCAGCTGGCTTGACGCCAAAGCGAGCGAAAACGAAGTATAGCTGGCGGGCGGCAGGAGATGGCTGATGGCGAAAATGAGCGCGATGGCGGCCGCACTCTGGAAAACATAGCCGCCGAACGCGAGGAGCCGAATCATTTCAGACCGAAGTGAGTTGGCGGCCGGCCCGGGTATCGGGCCGGGGCGTAGCTCTCAGCCGCTATGGCCGGGACCATCATGATCTGGCCATTCCCCGGGATTGCCTGACGTGCTCGAACGCGTCGCGATATCTGGCAACGACGTCGACGAAGGTCCATTTGTTGAGTCCAGCTCTTAACCGTTGGCTGATATCGGAAATCTGCCGGGGGGACTCAATGATCTGCAACAGGCTCTTGGTCAGAGACCCGGGGTCAGGCGCCGTCAGCCATCCCGTAACATCCTGTTCGATCACTTCCTGTATTCCCCCGAAGCGGGTCCCGAGCAGCGGTTTTCCGGCCGCCTGCGCGTCGGCCACCACCAGCGGGCTTGGGTCTTCCCAAACTGACGGAACCACCACGACATCGACCTGTTCATAGAATTCCCTGGGTGCGACAAAGCCCAGGAAATCAATTCGGGCGTTGGGCGCCAGCGATTTGATATGCGCTCGCTGGCTTTCCGTTGCATGGCCGGCGACGACAAGCCGCATCAGGTGAGATGGAATTGCCGCAACCGCCTGGACGAGGTTGTAGATGCCCTTCTCCTGCGTCAACCTTCCGATAAATCCAAAGGTAACCACTCCGTCGGGACTTTCCGTGGCCTTGTCACCGACATCGGCAGTCGAAGCATTGCGAATGACGGTGCGCAATGGCGTATCGGCAAACAGCCCGAACTGGGTATGGATATCAAGGATACGTTGGCTCACGCCCACGACTGCGTCGAGATGCTTTGTCGTGCTGCGTCGGTTGACCGTCAAAATCTTGCAACTGACGCAGGTGTGAGCACACGCGCTTCCGTTCGAAAAGCGAGAGCACCGCGGGCAGGTCAGGTAATAGTCGTGAAGGGTATGAAGAACCGGAACGCGCAGGTCCGAAGCAGTTTGCCATACCCCTGTCGTCAATCCCGAGAGATTGTTGGAGTGCAGGATATCGGGCTTGAAGGCCCGTATACGTTCGGCAACCAGTTGCGAGGTCTGCTGCCAGTCTTCCACCGCATGCCAGACCGCCCGGATCGGCGCGCTATGAGGTTTGCTGAACGGGAAATACACATTCTTTACCGGCGCCGAATAAACGTCGATGCCGTTGCACGTTTCCATCGTTTGGTTGGGAGCGGACGCGGCGCGGATCACTTCCACGCTGTCACCCTTGTCCACCAGGCTTTCGGCAAGTCGACGCACGAATATTTCCGCGCCGCCCACGACTTTTGGAGCTCGCGGCGTTGAATAGATGGATGACGTAATAAGAACTCTCATTGAAGGAGTCTCGTCCCCAAGAACAATAAAAAAAATGGATGCTTGAAACTATTCCCGGTCAGGGAGCTTTCGAATTGCCGGCCGAATAAACCTCCATGTATTGCCGCGTGACCGACTCCGGCGAAAATTTATCTGCAAAGTCCGATTGTAGCGGCTGCGTCATTTTCCATCTCGTTGTGTCGTTGACCGCCTTCACCATGAGTTCGGCCAACTGACGAAAATTGTTCGGCTCGTAGGAGCCCACCATATTTGAAAATCCCGAAATCTCCGGAATCCCTCCTGCCGTCGAGCAAATGGTTGCGCGGCCGGCATTGATGCTTTCGATCAGCGTCCGCGGCAGCGGTTCCGGCCAGACCGAGCTGACGAGGCAGACGTCGATGCTGGCGTAGAAATTCGCCGCTTTCGTAAAGCCAAGCCATTCGATGCGATCGTTCTTCTGCCCGGCCTTCAGGCCGCCTACGTACTGCTCGAGCCCCTTTCCGGCAATCTTCAGCCTCCAACCTGCGTCAGGCAGCAGTTCGGCCGCCTTCAGTACGACCTCGATACCCTTTTCGGCTTCGATCCGCCCAATGAAGCCGAACACCAGATCGCCGGTGGCGGGCGGTGAAACCGGAGCCGCCTCGCTGACGTCGGCAATATTGAAGATGACCTTGCCCGGGATGTTGGCGAAATAGCCAAGTTTCTGGTGCTGATCCAGCACAAACTGGCTGTTCGAAACGACGGCGTCGACCATACGCGAAGCAATCAGGGAAGGGGCGGTCATGGTCGCGCAGGCCGGGCACCGGCGGGCACATGTCTGTCCGTTGCGGAACAGGGTCGACCTTTTGCAGATCAGGGAATAGTCGCGCAGCGTGTGGACGACCCGCAGCTTGCGGCGCCTGGCTTCCGACCATAACGATACCGAAAATCCCGTGAGATTGTTGGTGTGCAAAACGTCGGGCGCCTCAGCATCGAGAACCGCGCCGAAGCGTTTGGCCGCCTCGCGATTCCAGGTGTCACGCAAATGCCATTTAAGTCGTCGCAGCCGCGACGGCTTTCGATCCTGGTCGAACGGCCAATAGTCGTTGTCGATCTGCAACCTGTATACGCGAACACCCCTGATCTCGCTGATCGAGGTTTCCGCCGCCTTGTGAAGGCAAATCACGGAAACCTGGTGACCCCTGAGGGCCAGTGCTTCCGCCAGCAGAGAAACGGAAACTTCAGCGCCTCCCATGATTTCCGGAGGGTAAAGGCTGTTTACGAGAAGTATCTTCAACTATCGCCTCATCGGTGTCGATCGATTGCCGCCGGTGCCTTGTTGCGAAGCAGGTCCTGAACGATCGACTCGTTCGACCTTACCTTCCACCAAGCGGTGCTGCCAGCCGAAACGCGCGGCACTGCGCGCAACAACGTGTGCAGTATTAAATGTCCCCTTGCTGAAGGACGTCAGGAAATTAAATCCCTGTTAACGGGCGCCGGCGGGAGGGTTGGCTGCTCAGCTGGCGGCAGGATACTGGAGAAATCGGAGCCGCATCGTTCCCCATCACACGGCTAGTTCTCACGGCGGCGCAGCTGCTCGAAGACCGCGCGGTATTCGGCGACGACTTCCGAGAATGTACGTTGACTGTTCTTGTCGGCGAACTTTCGGGTCATTGTTGTTACTTCGTCAGGATTCGACAACATCTTCCTGATGCTTTCGGCCAGCGAGTCGGGATCGGGCGCCGTAAGCCATCCGACCGCGCCCCGTGCGACGGCCTCCGGTATGCCTCCGAAGCGGGTGCCGAGGAAGGGCTTGCCGGCGGCCTGGGCATCAGCGACCACGATGGGGCCGGGCTCCTCCCAGATCGGCGGAATCACCACGACGTCGATTTGACGATAGAACGTTTCGGGGGCGACAAATCCCAGGAATTCGATCTGGGCTTCAGGTGCCAAGGCACGCAACCGCTCCTTCATCTCGGTGCTGGCAGAGCCTGCGATCACCAGCTTGACGGAGTTTGGCGGCAACGAGCCGACAGCCTTGACGAGATTGTAAATGCCTTTCTCCTCCGTGAGGCGCCCGATGAAACCCAGCGTCAGGAGGTCGGCCGGGCGTCTGGGCTCGGGCGCGACCGGGGGAAGTGCCGAAGCGTGTCTGATGACCTTGCGAAGCGGGGTGTCTGCGAAGAGGCCCAACTCCGTGTGAATATCCAGAATGCGCTGGCTCACGCCAACGATCGCGCTGAGCTGCCTGGTCGCGGTGCGGCGGCTTACGGTTAGTATCTTGCAGCTGAAGCAGGTGTGCGTGCAGGTGCTGCCGTGGGAGAAGCGCGAACATCGCGGGCACGTCAGGTAATAATCGTGCAAGGTGTGGACGATGGGGACGCCGTGGTCGGATGCGGCCTTCCAGACCGCCGTCGTCAGGCCCGACAGATTATTGGAATGCAGCACGTCAGGCCTGAACGCCTTGATCCGGTCGGCGACCAATTTTGTCGATCGTCGCCAATCCTCGACCGCGTGCCAGAGTCCCCGCATTGGTGCGCTGTGCTGTTCGGTGAACGGCAGATAGATGTTACTGACCGGCTCGGAATAGATATCGACATCGTCGCATGATTCCGTTTGCTGGTTGGGGGCTGACGCGGCGCGGATCACTTCCACACTGTCCCCGCTGGCGACGAAGCCCTCGACCAGTTTGCGTACGAATATTTCCGCGCCGCCGATGACCTTTGGGGCCAGCGGCGTCGGATAGAGGGATGTTGTAACAAGGACCCTCATCAAAAATGAGCCGTCCCGGTGCAGATCGTATAGCGATTGGTTGCAATTGCTCTCATTGATACAGAACTGTCCCCCTAGCTGTCGGCCGAATACATCTCCAAATATTCGCGTGTAATGGTCTCAGGCGTGAACTTCTCCGCAAAGTCTGGTCGCGGAGGCAGGCTTTTTTTCCATCGAGCGGCCTCGTCTATCCCCTTCAACATTAGTCCGGCCAGCTCGCGGTGATCGCTTGGTTGGTACATACCGATAAGGTTGGAAAACCTCGATATCTCCGGTATCCCACCCGCAGTGGAACAAATTGTGGCGCGGCCGGCGCTAATTCCCTCGATCAGGGTGCGCGGCAGCGGCTCCGGCCAGACCGAGCTGATCAGGCAGACGTCGATACCGGCGTAAAAATCCTGAGATTTGGCAAAGCCCAGCCATTTCACCCGGTCGCTCGGGTGACGGGCTTTGAATTCCCGGACATCGGACTCGAGCCCTCTGCCGGCAATTTTGAGCTGCCAACCGGTGTCGGGCAGCAATTCTGTTGCCTTGAGCACGACATCGATGCCTTTCTCGGCTTCAATCCGCCCGATGAATCCAAATGTCAGGTCATGCTCATCGGAGGGAGCCGCCGCAGGGGCGAGCGCGCTGGTGTCGGCAATGTTGAAGATCACGCGATCCGGAATTTCGGAAAAGTATCCGAGACGCTGATGCCGATCGAGCACGTACTGGCTGTTGGAGGTGACTGCATCGACCAGGCGCGAGGCGAGCCGGGACGAAGCGGTCATGGCGGCGCAGGACGTGCATCGGCGCTCGCAGGTAGCGCCATTCCTGAAAAGCGTCGACCTTTTGCAGAGCAGCGAGTAGTCGCGCAACGTATGCACGATCCTGATGTTGCGGCGCCTGGCTTCCGACCAGAGCGCCACTGAAAATCCCGTCAGGTTGTTGGTGTGGACGACGTCAGGCTTTTCAATATCCAGGATTTCCGCGAACCGTTTCGCGGCCTTCCGGTTCCAGGTATCACGCAAGTGCCATTTCAGGCGTTGCAGTCGCGATGGCTTTCGATCCTGGCCGAATGGCCAGTAATCATTGTCGATCTGAAGTCTGTAGACGCGGACGCCCTTTAAATCGCTGACCGAGGTCCTCTGCGCGTCATGCAGGCTGACGACGGAAACCTGATGGTGGTTGCGGGAAAGGGCTTGCGCGAGCAGCGACACGGAAACTTCAGCGCCCCCGATGATCTCCGGAGGATAAAGCGTATTGACGATGAGTATTCTCAAGGATCGCCTCAGGTTGGAAGCTTACCGGTGCGAGAGTTCCATTCGCCAAGGGAAATTGAAGGCGAGGGAAGTCGGGCCATCTGCATCAACCGGCAGCAGGGTTCCGATGCGGCATGCCGTTCCGGCACTTGGCTTCGGTGTTTGATCGGCAGAGATAGGTAGTCTCGCTATCGGCTGCCATGCCTTTTCAGTTGCAGGGCATGTCGGAACAGCGTGCGGGTCCTGGCGCCCGATGTGTTCCGGCTCTTGATCAAGACAAAGGGTCTCGTCCATGGCGCGATTGCGAGCAATCGATTGCCTGAACGCGTCTATCCTCTCTTGTTGCGGTTCGAGTTGGGCGATGCTCCCTGGTCTATCTCGAGTTCGCAATGGTGGCGCTGATATTTGCCGCGTTCGTGGTTGCCGCGTTCAGCGGATTCATCAGCTTGATGAACTCGGTCGACGGCGACTCCGCGACCGAAATCACGTCGTGATCGCGCATCCGGAATGAGTCCGCGTGGAACCAGCCATCGGGCTTGCTCATGTCGAACTTGTAGATGGCGGGCGCCAGCTGGGTCGGGAACTGAGATACCTCCAGTCCGATCTTCTCCAGCAGCGGCTTTGGTTCGAAGCGATAGACGAAGATCGATTTGGCATCAGCGCGGATGCCGTCCAGACCGCCGGCTTTCGCCAGCGCTTCGGCCAACGTCATGCTGTCGTTTTCGAAGGTGAAACGGCGGTTGTTGGTGCCGCCGATCGAGCCGGGCGACGGTGTCGAGCCGAAGACCATGAACACCCTCGGAATTCGCGTCAGGAAGACGACGTCGCCGGGAGCGAGCAAGATGTCTTCGCCGGGATGACGGACGACGCTCGACATCGACTCGTTGTAGGTACGGCCGCTTCGTTTGATCGTGATGGTGGATTCGTAAGAGGGGTATTTGGGACCGCCCGCGCGCGCGATGGCGCCCATCAGCCGAATGCCGCCGGGGTCGACCGGGAAGCGCAGCGGCGTGTTGACCTCGCCAAGCACGCTAACCTGATTGCCGCGCTGCTCAGCAACGCTGACGACGGCTTGTGGATCGATGGCGCGATCCTTGAGACGTTCGCGAATGATATTGCCCACCGCGCGCGGGGTCAGGCCGGATACCTTGATCGCACCGGCATACGGGATGTTGATATTGCCCGACTGGTCGACCTGCTGACGTGGAATGTCGACGAAATTACCCGGCCTCACGCCCGCTTCGCGCGGGATGAACAGACCGCCGGCCTGGGCCTCGTAAACGGTGACGGTAACGATATCGCCGACACCAATGGTCACATCGCGATAGTTCCCGCCAGGCAACCGGGAAAATACCAACCCCGTACCGTCGGTAAAGGAATTGGTGGCCTGCAACACCACCGGATTGATCGGCATCAGTATGTAGGGAAGCGGTGCCGATGGCTGCGTAACGATCGCCGCGTTCGAATGCGTCGCTGATCCATCCGGCGCATCCGTCGGAATAAAGCCCGCGCAGCCGCCAAGGCCGAACGCCAGTGCCGCAAAAAGAGCAGAAGAACAAATCAGCCCTTTTGCTTTTGTTCTTCCTTTAATCACTGCAGCACCCTCGTGATACGCTTGGTCCAATTTAAAACTCTTCGTCCCATTTAACCGTAGCAATCATCCGGATCCGAAGTCACTCCCGAGCGGCCGCCTTCCGAGGTAAAGCCTCGGCCATGTGACCTTCTTGCAACTTGCACTGAGAGGGTTCTGAGCAAAACCTGGCTAAAGTTTGAGCATGGCGTGTATTGTCAGTAAATGCGTCATTTTCTCGTCACTATCTCGCCTTCATGCCCGGCTGGGAGAATTAAATATCGTATTATTCGTCGCTATTTAATATCAGGGCGACGGCGCGCATACGCTGTGGCGGGTGACTGAGGTGCCTGGTGGATCAAGGTCGACATGCAAGGTTGAGCGGCCGGCCGGGGGGATCAGCCGAACGATCCCTGGGACGCCGGGCTTAAAACTGCGGAAAGACCAGGCGCGGAACGCCGCTCGGCGCGCTTGCCGAGCGCCCGCCCAGGGGTGGTACAGGCGCCCAGGACAGCCGTCCCGGATCGGCTAGGGCTGGCGGACGCAGGATTTGAACGGCTAGGTGGGTTCTTGCTTCGCGGCGATCGATGAGCGAACGCGGTCGCTTAACCAGTGGCCAAAGAACAAAACCCTGGTGACGATGGAATGGCCAGGTCCACCGGGCGATTTAAACAGCAATGGACGCCCGCTCGCGGCATCGGATGGATCCGCAGCGTGAGATTTGGCCGGGTTATCGGCTGAGGCAGTTGGCCGGATCGGTCGGAAGTACATTGCTAGGGCGAAAATGATATTAAACACGAACCAGCCTGCCAGAACGTACAGCAGCGTTTCCAAATGGAAGCCTCCTTTAGGGGGCGTTCGCCACTTATACATGAGTTGGCACGGGGAACTCCCCGCAAATCGATGCCGCAGCGCAACAATATTTCGCGCGGCGCGGCGAAAGCCGGTTGTCCAATATTTGTTAGGGATTTCAGCCGTTAAGCACGAGTCTCCTGGATTGACGTAACTACTTACTAATTCGGGCCCCCTAGCTATACTCGCTTCAAACGAGAAAAGGGAGGCAAGCGAAATGGATGCCCTACCGGTGGCATTGTTGGCGTTCACCGCGGGTTTTTTGACCTGCGCGTTGCTCGTCGCTGTCCTGATACGGTGGTCGTTCTCCGACAGGCGCGAGCGCGGGAACGAGTCCGCCGCCAGCGATGACCAGAAGCCGCGCGGAGTCGACTTTCTGTGGCTGGGCAGGTGATTTGACGGGGCCCGGCCGCCAGCCGTTCGACGAGGCGTCCAGGCTTTTGAAAATTAATGCCTTTGAAAATTAATGTCTTTCGGCGCCGCAAGGCAGCGGCTGCGATTAGAAATTGTTCGGCAAATCCGATTGCAGTTCGGCTTGTTGCCGGGACCGGATGTGATCGCCTCGTCCGAGGTCGACATAGACCTGGCTAAGGACGCGATGCGTCTTCTCGATGTCATAAAGCTGTCTGAAGCGCTCGTAGCCTCGCAGACCGACCGCAGGCAGATCGAGCTTCAGCGCGCGCCGAAACCCTTCAACGAGTTGGGCGGCGGAAGCCGGCTCACAAAGCACACCCGTCACGCCATCTTCGACGATTTCCGGCAACGCGCCGATGCGAAAGGCAATGATCGGTTTGGCCGCCCGCATCGCCTCGAGGGCGACGAGGCCGAAGGCCTCCCAGCGTGAGGGGATGACGACGAGATCCGCCTTCTCGAGCTGGGCCTCGATCTGGTGTCGATCCTGCCAGCCCAGCAACGAGACGTTGGAGGGAAGCGCACGCCCCTCATCCTTGTATTTGCCGATCACCGAAGCCCCGACGATCCGGACGTCCACCTGGTCCTCGAGCGCGCGGGCGGCTTCGGTCAGGAGATCGTACCCCTTCTGGCGGTCGAGGCGGCCGATGAACAGAACCTTGGTCTTTTCCGAAGGCCATATCGCCGAGACAGTATCGAGCAGCGGACGGTGTTTCGAAATACCGTTGTGCACAAGAACCAGGCGATCGGCTTCAATTCCGGCCTGAACCCCCTCTTTGTACTCATCCCTCGAAATGCAGATGATCCGATCCGTGATCCTGGCCAGGATACCTTCCGTGATCTTGGTGACCTGATGGCTCAGCCGGCCCGTCTCGCGAGAGAAAGCCCAGCCGTGCGGACAGTAGACGACCCGCGGCCGCTTGCGCCTCAGCAACAGGAACGGGCGGAGAACCAGTCCGGCAAACGAGGAGTGCAGGTGAACGACATCCGGTTGCTGGCGGTGAACAGCGCGCAGGGTCGCCACCAGCATCCGGAACAGGCCTGAAATACCCCGGTCCGAACGGCCGAATTCCGTGATTTCCGCGTCTTCGATCCCAACCAAATCGGCCCGATGACCGGATGGTATCACATAGTGCACGTTGCCGGCGCCGAGGCTGGTCCGCTGGTGGGGGTGCAGCTCGTTGAGATAAGTCGCGATGCCGCCCCGGATCGTTTCGGCGACATGCAGAACTCTCATGGTTCTAACCTGACTGCTGGGCACCCTTAATCCTTCATTTTCTTCACGCCGATACGACAAACTGATCTCCAATACGCAGCAATAATTGGGCCGCGATGTGGTGGGCTCCTGCCTTTGTTCAGGTTTAATACGTTTATTTAAATTTTAAACTGGGGATTTTTCGAGAAAACGCAACATGGCGGTAGCGGATTTAGCCCACGAATAGGCTGCCAGGCGCGCTTCCTGTTTCTGCCGCTCGGGGCCGGATATGCCTCCTGCTGCAATTCTTTCGAGCATGCGTTGATGCAGCTCGTCCACGTTGAGCGGGTCGAAATAAGCGGCGGCGTCGCCGCAGGTTTCGCGTACCGCCTCTGCCGTACTCGCTATCACCGGACAGGCGAAGAACATTGCCTCCAGCGGAGGCACACCGAAGCCTTCATAAAGGCTGGGGAAAATAAATGAATTTGCACGCGAAAAGAGCGCCGCGATCTCTTCGTCGCTGAGCCGGCCCGCCATCACAACCCCGGCCTTTGCGGCGGTGGGGCCGTCCGAAAACACCTTGCTGTTGTCGCCGCCGACCACGACGAGCGGAATATCCGCGCGGCCCAGCCGCTCCGACGCCCGAATGGCCAGCGAAACGTTCTTGTTCTTCGTCATCGACCCGACGAAGAGAAAGTAGCGGTGGGGCACGAGGCCCAACCGGTCGATCACGCGAAAATCCCGCACTGTTGCCGCAAAATGCTCCGCGCTGTTGGAAAACACCGGAATGGCCGACGGTGCCAACCGCAAGGCGGCGGCGAGTTCGCGCCGCGAGAATTCGGAAACCGTGGCAATTGTCGCGGTTCGGGCCAGCAGATGGCCCAGCGTCCGGTGCAGCATCAGATAGCTCCGGCTGAAGAAATCCGGCCGGCGAAACACCTGTGCGTCATGCAGGACGACGAGGTGATTACGGTGAAGAACCGGCCCGGAGTTGGCGAGGCTGATCAGCCGGCCACCCGCCGACGCCCGCGCAAGGTCGATCTGATCCCAGGCATGCCCGGTCCGCCGGCCTACCTGTCTGGTCCTGATGACGGCGAGGTCGAGCTCGGCCTTCGCGTTGGGCGGGGTGAGGAGCTGCCATTCCGCCGCGAGCAGGGGCTGCGCGGCTTGCCCGGACGCCAGCAAGCGATCCATGGCCTTAACCATTTCGGCGGCATAGCGCTGAACGCCCGTGAGCGATTGCGACAGGAATCTACCGTTGATGAAAATTTTCAAAGACGATCTTCTTCAGCTTTCACGCACCCAGTGTTGGCTGCTGCCTTGTTAGTGGGCACGGGGAGTGAGTTCGAGTTCTGCCAAGTCTGGCATGGCGAAGTCTGGCATGGCGAACCATCCGTGGGAACCGTTCCGCACGCATGCTGCCTCCGTTAAATCACTAGATGCCGTGCTGGCAAGAGAGGCTCAATCAAATGCAAACCAAACGAGCATGTCGGCTTCATGAATCTTGCAGCGTGCTAATTATTTAGGAACGAATTTGGTTTGATGTGATCAGGCGCGCGCTGTCGGCTGGATTTAATTGAGTGGAGATGGAACTCAGCGCGCAACAAAAAGCACACATTCTGCGCGCATGGGATTTGTGCGGGCATGTTTCCTTGTTGGATCAGCGCGGAATGGTGGAGCGGGATTTTCGCAATGGCTGGGTCTGGTCCAATTAAGGCAAGCACCGTTCTCGTCAACGGCGTGAAGTCGTGCGTTCCGGCAGTCATGACGACGGTGGTTTTCAGCTTCTTCATTAATCTGCTCGCATTCACCAGCCCGCTTTATATGCTGCAGATTTATGACCGGGTGATCGGCAGCCGCAACGAGACCACGCTGCTCGGCATCACGCTGCTGGTCGGTTATCTCCTGATCATCAATGCGCTGCTTGAGATGCTGCGCTCGCGCCTGATGGTTCAGGCCAGCCTCGCGGTCGACAGCAAGCTGGCCGGCTCGGTCTTCGATGCAACGCACTCCGCCGGCCTGCATTTCCCCCGTCTTGCCCAGGGACAAACGCTGCGGGACCTCGATTCGGTTCGCGAGTTCATCGCCGGTCCGGCGCTGATTGCGCTGTGCGACTTGCTGTGGATGCCGATCTTCATCGTGACCTGCTTCTTTCTTCACCCCTGGTTCGGGGCGATCGCGCTGGTCGGCTCGGCCCTTATCTTCCTGTTGACGGTTGCCAGTGAGCTCGCCACCACGGGCCCGATGAGCCAGGCCTCCAAGTCGTCGATCGCGGCCAACCAGAAGGCCGTATCTGCCCTGCGCAACGCCGAAGTCATTCACGCCATGGGCATGCTCGATGTCCTGCGCGAGACCTGGATTGCGCAACACGCCCATGTGCTCAATCTTCAGGCAATCGCAGGCACACGGTCGGGGTTGATGGCGGCCGCGTCCAAGTTCGTCCGCATGTTCCTGCAATCGATGGTACTTGGCCTTGGCGCCTATCTTGCGATCCACAATCAGATTTCTGCGGGCATGATCATCGCCGCTTCGATCTTTGTCGGGCGGGCGCTTGCTCCCGTCGAAGGCGTCGTCGGAAACTGGAAGGGACTGACCAACGCGCGCAACAGCTGGAGCAGGCTTGTCAAACTGTTCGCTGTCGCCGGCGAGGAGCCGCAGCGGGTGAGCCTGCCGCGGCCGGTCGGCCATCTGACGCTCGAGGCGGTCACCGCGGGACCTCCGGAACAGTCGCGCAGCACCTTGCGGAATATCTCGTTCGAAGCCCGACCGGGCGAAGTCGTGGGCATTGTCGGCCCGAGCGCCGCCGGAAAATCCAGCCTGGCTCGGGTGATTACGGGCGTGTGGCGACCGTCGTCAGGCAATGTGCGTCTCGACGGCTTCGATTTTTCGCATTGGAATCCGCGCGAACGCGGTCGCTACATCGGTTATCTGCCGCAGGACATCGAGCTGTTTTCCGGAACCGTCGCGCAGAACATCGCGCGGTTTCAAGAGGTCGACAGCGAAGCGGTGATCGAGACCGCCAGGCTTTGCGGATGTCACGAGATGATCCAGCTCCTGCCGGACGGCTACAACACCGCGGTCGGCGAGGGGGGCGCCACGCTGTCGGGCGGCCAGCGCCAACGCATCGGGCTGGCGCGGGCGTTCTTTGATCGTCCGGCCCTGGTCGTTCTCGATGAACCCAATGCAAGTCTTGACCAGGGTGGCGAGGAAGCGCTGGTCCAGGCGATCAGCCGATTTCGCTCGTTCGGCACCACAATCGTTCTGATTACCCACAAGATCAGCGTACTGACCGTGGCCGACAAGATTCTCGTGCTGGAGGGCGGCATGGCGCAAGTG
This sequence comes from Bradyrhizobium sp. AUGA SZCCT0182, assembly GCF_018130185.1. NCBI lineage: Bacteria > Pseudomonadati > Pseudomonadota > Alphaproteobacteria > Hyphomicrobiales > Nitrobacteraceae > Bradyrhizobium > Bradyrhizobium sp. AUGA SZCCT0182. The sequence goes on along the minus strand of NZ_JAFCLY010000022.1, from coordinate 3,087 downwards.
TTTGGTCCCCGCCACGAAGTGCTCAAGCATTTGATCGCTCCTCCAGTGCCCGTTCGGGCTGCGGCAGGCTGAGGTCAGTCATCATGTTCAAGGTTCGTTTCTCAATTCCTGCATGGTTTTCAATTCCTGCGCGCTTCAAGGCAGGTATTCCCCGGCGCGTCCCCAGTTCGCTGCCATTCGCAAATGCGCAAGGCAAAACGGCAATCGCCGGATACACGCTGATCATTTTCACCTTCGGTGTCATGGGAGGGTGGGCGGCTGTCGCACCGCTCGACCGCGGCGTCGTTGCGCAGGGCGTTGTCATGATCGAGGACAGCCGCAAGGTGGTGCAGCACCTCGAAGGCGGCATGGTGAGCGAGATTTCGGTCAGAGAAGGGCAGTCCGTCGTTGAGGGGCAATTGCTGGTCAACCTGTCGCCGCTGCAGGCGAGCTCGGGGCTCGAGACGGTACGTAGTCAACTCGACGGCGCGCTCGCGCTCGAAGCGTCACTGGTTGCCGAAATCGATCGCCGCGATCGCATCACCTTTCCTCCGGAACTGCTGGAGCGGCAGGCCGCTTCACCGGTCCTGGCCAGGATCGTCCAGGACCAGACGCTGCAATTTGAAGAGCGCAAGCGCTCGCGCGCGACCCAGATCACGCTGATCGAATCCAAGATTCAGCAGCTCGGGTGGGAAATGGAAGGCATCGGCGTCGAGAAGTCGTCGACCGAGAAGCAGATCGGTTTCCTCGACGAGGAGTTGACGGGCCTTCGTTCGCTGAAGGAGCGGGGGTTGATCCCGATCACGCGCGTGCTTGCCATGGAAAGGGAGCGCACGCGCCTTGAGGGCATCGTCGGCCGGGCCATCGCGGATACGGCGAAAGCGACCAACGGAATCAGCGAAGCGCGCCTGCAGGTGATGCAGCTGGAGCAGAAATTCCAGGAGGAAGTCTCGGCCCAGCTGCTGGAAACACGCCAGAAGATCAACACCGCGAAGGAAAAGCTGATCGTGGCGCGGGACTTGTTCACCCGCCTCGATATTCGCGCGCCGCGAGCGGGCACCGTACAGAATTTGAAAGTGTTTACGGTCGGGCAGGTCGTTCGTGCCGGCGAGTCGCTGATGGAGATCGTTCCGAGCAACCAGAAGCTCGTCGTCCACGCCCAGCTTCCCGTCAATTCGATCGAACATCTCAGCGTGGGGCAGACCGCCGAAATTCGTTTCCCGGGACTCCGCGCGCGCGGCATTCAAATGATGACCGGAAAGCTGGCATCCATTTCGCATGACAGGCTGGTGGACGACGTTACCAAGCAGCCCTATTTTCTCGGCCTCATCGATCTCTCCGATGCCAAGCTCGATGCACGCTACCGCGACAAGCTGATCGCGGGCATGCAGGCCGACGTGGTGGTCGCGACCGGCGAGCGCACGGCGCTGGAATATATCGTGTCGCCGCTGACGGATGCCCTGCATACGTCTTTCAGGGATTGAACGCGCAAACGGCGATTTAAATACGCTGCACGCGAATTTGGCAGATTGCGCTTGAAGCGTGGCGAGTTGCCTTACGCTGTTTAATGCGCGGACCGAGTGAGGATGACCGTGTCGACTTTGGGACCTGTGATTGTCACTGGGGCCGCCGGATTTATCGGCATGCAGGTGTGCGAACGGCTGCTCGCGCGCGGTGAGCAGGTTGTCGGCATTGACGCGCTCACACCCTATTACGACCCGGCGCTGAAGCGCGCCCGGCTAAATTACCTGACGCAGCACACCGGCTTCGCATTTCATGAAACGGATCTTGCGGATTCCAGCGCGACGAAACTTGCTTTCGATGCGGTCAGGCCTGATCGCGTCGTGCATCTTGCCGCACAACCCGGCGTTCGCGCATCGATCGACGATCCGATCGCCTGCATCCGGGCGAATTGCGACGGGTTCGTCACCGTGCTGGAGAGCAGCCGCCGCCACAACGTGAAGCACCTGGTTTTTGCTTCGTCGAGTTCCGTTTACGGCGCCAACCGCACGCTTCCGTACGCGACGGAGCAATCGGTCGATCATCCGGTCAGCCTCTACGCCGCAAGTAAAAAAGCCAACGAGTTGATGGCGCACACCTATGCCCATGTGCACCGGCTTCCGGTCACCGGCCTGCGGTTCTTTACCGTGTATGGCCCGTGGGGAAGGCCCGATATGGCGGCCTATCTCTTCACGCGCGCAATTTTCGAAGGCAAGCCGATCAAGATTTTCAACCACGGCAACATGCGGCGCGACTTCACCTATGTCGACGATATCGCGGAGGGTGTGATCCGCACCCTGGATCGTCCGGCTGCGCCGAATCCGGCCTGGGATGCGGAGCAGCCTGAATCTGCCACAAGTGCGGCTCCGTATCGCGTGTACAACATTGGCAACAACCGGCCGGTGAATTTGCTCGATTTTGTCTCGACGCTCGAGGAGATCATTGGAAAGCCGGCGGTTCGGGATCTCCTTCCGATGCAGGCGGGGACGTGCTCGAGACCTGTGCCGACATCTCGGCGCTGCAACGCGATGTCGGGTTCTCGCCTTCGACGCCGTTGGCTGAAGGCCTGCGGCGATTTGTCGAATGGTATCGCGGTTACCATGGCGTGGCGGGCTGACCGGCACGGCCCATCCGGGCGAGAAAAGAAATGGTTGCGGCCGGACTCACCGGCGAACTGCCCGGAGATCTCACGCCCCGCGACTGCAATTTGGGCAAATTGGGTCGGGCATGATGCTGTCGCATGCCTGCCCGTCGTCTTGAATAGGTAAGCCCCAGATCGTGGCACTATTCTTGCGTTTCATTGTCATTCGCATTTCGTGATCGACCGCTAGGTCGTGCGGTGATTGATGGGAGATCCTTCGTGCAAGAGACAGGCGTGCGTAACGGTGCCTTTGGCGCCGATAAATTTGGCTTAAAGAAACTCAAGGAGGTGCATTGGAACCTCGGAGCGCCGCAGCTCTACCAATATTCGCTGTCATCCGGCGAAGCTGTGCTCTCCGCCGATGGCGCGCTCTGCGCCGACACCGGCGAATTCACCGGCCGCAGCCCGAAGGACAAGTTCACGGTGCGCGACGCCTCCACCGAGAAGATGTGGTGGGCCGGCAACCA
>NZ_JAFCLY010000021.1:0-146378 GCF_018130185.1 Bradyrhizobium sp. AUGA SZCCT0182 | reverse complement strand
CACGGCATAAGCCGTAAAGCCATTGCGCAGGGAAGGCCGGGTGTTCTCCGCTGCCCTGTATGCTCGTGTGCACTTTGTTTTGTGCAAACCGCACACGGGACCGCGGGTGCAGCGCGCACCCGGTCTTCCCTGCGCCCTCTCATTGGAGGGCGGGAAGTTTACAGCAAACCTCGGGCGCATTGCGTCGCGAGATCGCGAAGTTGCGTTTGGATGATGGTGCAATTACAAACACTGCCGTCGTCCCGGCCTTGAGCTCAGATGCGCAATTGCGCATCGGGGACCCATACGCCGCGGCCCATCGGTGAGAGCGGTGGCGTTAGAGACCTTCTGCAAACAATGACTGCCGCGGCGTATGGGTCCCGGCGTTCGCCGGGACGACGAGAGGATGCTACACCGTTACTCTGATCGCCGTGCATACACCCTGCCCGCCCAACGGAGCCTTGCAATTGACCTCTGCCTCCCTCACGCCGCTCAACCGTCTCCGTCAGCAATGGCGCGAGAAGCGCCCGACCTTCGGCGCCATCGCGACCATCCCCTCGCTCCAGACGGTGCAGATCATGGCCCGCACCGGGATCGACTGGATCATCGTCGACCTCGAACACGGCCCGATCGATCTCGGCTCCGCGCATGCGATGATCACGGCCACTTCAGGCACGCCCTGCGTGCCGATGGTGCGGATCGCGGCCAACGAGCCGCATTTGGCGAAGGCGCCGATGGACATCGGCGCGCTCGGCATCAATTTTCCGATGATCTGCAGCGCAGCGGACGCCGAAAAGGCGGTGCGCAGCGTGCGCTATCCACCGACGGGCGACCGGCTGTGGGGCCCGTTTCACGCCCCGTTCCGCTGGGGCGTGTCGATGCCGGACTACATGGCGACCGCGGACGACGACATGATCTGCATGATCACGATCGAACATGTCGAGGCGGTCAACCGCATCGACGAGATCATGGCCACACCCGGCATCGACCTTGCGGTGATCGGCCCCGGCGACCTCGCCACGTCCATCAACAAGCGCGGCCTCCCCGATGACCCGGAAGTGCAGGCGCTGATGCAGCGCGCCGAGGAAGGCATTCTGAAAAGCGGCGTGCCGATCGGCGGCGTCGCGCGATCAGCCGAACAGGCCAACAACATGATCGAACGCGGCTATGTGGCGCTGGCGCTCGGCTTCGACTGGTCGCTGTTCCAGCGCGGCATCGCGGCGAGTTTTGCGGGGATCAAGCGGTAGAGCGTTTTCGAGCGAAGTGGATACCGGTTCGCGTGAAGAAAACGCGTCAAAACAAGAGTCTAGTTGCGCGAGCCGGCTTTGCGCGTGGCGATGTCGCTGCTAGTGTTTCCCGACAGGGAGAACAAAACATCATGCTCAAGAAAATTCTGCTCGGACTTACGGTCATTGCCTTCGCAGGCGCCGGTGTCGCGATTGCCCAGCAAAGCGGCATCAAGCGGACCCCGCTGCAAAAACTCGATTTCCCGCCCGGCTACAACACCGTCACCGCGATCGCGGAAGTGCCTGCCGGAGGTGCTGCCGGCCGGCATACCCATCCCGGCGCCGAAACCGGCTATGTGCTCGAAGGCGAGCTTGAGCTCATCATCGACGGCAAGCCGCCAATCAAGGTCAAGGCCGGCGAATCCTACCAGATTCCGGAAGGCGCCGTTCACGACGCCAAGGCCGGCGACAAGCCCTTCAAAGTGCTTGGGGTTTACGTCGTCAAGGCGGGCGAACCGCTGGCCAAACCGGCGCCATAAGATTGTAGCGTTTTCCAGCGAAGTGGGACCCGGTTCGCGTCAAGAAAACGCGTCAAAATAACGATCCAGAGCCCAGTTTCGATGCAATCGAAACTGAAAGGCGCTGGCGTCAAACCGGCTGGTTCGTGCTACATCAGGGGCTGGCGGGTCAACAGGGCCTGCCGGCTTTCTGATTCTGTTCGTTGCGGGAATTTGAGCATAGCGAATGCGCGGAACGGTTCGAAAAATATCACTGCCGCGCCGTCTCGTCGCTGACCTCATGCACGCGTCTGCGCGCGTGCCCTTTGTCTCGCTGGCGCGGCCGCTCAACATCCGCAGCCTGTCGGAAGCCCGCATGCAGGCCGCGGTGCGGCCCGGCTGGGCGGCGATCTTCGTCAAGGCGTTTGCGCTGGTCGCCAAAGAACAGCCGGTGCTGCGCACGCTGTACGTCAAATGGCCATGGCCCGCCTTCTATGAACTGCCGCGCAGCGTCGCGATGGTGGCGATCGCGCGGGTCGAGGACGGCCAGGATTGCGTGCTGCCGCAGAAGGTCGGGACACCCGACGAAATGTCGCTCGCGGAAGTCGACGCCCAGATCCGCCACGCCAAGGATGCGCCGATCGAACAGGTGCCGGCGTTCCGGAAGATCCTGCGCACGACGCGGCTGCCGCTGCCGCTGCGCCGGCTGTTCTGGGCGATCGGGCTCAATTTCGGCCGCCAGCGCGCCAATTATTTCGGCAGTTTCGGGGTCACCTCGGTGGCCGCTTTTGGCGCCGGCCAGCTCCATGCGCTAAGCCCGGGACCCTTCGTCCTGAGCTATGGGGTCGAGAAACCGGACCAGACGATCGATGTCGTGCTGCGCTGGGACCACCGGATCACCGATGCCGCCCTGATCGCCAAGGCCCTGATTCGGCTGGAACAGGTGCTGAACACCGAAATCGCGGGCGAATTGCGGGCCACTCGGCAGCAAAACGAGCCAAAATCGGTCCGGGCGGTCGCGACCTGACCGACCCCGCCCGGAACCCGCCATTTGAGCCCAAACCAGGGTCCAAAATCGGGGTGTTTTGTTTGACAGAACGGCGCTTTCTCCCTAATAACCCGCTTGCTCGCGGGCCGTTTTCGGCCCGCGTTGCGTTTCGCGACCCGTGGTCCTCCTTGAAGCTTTTGAGGCGGACCTGTCGGCACCGGGAAGTTCCCGGCGCACAGGAGGGCGCGTCTCCTCAAAACTCGAACTTATCAAGAGGACGCGATGACTAAGCGCAGTGAGGCGAAGTACAAGATCGATCGCCGTATGGGCCAGAATATCTGGGGCCGCCCCAAGAGCCCCGTGAACCGCCGTGAATACGGCCCCGGCCAGCACGGCCAGCGCCGCAAGGGCAAGCTGTCCGACTTCGGCGTCCAGCTCCGCGCCAAGCAGAAGCTCAAGGGTTACTACGCCAACATTTCCGAGCGCCAGTTCCACGGCATCTATGTCGAGGCTGGCCGGATGAAGGGCGACACCGGTGAAAACCTGATCGGCCTCCTCGAGCGCCGTCTCGACACCGTGGTCTATCGCGCCAAGTTCGTCGCCACCATGTTCGCCGCGCGCCAGTTCATCAACCACGGCCACATCAAGGTGAACGGCCGCCGCGTCAACATTTCGAGCTACAAGGTCAAGCCGGGCGACGTGATCGAGGTCAAGGAATCCTCCCGGCAGCTCACCCCGGTGCTGGAAGCCGTCCAGCTCGGCGAGCGCGACGTGCCCGACTTCATCGAGGCCGATCACTCCAAGATGACGGCGAAGTTCACCCGCATCCCGGCGCTGTCGGACGTGCCGTTCGCGGTGCAGATGGAGCCGCATCTGATCGTCGAGTTCTATTCGCGCTGATCGGAACGCATTTTCGAGTTATTAAAGGCCCCGGGAAAACCGGGGCCTTTTTTCTGCCCCCAATGGGAACGCCCCATGCGCCTGAGCGACTGCCACAACTTCCATGATTTCCGCAAGCTGGCGCAACAGCGCTTGCCCGGCCCGATCTTCAATTACATCGACGGCGCCGCCGACGACGAGGCAACGCTGCGCCGGAATACCCAAAGCTTCGAGCGCTGCGATCTGGTCCCTAACGTCCTGCGCGGCGTGGAGGCCATCGACATGTCGGTAACCGTCATGGGCCAGAAACTGGCGATGCCGGTCTATTGCTCGCCGACCGCGCTGCAGCGCCTGTTCCACCATACCGGGGAGCGCGCGGTGGCCGCCGCAGCCGCGAAGTACGGCACGATGTTCGGCGTATCCTCGCTCGGCACGGTCAGCCTCGAGGAATTGCGCAAGGCGCACGATACGCCGCAGGTCTATCAATTCTATTTTCACCGCGATCGCGGCCTCAACCGCGCCATGATGCAGCGGGCGAAGCAAGCCGGCGTCAACGTCATGATGCTGACGGTGGACAGCATCACCGGCGGCAACCGCGAACGCGATTTGCGTACCGGATTCTCGATTCCCTTCCGCCTGACGCTTGCCGGCATGGCCCAGTTCGCAATCAAGCCGATGTGGGGCATCAACTATCTCACCCATGAGGGCTTCAAACTGCCTCAGCTCGACGAGCACGTCGATATGAGCGGCGGCGCCATGTCGATCGGACGCTACTTCACCGAAATGCTCGACCCTTCCATGACCTGGGACGACGTCGCCGAAATGGTGAAGCTATGGAACGGACAATTCTGCCTGAAAGGCATCATGTCGGTGGCCGACGCCAAACGCGCCGTCGAGATCGGCTGCACCGGAATCATCCTGTCCAACCATGGCGGCCGGCAGCTCGACGGTTCGCGGGCGGCGTTCGATCAACTGGCTGAAATCGTCGATGCCGTCGGCGACCGGATCGACGTCATCATGGACGGCGGAATCCAGCGTGGCACCCATGTCCTGAAAGCATTGTCGCTGGGGGCCAAAGCGGTTGGCGTCGGCCGCTTCTATCTTTATCCTCTCGCGGCAGCCGGGCAGGCCGGCGTTGAGCGTGCGCTCGGCCTGATGCGGGCCGAGATCGAGCGCGACATGAAGCTGATGGGGTGCAGATCGATCGACCAGTTGTCACGCGAAAATCTGCGCTTCAGATAATTCCCTCCTCTCCTCGCCGTCTTGCAACTACCGAGAGCCAGCCAATGACCTATTACACCCCTCCTCCGCGCGATCCCAAGGCAGCGCCGGTCCGTATCAATCTGCTGTCGGATACCCAGACCCGCCCTACGCCGGCGATGCGCGAGGCAATGGCGCGGGCCGAGGTTGGTGACGAACAGATCGGCGACGATCCGACCGTCAATCTGCTCTGCGAACGCGTCGCCGACCTGCTCGGCAAGGAGGCGGCCGTGTTCATGCCGTCGGGCACCATGTGCAACGTCGCGGCGACCTTGTCCTGGTGCCGGCCGGGCGACGAGATCCTGGCGCATGTCAGCGCGCACATCATCGCCCGCGAAGGTGGTGCGCATGCCGCCCTCGGCGGTTTCCAGATCACGCCACTGCCGGGCGACGACGGGCAATTCTCGCCGGAGACGTTTCGGGCCGCGCTTCACCCACGCTCGCGCTACCAGCCGCCGCAAACCGTCGTCAGCGTCGAACAGACCGCCAATATCGGCGGCGGCACGATTTGGAAGAAGGCCGCGCTGGATGAGGTCGTCGAAATCGCCAAGGCCAACGGGCTCGTCACCCATATGGACGGTGCGCGGCTCTTGAACGCCTGCGTCGCGTCAGGCATTTCCGCGCGCGACATGGCTGCGGGCTGGGATTCGGCCTGGATCGATTTCTCCAAAGGCCTCGGCGCGCCCGTCGGCGGCGCCATCGCCGGCTCGCGCGATTTCATCGACAATGTCTGGCGCTGGAAGCAGCGGCTCGGCGGCTCGATGCGGCAGGCCGGCATTTGCGCAGCGGCCTGCGTCTACGCGCTCGACCATCACGTCGACCGCCTCGCCGACGATCACGCCAACGCGCGGGCGCTGGCGCGCGGGCTGTCGCAGATCAATGGCGTCGAGGTGCAGCAGCCGGAAACCAACCTCGTGTTCTTCAAGCCGGATGGCGCCGGCATCCCGGGTGACAAGATGATCGAGGCTCTGCGCAAGCGCGGCGTGCTGCTGGCGATGATGGACGGCAGGATCCGTGCCTGCACCCATCTCGATGTGACGGCCGCGATGATCGAGGAGACGGTCGGTTTCGTGCGCGAGATCGTGCGCGGGGCCTAACGCTCATCTCCCCAACGCTTGATAGATCAGCGTCTTCAATGCAAGCTGAACACGTCCGCGCTGCGATGGCGTTTGCACCATGCAGATCGCGAACATATCGTCCTTGGGATCGATGAAGAAGAACGTGCCCGCGACGCCGTCCCAACGGTACTCGCCGAGCGGCCATGACGTGTTCGGCGGCACCGACGTGCGTACTGCAAAGCTAAGCCCGAAGCCGCTCGTTTCGCCGGGGTAGTAAGCGTAGTCGCGCGCGATTTTCGTTTCCGCGCCGATGTGGTCGGACGTCATGAGCGCGATCGTCTCGGGCCTGAGGTAACGACGGCCTTCGAAAGTGCCGCCATTCAGCAGCATCTGGGCGAAGCGAGCGTAGTCGCCGATGGTGCCCACCATGCCGCCGCCGCCGGACTCCATCCTCCTCGGCTCCATCGGATCCCGAACGTTGGTGACCGGGCTGACCGCGCGATCGGTCGGCATCGGCTCGGCAATGCGTGGCCGCATCGCCGGATCGGCGACGACGAACGCCGTCTCGTTCATCCCGAGTGGGCCGAGCAAGCGTTCCCTTTCGAATTCAAGCAGGGATTTTCCCGACGCCACCTCGATCACGCGACCCAGTACGTCGGTGGAATAGCCGTAGTCCCATCGCGTGCCTGGCTGCTCGACCAAAGGCAGTTTTGCGACTTGCTCGGCAAACTCGGCATTGGTCAGGTTGCGGCGGATGAGACCAGCCTCGGCGTAGCGGGCGCGTACGAGACCTCCTCCCATGTAACCGTAAGGCAGGCCGGAGGTATGGCGCAGCAAATCGGTGATCGTAATGGGCCGTTCGAGCGGCTCCTCGACCAGCGTCAGCGTACCATCGTCGGCGCGCTTCTCGACACCGACTTTTGTCGTCGCAAAGGCCGGGATGTATTTCGAGACGGGATCGTCGAGCTTTAATTTTCCGTCCTCGACCAGCATCATCGCCGCCACCGAGGTGATCGGCTTCGACATCGAATAGAGGCGGAAGATGGTATCCGCGGTCATCGGCAGTTTGGTCGCGACGTCGCGGACGCCGAAGTTCTCGAAATAGACCGGCTTGCCGTGCTGCTGGATCAGCAGGATCGCACCGGGGATTTTGCCGGTCGCGATTTCGTTGCGTATATAGTCGCCGACGCGCGTCAGGCCTTCGCGCGAAAAGCTTCCCGCGCCCGGCGCAGGCTCGCTGGCACGCACGACATGCGACGAGACCAGGACGACGAATGCGGCCAGCGCCGCGACGAAAAGACCGCGGAGCCTCACGCCGTCAATTCTCCATCGCTTCATAAACCAACTGCTTGAGGGTGCGCTGAACGCGCTGCCGTTCGGTGGGAGTCTGTTCCAGCAATACGAAAAGCATTTCCTGCTTGCGGTCGATCACCATGTAGCAACCCGAGGCGCCGTCCCATTTCAATTCGCCCAGCGATCCCGGCGGCGGAGGCTTGGCGTTGCCGGGATCGGTGCGCACGGCAAACCCAAGCCCCATGCCGAAGCCGTCACCGGGAAAATAGAAATAGTCCCGCTCGACGCCGGAGCTCTTGCCGGTATGGTCCGTTGCCATCAATTCGAACGTCTTCGGGCTGAGATAGGTCTTGCCCTCGAACGTCCCGCCGTTGAGCAGCATTTGCGCAAAGCGCGAAAAGTCCGACATGGTCGAGACCATGCCGCCGCTGGCGGATTCCCATTTCTGGCGAACCTCGGTCCGGTACTGGCGGCCGACACGGAAATCACTGTCGTTCGGCACCGGCTGGGCGAGCCGTTGCAACCTCTCCGGTTCGGTGACGAAGAAGCCGGTGTCGGTCATGCCGAGCGGATCGAGCAGCTTTTCCTTCTCGATCTCGAGCAATGATTTTCCGGACACGATCTCCATGATCCGTCCCAGGATGTCGGTGGAATGGCCGTATTGCCAGAGCGCGCCCGGCTGGTTGTGCAGCGGCAGCTTGGCGATCCGTTCGGCGAACTCGGCGAGGTCGAATTCGCCCGCATAGATGTTGGCTTCCTTGTAAGCCTTGCGCACCAGACTGTCGCCATAGAAGCCATAGGTGATGCCGGAGGTGTGACGCAACAGGTCGAGAATGGTAATGGGCCGGGTCATCGGCACCAGTTCGAGCGTCCTGTTGCCGTCCTCGGCCTTTTTCTCCACCCCGACCTTCATGTTTGCGAAGGACGGAATGTATTTCGAGACGGGATCATCGAGCTTGATCTTGCCGTCCTGGATCAGCTGCATCGCCACGACTGATGTGATCGCCTTGGTCAGCGATGACAGGCGGAAGATGGTCTTGTCTGATATCGGCGTCTTGGAGACCACGTCCTGCACGCCGAAGGTCTGATGATAGACCGGCTTGCCGCGCTGCTGGATCAGCACATTCGCGCCGGCGATCTTGCCGGTTGCGACCTCGTTCGCGAAGAACTCGCTGATCTTGGCGAGTTTTGCTTCATTGAAACGTGCTCCCGCAGGCATGTCGAAGGTGCCTTGAGCGCGGGCGAGCGGCGGCGCCCCCAGCATCAGCGCGCCACCAACGAACGCGCACAGCACTTGACGTGAATTCATTGGACCCCTCCCCGGAATTCGCCCGGGGAGTGTAGCGGTCGCGTGTCATCAGGCACAAGGGCTCCCGAAGGCAGCCAGCGCCGATTCATGCAGGCGGGCGCTATCCTCGGAGAAGCAGCAAAAAATCACGCTGGTCATTTCAGGTGCCGTGGCCAGCGCATCGACCACGGTTGCGACCGCGATCCCGGCCGCGCGTTCGGCGGGGAAGCGATAGATGCCGGTTGAAATCGCCGGAAAAGCCACGGAGGCAAGACCGTGCTTCCGGCAAAGTTCGATCGAGCAGCGATAACACGAGGCGAGCAAATCGTCTTCGCCAAGGTTACCGCCGTTCCAAACCGGTCCAACTGTGTGGATCACATGTTGGGCCTTGAGCCGGTAGCCCCGGGTGATCTTGGCGTTGCCGGTTTTACAACCGTGCAACATGCGGCTTTCCATCACCAATTCGGGTCCGGCCGCCCGATGGATTGCCCCATCGACGCCGCCCCCGCCGAGCAGGGACGAATTCGCGGCGTTGACGATGGCGTCAACGCGCAAGCTGGTGATGTCGGCAACGATGACTTCCACCCGCGCCTTGCCGATCTGGCGCGCGGACGAACTCAGGCTGAAGCCGCCGTGTTGACGGTGACGCCTTTGTCGGCCAGCAGCTGCTGCAGTTCACCGGCCTGGAACATCTCGCGGACGATGTCGCAGCCGCCAACGAACTCGCCCTTGACGTAGAGTTGCGGAATGGTCGGCCAGTTGGAGTAGGTTTTGATGCCGTCGCGCAGATCGGCGGACTCCAGAACATTCAGGCCCTTGTAGCCGACGCCCACGTGATCGAGGATCTGGACCACCTGCCCCGAAAAACCGCACTGGGGAAACTGCGGTGTTCCCTTCATGAACAGCACGACGTCGTTCGACTTCACTTCGTTGTCGATGAATTGCTCGATGCTCATATTCGCTTCCTTTTGGGGCACGGTCCCCTGCGGCTAAGCCTTGCGGGCCGGCTCGTCCGATTTAACCCGATCCTGCCTATATATGTAGCCCAAACCGTTGTGCATCCAAAGTAAAATGGCGAGGAGCTGGCATGCGCGGCCTTGACGCGGGGCCCAAAAGGCCGGGCGACTCATAGTCTGATGGCATCAATATCATGGCGCCGGGAGGCTTTTTTCCCGGATGGGAACCCCTATCTAGGACGGACTGTCCGTCAGGAACCTGTCTGCCAGAGAAACGTTCTCTCCCGAACCGGAGCCACCAGTGACGAAATCAGTAGCCGCGGCCGCGTTTGCCACCCCCATCCCGTCACTCTTTTCCGATTCCGGCACCCTCGCCCAGCGACTGGTCGACGCCTATCTCGCTGTCCGGGACGAGACCGAGCGCCGGGCCGCACCCCTGTCCCCCGAGGATCAGCTGATCCAGTCGATGCCGGACGCCAGCCCGGCAAAGTGGCACCGCGCTCATACCACCTGGTTTTTCGAGCAATTCCTGCTCGGCGAGCATTGCGAGGGCTATCGGGTTTTTCACCCCGACTACGCCTTCCTGTTCAACTCCTATTATGTCAGTGCCGGCCCCCGCCATGCCCGCCACCAGCGCGGTCACCTCACGCGCCCGAGCGCCGATGAAGTCACCGCCTATCGGCGCCATGTCGATGCCGCCGTCGTCAAATTCTTCCAGACCGCGCGCGAGGACGTCCTTACCGGACTGGTACCGCTGGTCGAAGTCGGTCTCAACCACGAGCAGCAGCATCAGGAATTGATGCTGACCGACATCCTGCACGCCTTCGCCCAGAACCCGATCCCGCCGGCCTATGACGCGGCGTGGCGCTTCCCTGCCCCGACACGGGGCGGTGACGAATGGATCGCCCTGAACGAAGGCATCCATACCGTCGGGCATAGCGACGACAGTTTTCATTTCGACAATGAGAAGCCCGCCCACCGCGCGCTGGTCGGCCCCGTGAAACTCGCCCGCAGCCTCGTCACCAACGCCGAGTGGCTCGCCTTCATGAAGGACGGCGGCTACGCAACGGCGACGCTGTGGCTGATGGACGGTTTTGCCGCCGTGAACAACGAGCAATGGCAGGCGCCCGGCCATTGGCGCCAGGTCGACGGCGAATGGCGGATCATGACGCTCGGCGGATTGCAGCCGATCGATCCGTCCGCTCCGGTCAGCCATGTCAGTTATTACGAGGCGGATGCGTTCGCGCGCTGGAGCGGAAAGCATCTGCCGACCGAGATGGAATGGGAAGTCGCGGCACGTGCCGGCCTGTTGAACGATGCGTTCGGCATCGTCTGGCAGTGGACCCGCAGTTCCTACTCGCCCTACCCCGGGTATCGCGCCATCGAAGGCGCGCTCGGCGAATATAACGGCAAGTTCATGGTCAACCAGCTGGTGCTGCGCGGCTCCTCGCTTGCAACTCCGGCCGCACACAGCCGTATCACCTATCGCAACTTCTTTTATCCGCACCACCGCTGGCAATTCACGGGATTGCGCCTTGCAGACTACGCCTGACTTTTCTCAAGCATGATCCGGAATGGCGCGTAACGCCTTTCGAAACCAGATCATGCCCAACCGATGATCAAGCGCGCCGGGAAGCGCGTTCAGGAGAGTATCATGAATGTGCACGCCCCCGCTTTGGCCCAAACGCACGAGTTCGACGAACAGACTTCCGCATTTGCGGAAGACGTGATCGGCAACCTCGCACAGCATCCGAAACGGCTGTCGCCGAAATATTTCTACGACGTCACGGGTTCGGAGCTGTTCGAACAGATCACGGTGCTGCCGGAATATTATCCGACCCGTACCGAACTGGGCATTCTGCGCGACCGCGGCGATGCGATTGCCGCGATCATCGCGAAGGGGGCGGCGCTGGTGGAATTCGGCGCCGGCGCCACCACGAAGGCGCGCCTGCTGCTGGAACGCAGCGACTTCGGCGCCTACGTCCCGGTTGATATATCCGGCGACTTTCTCAAGGCGCAGGCCGATGCCCTGCGCACGGACTTCCCCGGTCTCAACGTCTATCCGGTGGCCGCCGATTTCACTGCACCGTTTGCGCTGCCGGCCGAAATCGCCAATATGCCGAAGCTCGGCTTCTTTCCGGGATCGACGCTCGGCAATTTCGAGCCGCATGAAGCCAGCGCCTTCCTGCGCACCGCCCGCGAAATCCTCGGCGATGGCGCGCAGATGATCATCGGCGTCGATCTCGAAAAAGATGAGCGCGTGCTTTACGACGCTTACAATGATTCGGCGGGAGTCACCGCGCGCTTCAATCTCAATGTGCTGGTGCGCATCAACCGCGAGCTCGGAGGCAATTTCGACCTCTCCGCCTTCACCCACCGCTCGATCTACAATCGCGACCGCCATCGCATCGAAATGCACCTGATCAGCCGCAAGGCGCAGAACGTGCGCGTGCTCGGGCACAGTTTCTCGTTCCGTCCCGGCGAGAGCATCCATACCGAGAATAGCTACAAATACAGCTTCGAGCGTTTCACCGCACTGGCGCGCGGGGCGGGCTGGAAGGTGCGGGAATCCTGGACCGACAAGGGCGGGATGTTCTCGGTTCACGCGCTGGCGGCTTCAAGCTGAGGCCGCTTCACGTTTTCGCCCCGGACTTGCCGCGCGCCGACCGCGGCTTGCGCGTGGGTATGATCCGTGGCGAAGGCATCATCCAATGATCGGACAATCGCCCGGCGCCCAACAGCCAGCCGTGAATGATGCGCCATTTGTCCTGCCCGCGAGATTGGAAATCCAACAGCGGTGACCCGTCGTCCTGCAGCTCGTAGAAGAATCGCAGCGAGTCCTTGCCGGTGGGTCCGCCAGGATCGATCGCGTGCGTCAGTATCCAGTCATCCCACTGCTGGAGTATCAGGGCACGTGCTTCGCTTTGTTTCATCGGCGCGCGTTCTCGGCCACGGGCATGCCGTGGGAACTGAGTTGACCGCGCTGGTCAGATTTAACTTGCAAAAAAGGTGTCCGCGCCGCCGCGCTACCTGCACCTTCGTAATCCGTATGAAAGCAAATGCTTAACAAATTTGCAATTTCGGCAATCTACGCCAGCAATTCGCTGCAGCAGCGCTGTCGTTTCCCCTTCGAAATGTCCAAATTTTGACGCCGACTCAGCCAATCCTGCGCATACGACTTGGCTGGGGTGAGTTCGTGCCAGGGGATCTAGTTATGGGGAATGCGTATCCGACGTCCGGGAACCAGAAGCACCGCTTCGGACCTTCATCGGCGCTCGACGATGAAGACGAGGGACCCGATTCCGACGTGAGCGCCGCGCTGGCGTCGCTGATCGAGGAAAATGTCAGGCTTCGTGCCCTTGTGGTCCAGTTGTCCGACCTCGTCCTGAAGAACCTCGTCGCCCAGAAGTAGTGCTTGCAGTTCGCGATGGCGTGCCGGTCACGCGACCGGCACACGCCGTTACTCCGGCGTGTCGGACCTGAGCGAGATTGATTCCCACACCGCGACCGCCACCATGATCGCGGTCGTGAGCAACGAGAGCGATAGCGGCGACAGGTCGTGCGCGAACCAGGCCAGCCCGCACAGCACGATAATACCGACACCGTGCGAGAGCTGCAGAAAGCCGCGAAAACTGTGCTTGAACAGGATCGTCCCGATCAGGAACAGCAGCGGTCCGCCGGTCGCGCTCAGGACCGTCCTGAGATCGGAATGACCGCCCGGGTGCTTCAGCACGAGTTCGTCGGCCACTGCCGTGACGATAATCCCGGCCACGATCGGCATGTGCAGGTAAGTATAGGCGAGCCGCGCCAGCCGCCCCGGTTCGCTCGATTTTGAGATCTGCTCGGATCCCGCTTCGGCGCCCTTGTTGAAGTAGATCCACCACATCGCCAGGGTGCCGACAAAGGCTGACACGAAGGCCGCGACGTTTTCGATCGTCCAGGTCAGCTCGGCAAAAGTAACACCCGTCACGATGATGGATTCGCCGAGCGCGATGATGATGAACCCCGCGCAGCGTTCGGCCATGTGGCCGCCCTCGATCACCCAATCGGCGACCGAAGACGCGCCGTACCGGGGTATCCAGAACCGCACCGCCGGCGACAGATATTCGATGACGAGCGCGATCCCCCACAGCACCAGCCGGGTTTCGCCCTTCGCAAAGCCACCCGCGATCCAGAACACCGCCGACAACGCCAGCCACGACGTGATGCGGATCGCATTCATCCGCGCCAGGGGACGCGACGGTGGCGTCGCGACCCACAGGAACACGGTCTTGCCGACCTGCATCGCGGCATAGGCCAACGCGAACCACAGCCCGCGGTCGTCAAACGCCTTCGGGATCGAGGTCGAGAGCACGAGCCCGCCGAGCGTCAGCGCAAACAGCAGCAGCCGGACCGGGGTCTTTTCGGGATTGAGCCAGTTGGTGATCCAGGAGGTGTAGACCCACACCCACCAGACCGCGAGGAACAGCATCGTGACCTGCAGCGCGCCCAATGGCGTGAAATGGCCGAGCAGGCTGTGCGAGATCTGTGTGACCGCAAAGACGAAGACGAGATCGAAGAACAGCTCGGCGTAGGTCACCCGGCTGTGCTGGTGCGGCACGATCGGTCGAAACAGCGCGCCGTGTGCATCCGCCGCCATCGGCGCGCCTCCGAGGTTCGGTCAGCCTTCGGGCACCCCGGTTTGCAGCGCCAGCGCGTGCAGCACGCCGCCCATCTGCCCCTTGAGCGACTGGTAGACGATCTGGTGTTGCTGGACCCTCGACTTGCCGCGGAAGGACTCAGAAATCACAGTCGCGGCGTAGTGGTCGCCGTCACCGGCCAGATCGCGGATCGTCACCTCGGCATCGGGTATGGCTGCCTTGATCATCGATTCGATATCGTGGGCGTCCATCGGCATTCCAGCATGTCTCCGTCAGATGTTGCGAATCACGGCCAGCTCTCGCGACCGTGACGGCCAAACCTAGCGCGTACGCCCTTCTAGGTCATCCTGCCCGGCACTATATCCCGGGTTCAAACCTTTTAAACCATTCAGGTTGAGGCGTCCGGTCACATCCGGCTGACCCAAAAAGAGGCAAAGAAGCATGAAACTTCCCGGTCCCGACCATCCGATCACGATTGCGGCCAATCCCAAGCGCGTCCGGGTTTCGGCCGGCGGCGTGGTCATCGCCGACACCACCCAGGCCCTCACTCTCAAGGAGGCGCGCTATCCGGCGGTGCAATATGTGCCGCGCAGCGACGTCAATATGGCGCTGTTGGCCCGCACCGAGCGGACCACGCATTGTCCCTATAAGGGGGACGCGAATTATTTCAGCATCAACGCCGACGGCAAGACACTGGAGAACTCGATCTGGACCTATGAGACGCCGTTCCCGGCGATGGCAGAGATCGCCGGCCATCTGGCGTTCTATCCGGACAAGGTCAAGATCGAGGAAGTCGTCTGAGGGCCTGATCCGCCGGCCAAGGCGCGGACGGCTGGATCATCTGGCGCGAAGCCGGGCTTGGCGCTTTTGCCGCGTAACGAGATTCCAGATCCTTTTCAGCCGCGAGCTCGCGACATTCTCATCGAGTGAACGACGATGCCTCGCTGCGGGGTTTGATGATTGGCCTTGCTGATCGGGTTCCCGGCTGCAACATTCCGGACAAATAGCCTGGCTGGGGAGGCACGCATGACATCGATTACCGCCGCGGGGCACGCCGACGCTCACGCGGTGCCAAAAACCAAAACGCGAAACCTTTCGCTTGATCGCGCCCGCACCTTCCTGACGCTGGTGGTGCTGCTGCACCACGCCGTCATCCCGTATACTTACTACGGTCACACCGACCCGAAGTCATTCTTCGGCTTCGACATGATCGTGCTCGCCACCGACAGTTTCTTCATGGCGATGTTCTTTTTCCTGTCTGGCTTGTTCGCATGGTCCGGCATTGCGCGAAAGGGACCGCTGAATTATTTGCAGGATCGCCTGTTTCGGCTTGCCCTGCCATTCGCGATCTGCGCGCTGACCGTCATTCCGATCGCCTATTACGCCATTTCCCTGCGTCAGCATCCCGAGGTCAGCTTCGCTTCATTCTGGTGGAAAACCGTCACCGTCGGACCCTGGCCGAGCGGACCGATCTGGTTCCTTTGGGTCTTGCTCGGCTTCGACCTGGTTGCTTGCCTGCTGTATCGGCTGTCACCCAACCTTCTCGATCCGATCAATCGCCTCTCGCTGCACGGTCGCCGCCGGCCCGCGGTGTTCTTCGCGGTCATGCTTGCCGTCACCGCTGCGTTCTACATTCCCGGGCGGATTTACTACGGAGCAGGCAGCTGGTTCGAGTTCGGACCGTTTTCCGTCCAGCACGGGCGCGTGATGCTCTACGCAACCTACTTCTTTTTCGGCGCCGGCATCGGCGTTGCGATGATGGATCGCGGGCTGCTCGCGGCTGACGGCCGGATGGCGAAGGTCAGCTGGGATTGGATGATCCTAGCGATCGTTCCGTATTACCTCATGTGGGTGCTGATCTCCATCAAGCGCGAAAACCTGGGGAATCCAGCAGACCTACCCGACTGGTATGAAGGGGCCTATGCTGTCTGCTTCACCGTCTTCAGCGTGGCCATCCTGTTCCTGATCCTGGCCTATTTCCTGCGGTTCGCCCACTCCGGCAAGAGCGTCCTCGATCCGATGCAGGGCGACGCCTACGGCATGTTCCTGGTGCACTATCCGATCGCGCTGTGGCTGCAGTATTGGCTCTTCGATTTCAATATGCCTGCGACCGTGAAAGCCCCCATCGGCTTCGTATTGACGGTCGCGTTCAGCTGGGCGCTGACGCGCGCGCTACGGCAGATTCCGGGTGCGAAGCGGGTGCTGTGAGGGCCAGTAGCCCGTAAGATCAGGACGCCTTGCCGCTCATATAGGCCGGGAGCCAGCTTTCGAACGCCGTATTGAGCGACGTCACCGCGACCGGTGCTTCACCGGCCACCGCAATTGCATCACCACCGGTGGTGCCGATCCGCGCGCAGGGCACCCCGGCGCCCTTCATCTTCGCCAGCACCAGTCCGGCATCGGCCGCCGGCACCGTCACGATGTAGCGTGCCTGGTCTTCGCCGAACCAGTAGCCGTGCGGCACGATCGAGGCCGGTGCCGCCAGCAATTGCGCGCCGATGCCACTCGCAATCGCCATCTCCGCGAGCGCGATCAGGAGTCCGCCGTCGGAAACATCATGCACCGCGGTTGCGGTGCCGGCGTGGATCATGCCGCGCACCACGTCGCCATTGCGCTTTTCGGCGGCGAGGTCCACCGGCGGCGGCGCGCCCTCTTCGCGGCCACAGACATCGCGCAGATAGACGGACTGTCCGAGCCAGCCCTGCGTGTCACCGATCAAGAGGATCGCCTCGCCTGCCGCCTTGAAGGCGAGCGTCGCGGACTTGGTGAAATCGTCGAGCAGCCCGACGCCGCCAATCGAGGGCGTCGGCAGAATGCCGCGGCCGTTGGTCTCGTTGTAGAGCGAGACGTTGCCGGACACGACGGGGAAGTCGAGCGAACGACAGGCTTCCGCAATACCCTTCAGGCAGCCGAC
Source organism: Bradyrhizobium sp. AUGA SZCCT0182 (assembly GCF_018130185.1). Lineage (NCBI taxonomy): Bacteria > Pseudomonadati > Pseudomonadota > Alphaproteobacteria > Hyphomicrobiales > Nitrobacteraceae > Bradyrhizobium > Bradyrhizobium sp. AUGA SZCCT0182. The sequence goes on along the minus strand of NZ_JAFCLY010000021.1, from coordinate 129,400 downwards.
GAACTGACCCATGATTTCGGGCCGTTCCGGATTGCCGAAATTCAGATTGTCGGTGATCGCGAGCGGCCGTCCGCCGACCGCCGTGATGTTGCGCCAGGCCTCGGCCACCGCCTGCTTGCCGCCTTCGAACGGATCGGCCTCGCAATAACGCGGCGTTACGTCGACCGTGAGCGCAAGCCCCTTTGGTCCGTCCTGCACCCGCACGACGGCGGCGTCGCCACCCGGGCGCTGCACCGTATTGCCGAGGATGACGTGGTCGTACTGCTCCCAGACCCAGCGCCGCGAGCACAGCTCGGGCGTCGCTATCAGCTTTTCCAGCGCGGCCGAAATGCCGATCGGCGGCTTGACGTCCTGCGCGCGCACCACCGGCAACAATGCGGATGCGACATGCGGCCGGTCGTACAGCGGCGCCTCGTCTCCCAATTCCTTGATCGGCAAATCGGCCATGACGTCACCGCCATGCTTCACCACGAAGCGTTTGCTCGGCGTGGTGTAGCCGACAACGGCAAAATCGAGCCCCCATTTGCGGAAGATCGCCTCGGCCTCTTGTTCCTTCTCGGGCTTCAGCACCATGAGCATGCGCTCCTGGCTTTCCGAGAGCATCATCTCATAGGCGCTCATGCCGGTTTCGCGCGTCGGCACCGCGTCGAGATTGAGATCGACGCCGAGATCGCCCTTGGCGCCCATCTCGACAGCCGAACAGGTCAGCCCGGCCGCGCCCATGTCCTGGATCGCGATCACGCAATCGGCTTCCATGATCTCGAGGCAGGCTTCCAGCAGGAGCTTTTCCGCGAAGGGATCGCCGACCTGCACGGTCGGACGCTTCTCGGCGGAATCATCGTCGAATTCGGCCGACGCCATCGAGGCGCCGTGAATGCCGTCGCGGCCGGTCTTGGATCCCAGATAGACGATCGGCATGTTTACGCCGGAGGCCGCCGCATAGAAGATCTTGTCGGTGTCGGCGAGGCCGACGGCCATCGCGTTGACCAGGATGTTGCCGTCATAGCGGGTGTGGAAACGCACCTGCCCGCCAACGGTCGGCACGCCGAACGAATTGCCGTAACCGCCGACGCCGGCGACCACGCCCGACACCAGATGGCGGGTCTTGGGATGCTCCGGCGCGCCAAAGGAAAGCGCATTGAGGCACGCAATCGGGCGCGCGCCCATCGTGAACACGTCACGCAAAATGCCTCCGACCCCGGTGGTCGCGCCCTGATAGGGCTCGATATAGCTCGGGTGGTTGTGGCTCTCCATCTTGAACACGACCGCCTGGCCGTCACCGATGTCGATCACCCCGGCGTTCTCGCCCGGGCCCTGGATCACCCAGGGCGCCTTGGTCGGCAGTCCGCCCAGATGGATGCGCGAGGATTTGTACGAGCAGTGCTCGTTCCACATCGCGGAAAAAATCCCGAGTTCGGTGAAACTCGGCACCCGGCCGATCAGCTTGAGGATGCGCTCATACTCGTCCGGCTTGAGACCATGGCTGGCGACGAGTTCGGGGGTGATCTGGGGCTCGTTCATGGGTCCCTTAATAGGAAGATCGGGGGGCTGCGAAAAGGCCTTTTAGGACGCATTTCCGCCCTGTCCAGAGCTTTACGGCAGGCCAGCCGGGATCGGCGTTTGCACATCACGCCTGGATCGGATTTAAGGGCTTAAACCTGCAAAGGAAGGCCCCATTTCGTGAATGACCTCTCCACGACCCCCTTCGTCAAACGTCCCGACCTGTACGTTGAAACCGAGGGCGAATTCGCCGGCTGGCGCACCTGGACCCGTGACAATTTCGAGACCAATAGCGGGCCGTTCTGGCACCGGGTGGAGGAAGACGGCCGGGTCCGCTGCGCCTTCCGCGTCGAGAAAAAACACCTCAACGGCCAGCGCAACGTCCATGGCGGCTGCTTCATGACCTTTGCGGATTACTGCCTGTTCGCCCTGGCCTCGCCGGTGCTGCAGGGGTCGGGCGTGACGGTCGCATTTGGCTGCGAGTTCCTCGATGCGGCGCGCGAAGGCGAACTGATCGAGTGCGAGGGTGAAATCACCCGTGCCGGCGGCTCCCTGATATTCCTGCGCGGGGTGCTGAAATCGGGCGAGCGGTCGCTGTTCACCTTTTCCGGCACCATCAAGCGGGTGAAGCGGAAGCCGCGGACGGACGCAGGCGCCGTTGCCACCTAGCATTCCCCCGGGGAAGCACAGCTGGCGCGATTATGCCTTGCTGCTGGCGCTGGCGTGCTGCTGGAGTTCGACCTATCCGCTGCCAAGATCGGCCTCGGCTCGATCCCGCCGATCACCTTCATCTCGGCCCGTTCGCTGATCGCGGCCGCATTCCTTCTCGTCATCCTGTACGCGCGCGGATTGCGTCTCCCGATCGATGCCAAGGCCTGGAAGCTGTTCGCCTTCCAGCAGAGCATCAACTCGACCATCCCGTTTTTGATGATCACCTGGGCGCAACAATATGTGCCGGCATCCAGCGCCGTGGTGCTGGCCTCGACGACGCCTATTTTTGCCTTCCTGATCACCTGGGGCATCACGCGGCACGAGCCGGCGACGCTGTTGAAGCTGGTTGGCGCCATCCTCGGCCTCGCCGGAACGGCCGCGATCATCGGGCTCGACGCGCTCGGCGGTCTCAGCAAGGACGTGTTCGCCGAAATCGTCATCCTTGTCGCCACCCTCTCCTTTGCCTGCGCCACCATCTTCGGGCTGCGGCTGACCGACTACGATCCGATGGTGGTGGCGGCGGGCTCACTGCTGTTCGGCGGCTTCGTGCTGCTGCCGGCATCGCTGATCGTCGATCACCCCTGGACCTTGCAGCCGACGGCGGAAGCCCTGGCGGCGACCGTCGCGATGGGCATCTTCTCGAGCGCGTTCGGGCTGATGCTGTTTTATATGTGCCTGAGCCGGCTCGGCACGCTCACCACCAACGCGCAAGGTTATCTGCGCATACCGATCGGCGTCGGTCTCTCGGTGCTGCTGCTCGGCGAATCCGTGCCGGCGAATCTGGCGCTTGGACTGGTACTGGTCATGGCCGGCGTCGCCGCGATGACCATTCCCGGCGATCGCTATGGCAAGTGGATCGACCGGTTGCGCGGCCGGTAGAAGGCTGTGCTCGGCACGTTGGCGCGGGCAATGAATCCGGACGCTTCTCTACTGCAAATTGACCAGGGTGAGATCGACGAACCACGACTGCGGCGAGACGAAACCCTTGACCTTCGGGCTCATCGCACGCGGGTTAAGATCGTGGACGATGAAAAGCCAGGGAGGATTATCGACGATGCGTTCGTGCGCCTTGCGATAGGCGGCCGAGATGGCTTTCGGATCAGTCGCCTCGGAAATCGTCTTGAGCGCATCCTCGAAATCATCGTCCTTCCATTGCTCAAAATTGAATCCGTTCGGCGAAAAATTGGCCGCCGCAAAGTAACGCGCCATGACACCGGCATCTGACGATGGCGAGCTGATGTTGAGCACCATCGCCCCTTGCAGGCTTGCATGATCGGGTGTGGCGCGGGCCGCCGTCAACAGAACCTGCCATTCGATCACGCCGACTTCCACATTTACCCCGCAATTTTCTTTGAGGTTCTGCTGCAGGAATTCGTTCATCGGCAAAGGCAACATTTGGCCCGAACCGGAATTCGAGATCAGCGCCTTGAACGATAACGGTTTCGCCGGTGTGTATCCCGCTTCGGCAAGCAGGGCTTTGCCTTTGGCCGCGTCGAACTTGTAGCGGTTGACCGGGCTTCCGAAATCGGGATCGCTGGCCTTGAGCCAGCCTACCGACGGCTCCGCGGTCCCATTGAGAAGCGACACCAGCCCTTCACGATCGATGCAATAGTTTAGAGCCTGGCGAACCCTGACGTCCTTGAAAGGGCTGTTGGTCGCGCCGATGTTGTAGAACCAGGGCCAGACATGCGGATATGAGCCGGTCGTGATGGTGAAGCCCGCCGATTTCAGTGAGGCGAGACCATCGGGCGGCGGCACTTCGATCCAGTCGACCTGGCCGGCGCGCAACGCAGCCAGCCGCGAATTCGCTTCGGGGATCGGCATCAGCACGACGTTGTCGACCTTCGCCATCCGGCTGGGGTCCCAGTATTTATCCCACCGGGCGAGATTGGCTTCCTGCCGTGGCACGATCTTGGTGATGCGGAATGGACCGGTGCCTGCAGCGGGCAACGTCGCGACCTTGGCCCACTCCCGGCCGGCCTTCTCGAACGACGTAGGCGACGTGAACAGAAGGTACACCGCCATATAGGGAAAGTAAGACGCCGGCTTGGTCGTGGTGATGGCGACGGTGTCGTCATCGACCTTCTTGTAGCTTCCCATGATAGGGACGCGGGCCCGCGAAATTGCCGAGCTTGGCGGCTCAAATTGTGGGCTGCTATTGTTGAAATAGCGATCAAGGTTCCAGATCACGGCGTCCGCATTGAAATCGGTGCCGTCGTGGAATTTCACGCCGCGGCGCAGATGGAAGATCCACGTCTTGTTATCGGCTGGGTCCTGCTCCCATTTCTCCGCGAGCCCGGGCCGCAGGGTCGCCAACCGGTCGATTCTGGTCAAATCCCACAGCACCAGCCCTTCAAAGATCGGATAGCCCATAAAGCGCATGCCTTCGAAGCCATTATTTGGCATTCCCGTTGCGGTCGGGATATCGGACGCCGTCATCGCGATGCGCAGCGCAGTTTCGGCCATCGCCGGTTGGTACGACAGCAAAACGGCCGCAAGCGCAAAGGTACGGGAAAGCTTGATGAGCATGACATTCCTCCGTCCGACGATCGGAAAGTCCGCGTTCAGCGGGTAGCCAGAGGATGCAGGAGCAAATTTCAGGCCAGCCGGACACGTTCGCGGCGAAATGGCTGGAAGCCCGTGCCCGCAGATTGCGCCTCAGAATTCGCGTATGCTCCGCGGAAATATCGAGACCGGGGAGAGCGAGATGGACGTCATTGCAGCGATCCACGGGCGCCGGTCGGTGCGCTCCTATGATCCCAAACCAGTCGAGCCCGAGCTGATCGAAAGCGTGATTGAGGATGCCGCACAGGCGCCGCCGCCTTTTCGCGGTCAGGTCCCCTGGGCGTTCAATGTCGTGCAGGGCGTCGAGCGCATCGCGGCCTGTGGCGCGCGCGCGATGGACTATGCGAGAGACCATCATCCCAACGAACCCGGCTGGGACTGGATCGAAAGACCCGGCTTCAAGATCTTCTGGGACGCGCCGGTCGTCGTCATCATTTCCGGACCGGTAGGAGATTGTTGCCGCGCCGGTCAGAACCTGATGTTGTCAGCGCATGCGCGCGGATTGGGAACGTGCTGGGTCGGCTCGCCGATGCTCTGGCTCAGCACGCCAGAGGTAAGGAAGGAGCTGGGAATTCCGGCCACGCTGGCGCCGGTTGCGGTGTTATGCCTCGGTTATCCCGTGTCGATTCCGGAAGCGGTAGTCCACGACAAGCCGCCTATCGTATGGGTGTCGTAGTGGCGCGCTACTTCTTCTCTTCCAGCAGCTTGCGGTATTTCTCAACGTCGCGCGTCACCAGCTGCTGCAGCACTTCCGGCGCGTGCTCATCCGCATCGGGGGCAACGGTCGAGAGATCGTGAAAGCGCTTCTTGACGGCATCGCTCTCCACCGCGCTCTTCGCCGCGGCATTCAATTTCGCGATGATCGCCGGCGCCGTGCCTTTTGGGGCGAACAGACCGTTCCAGCCCTGCGCCTCGAATTCGGGGAGACCCGATTCCGCGGACGTCGGCAGTTCCGGCAAGGTCGCGAGCCGCACCGTCGAGCCAACCACCATTGCCTTGACGAGCTTGTCGTCGATCGCCTGCGACACGGAGGCTGCGGCATCGCAGACGCCGTCGATCTGGCCGCCGATCGCGTCCGTCAGCGCGGGCGCCGCGCCACGATAGCCGACCAGCGTGACATCGATGCCGGCGGCCTGCGCAAAGCTCTTGCAGATCAGGAAATTCGACGAGCCGACGCCGGCATGTCCGAGATTGATCTTGCCGGGATTTTTCTTCGCGTAGGCGATAAACTCCTGAAGATTCTTGGCCGGAAAATCCTTGCGCAACGCGACGATGCCGAAGGTCTTCGCCACCATCGCAATCGGCACGAAGGAGTCCGGCGTGAACGACAGTTTCGGATAGATCGTATAGGTCGCTGCGCTGGTGCCGGCATTGCCGATCGCGATGGTGTAACCATCGGCTTCAGCGCGCGCCGCCCGCGCCAGCGCGATCGAGCCGCCGGCGCCCACGATGTTCTCGATCACGATCGGCTGTCCGAGTGGCTTGGCCATCTCTTCGGCAACCACGCGCGCGATCACGTCCGAAGTGCCGCCGGCCGCGAACGGCACGATCATCGTGACGGGACGTTTTGGATAATCCTGCGCGTGGGCGCTCGTGACGAAAGACAGCGACGCAATGACCGCCAGCAGCCACTTCGTCATTTTATTGTGACGCGTTTTCTTCACGCGAACCGGTTCCCGCTTCGCTTGAAAACGCTATCGGCAATCACGCGGCTTTTTCCAGGTGCGCCACGAGGCCGGCGAATAGGCCGCGACCGTCGGTGCAGCCCATGATGTCTTCGACGTGGTTTTCCGGATGCGGCATCATGCCGAGCACATTGCCGCGCTCGCTGACGATGCCGGCGATCGACTGCGCGGCGCCGTTGATGTTGGAGCTTTCGTCCACCACGCCATCTGCGGAGCAATAACGGTACAGCACCCGCCCCTCGCCTTCGAGGCGCTTGACCGTCTCTTCATCGGCCTCGTAATTGCCTTCGCCATGCGCCACCGGCACGCGGATGACCTGGCCGGCATTGTAGCCGCGCGTGAACGGCGTGTCGGAGCGTTCGACCCGCAGGTGCACATCCTTGCAGATGAATTTCAGCCGCGCGTTGCGCATCAATACGCCGGGAAGCAGCCCTGCTTCGCAGAGGATCTGAAAACCGTTGCAGACGCCGAGCACGAGGCCGCCACTGGCCGCAAAATCCCGCACCGCGCCCATGACAGGCGCACGCGCCGCAATGGCGCCGCAGCGCAGATAGTCGCCATAGGAAAACCCGCCGGGCACCACAACGAGATCGGTGCCCTTGGGCAGCGCGGTCTCGGCATGCCAGACCATCGCGGCCTCGTTGCCCGATGCGAGTTTAAGCGCCCGCGCCATATCGCGCTCGCGATTGATGCCAGGGAAGACGAGAACGGCTGATTTCATGGGAAGCGCCTAGAGCAGTTCGACCCGATAATTCTCGATCACGGTGTTCGCCAGCAGCTTGTCGGCGGCGTCTTTCAACGCCGCCTCGGCCTTGGCCTTGTCCGAGCCTGATAGCTCGATGTCGAACACCTTGCCCTGACGGACGCTGGCGACACCGTCGACGCCGAGCGATTTCAGCGCGCCTTCGATGGCCTTGCCCTGCGGATCGAGAATGCCGGACTTCAGGGTAACGGTAACACGTGCTTTCACAGGATTGCCTCAGCTCTTCACCAGCACCGGACCCGTACCCGCCGGCCGCTCGTTCTCCATCAGGATACCCAGACGCTTTGCGACCTCGGTATAGGCCTCCAGGAGACCACCCAGATCCCTGCGGAAACGATCCTTGTCGAGCTTCTCGTTCGACTTGATGTCCCACAGCCGGCATGAGTCGGGCGAGATCTCGTCGGCGACGATGATCCGCATCATTTCGTTCTCGAACAGGCGGCCGCATTCCATCTTGAAATCGACCAGACGGATGCCGATGCCCAGAAACAGCCCGGTCAGGAAGTCGTTGACGCGGATGGCGAGCGCCATGATGTCGTCGATTTCCTGCGGCGTCGCCCAGCCGAATGCGGTGATGTGCTCTTCGGAGACCATCGGGTCGTTGAGCTGGTCGTTCTTGTAATAAAACTCGATGATCGAGCGCGGCAGCTGGGTGCCTTCCTCGATGCCGAGGCGCTGCGACAGCGATCCCGCCGCCACGTTCCGCACCACCACCTCCAGCGGCACGATCTCGACCTCGCGAATCAGCTGCTCGCGCATGTTGAGGCGGCGGATGAAATGGGTCGGCACCCCGATGTCGTTGAGGTGCTGAAACAGGTACTCCGAAATCCGGTTGTTGAGGACACCCTTGCCCTCGATCACCTGGTGTTTCTTGGCATTGAACGCGGTCGCATCGTCCTTGAAGTGCTGGATCAGGGTTCCCGGCTCCGGACCTTCATACAGGACCTTGGCCTTGCCTTCATAAATGCGGCGTCGACGGCTCATAGGGATGTACCGTGTTTTGTTGAAATCCATGAATTTGGTGTGCTCCGGATGACAAGGGTTTACGACCACGACGGAGCTGCCGTGAAGGCCAGGAACCTGATCTTAACCATCTGGAAACAGAACAAGAACCAAGCCTGTTGGCAACCTATCCGATTGGCCTATCCAGCACAATCGACACGGCCCAATTGGGCCCAACTTATACCTGTAGACTGCGGCTTAACGGCCCGTTGTTTTGCCGATTCGCCCCCTCTATCTAGGTAGGCGACGGGGCCGCCACAACGCGGCCCCCGCGTGCATCTGGCAGGGATTGGAACTCAAATATGAGCACTTTCGACAAGCGCGAAGAAGGTTTCGAGAAGAAATTCGCTCTCGATGCGGATCAGAAGTTCAAGGCCGAGGCGCGCCGCAACCGGCTGCTTGGAACCTGGGTCGCAGAAAAGCTCGGAATTACCGGCGACGCCGCCACTGCCTACGCCAAGGAGGTGGTCGCCGCCGATTTCGAGGAAGCCGGCGATTCCGACGTGCTTCGCAAGGTGATGGCCGATATCAAGGCCAAGGGCGTTGCCCTCACCGAGCAGGAACTCCGCGCCAAGATGGACGAGCTGATGGCGACCGCCGTCGCCCAGGTGAAGGCGGGAACGTAAAGCTGGCGTCATTCCGGGGCGGTGCGAAAGCACCGCCCCTCAGATGCGCAATTGCGCATCGGGGAATCTCGAGATTTCGGGTCTGGTCCTAACGGACCATCCCGGAATGACGGCTTGAATTATCGCTTCGACGCTTTCACCCCGCCGTATGCCGCCCGAATAATCTCCAAGAGCCGCCGCGAGGCCGCGCTGAGAAAGCCGCCGCGGCGCGTCACTGTCACGATGTCGTGGCTGGCATCGAGGTCACCGACACGGATAGTCGAAAGCGCCGAGGATTCGAGCTCCTCGGCGGCGTTGATTTGCGCTAGCAGCGCGATGCCGAAACCGGCCTCGATCAGGCGCTTCTGGGCGGTCAGGCTGTCGACCGGCGTCCAGGCGACGCGAGTCTGGAATAGCGCGAGGATATGCGACGCCGCGATCTCGCGGCGTCCCGGCACTTCGGGGAATGCGATCCATCGTTCGCCGCGCAGGTCGGCAAGTCTTGTGACGCGGCGGCCGGCACGCGGGTGATCGGTCGCGCAAACGACCTGGAGCGGCTCGGCGAACAGCAATTCGCAGTCGAGATCGCGCGAACCGTCGCGATCAAAGCGCAAGCCGATCGTCGCCTCGCCGCGGCGGATGAGACCGCTGATCTCGGCACTGGTCGCGGTTCGCAGGGACAAATCAACGCCGGGATGCTCGGTCGCAAAACGCTTCAAGATGGCCGATAGCCTGCCGCCCGCCAGCGTGCCGACCACGGCCAGTGCGACCGGTCCCGAATCCGGCCGCGCCAGTGCGCGCACCGCATTCTCCGCATCCTGCGCGGCGGCGACCGCACGCTCGGCATACGGCACCATCACACGCCCCGCATCGCTCAGGATCGTCCGTCCTGCGATCCGCTCGAACAAGGGCATGCCGAGCTCCTGCTCCAGGAGCGCGATGCGCCGGGATATCGCCGGCTGCGAACGGTGCAGCGCCTTGGCGGCGTTCGAGATTCCACCGCGGCGGTGAACCGTCAGGAAGGTGCTGAGCGCGTCGCTGTCCATTTTCCGGCCCATGCAAAAAGCTGATGAGATGAAGATAAATAACAAATTAGGCTGATGGACGGAAGCCTCCTATGTTTGGCCGCGAAGCAACCAATTGAGGGAAACGACCGATGCGCAGCCAGATGGAAAAAGCCGAACTGTTCCGCGCCCTGCACGCGCGGCCCGGCGCCTTCATCATCCCCAATCCATGGGACGCCGGCACCGCCAAGCTGCTCGCCGCGATGGGTTTTGAGGCGCTCGCGACCACCAGCCTCGGGCTTGCCAACACGCTCGGCAGCGCCACCGTCAGCCTCGATGCCATTATCGAGAATTGCCGCGCCATTGCTGACGCGACCGACCTGCCCGTCAATGCGGATCTGGAAAATTGCGGCGCAGATGACCCGAAGACCGCCGCCAAAGCCATCGCGCGCGCGGCCGAAGCCGGCGTGGTCGGCGGCTCGATCGAGGATTCAACCGGCGATCCGAGGCGGCCGATTTACGATTTCGCGCTCGCGGTCGAGCGGGTGCATGCGGCGGTCGAAGCGGCCCGCGCGCTACCGTTTCCGTTCACGCTGACCGCGCGGGCCGAGAACCTGCTGTATGGCCATAATGATCTCGACGACACCCATCAAGCGGCTGCAGGCGTTCGAAGCCGCCGGCGCTGACGTGCTCTATTCGCCTGGCGTGCACGACATCGACACCATCCGCACGGTCGTATCGTCGGTCGGAAAACCCTTCAACCTGGTGATGGGTTTTGCCGATCCGACATTGACCGTGCCGCAGATTGCCGCCGCCGGCGTCAAGCGCATCAGCGTCGGCGGCGCGATGGCGCGCGTGGCGCTCGCCGCCTTCCTCAAATGCGCCCGCGAAATGAAAGACCAGGGCGCATTCACCTATGTGCGCGAGATGGCGCCAGTGAAGGAAGTCAGGGCTGCGTTCGCTGCGGCGTGAGGGTGAACTCCGCCGTCATTGCGAGGAGCGTAAGCGGCGAAGCAATCCATTCTCTCTTCGCGTGGCGATATGGATTGCTTCGCGGAGCCTGTCATCGGGCGCGCATTCGCGCGACCCGTTGGCTCGCAATGACGGTCAGGGCTGGTTCAGCCTTCCTTGAACCCATACTCCGGCACATTGCCGCTGGCGCCGTAGTATTTGTAAGGCAGGAATTTTCCGGACATCGTGATCTTGACGCGGTCGCCCTTCGGATTGGCGACGCGCTCCATCGCCATGTCGAAGTCGATCGCCGACATGATGCCGTCACCGAATTCCTCCTCGATCAGCGCCTTCCACGCCGGGCCGTTGACCAGCACCATTTCGTAGAAGCGATAGATCAGGGGATCGGTCGGCGGCATCGGCGTGCCGGTGCCGCGCATCGGCACTTCGTTCAGCATCGCTACTTCCGACTTCGACAGCCCGAACAGTTCGCCGGCGTTCGCCGCCTGCGGTTTTGTCAGCTTCATCTGGCCGAGGATGGCGCCGACGATCAGCACTTCGGAATAGCCGCCGATCTGTTCGCAGATGTGCTTCCAGCTCCAACCCTTCTCGCGCTTGATGTCGAGCAGCTTTTCGGTGAGGTCTTCGCGTTTCATGTCTCGTCTCCTGGTGAATGTTAACGGGCGATCGTCTGAGCCGGGCTGGTCTCGATCATTTTCGGCGACGCGACGATGGTCGGCTCGCTCAGGCCCGGCCGCACGATCGGCACGTTGCGCGGATCGTGGTTGGTTACCGTGGCCGCAAAGGTCTTGCTGCGGCTGACCAGGAAATCGACGATGTGATTGCGCAGCGCGTAGTAATAGGGATGGCGGTGCAGATCGATGCGGCCGCGGTCCTTTGGCAGCGGATTTTCCACGATCTCGGCGAGCACCGCGCCGGGGCCGTTGGTCATCAGGAAAATCTTGTCGGCGAGATAGATCGCTTCATCCACGTCATGCGTGATCATGAACGCGGTCTGCCCGGTCTCCAGGCAAATGCGCCGCACCTCGTCCTGCAGCGTGCCGCGCGTCAGCGCATCGAGCGCCGAAAACGGCTCGTCCATCAGCATGATCTTCGGGGTGATCGAAAGCGCGCGTGCGATACCGACGCGCTGCTTCATGCCGCCAGACAATTCCGACGGGCGCTTGTGCTCGGAGCCGGTCAACCCGACCAGATCGATGAACTTCTGCGCATGCGCCTTCACCTTGGCGCGGTCCCAGTTGCGCCATTTCGAGGTGACGGCATAAGAGACATTGCCGAGCACCGTGCGCCACGGCAGCAGCGCGTGGCTCTGGAAGATCACGGCGCGGTCGAGGCTGGTGCCTTCGATCGCCTGCCCGTCGACGATGACGGCGCCCTCGCTGGGCTCATCGAGGCCGGCGAGGATGTTCAGCACGGTGGTCTTGCCGCAGCCGGAATGGCCGATCACGCAGCCGAATTCGCCGCGCGACATCGACAGCCAGAGATCCTCGAACACGCTGATCTGGCCGCCATCGGCGCCGGGATAACGCCGCGCGATGCCCTCGATCGAGATGAACTTGTCGGTCATCGCTCTACTCCGGGAACGTGACCATGCGCGTGAACCGCGCAAGGATCTGGTCGAGCAGCATGCCGACGATGCCGATCAGCAGGATCGCGATGATGACATTGGTGATCGAGAGGTTGTTCCATTCGTTCCAGACGAAGTAGCCGATGCCGGTGCCGCCGACCAACATTTCGGCCGCGACGATCACGAGCCAGGCGATGCCGATCGATATCCGCATGCCCGTGAGAATGGTCGGCGCCGCCGCCGGCAGGATCACCGTGAAGGCGCGGCGCACGGTCCCGACTTCGAGCGTGCGGGCGACGTTGATCCATTCCTTGCGTACGGCCGCGACGCCAAAGCTGGTGTTGAGCAGCATCGGCCATACCGAGCAAATGAAGATCACGAAAATCGCGGAAATGCTGGAATCCTTGATGGTGTAGAGCGCGAGCGGCATCCAGGCCAGCGGCGAGATCGGCTTCAGCACCTGGATGAACGGGTCGAGCGCCTTGCTGAACAGCGGCGACATGCCGATCAGGAAGCCGAGCGGTATCGCGACGATCACAGCCAGGAAATATCCGAGGGCGACGCGGGCGATGGAATAGCCGAGCTGAATTCCGAGCCCCTTGTCATTCGGCCCGTTGTCGTAGAACGGGCTCTTCAGGTGTTCCCACAGCTTGGCGCCGACATCGAGCGGTCCCGGCATCGCCGACTTGCCGGCGGTCGCGGTCAGCCCCATCAGCTTGGCGTATTCCGGCGTCATGTTGGCGACGGTGCCGGTGCCGCGCGTCGAAATGTGCCAGATGCCGAGGAACGCGGCGAACAGCACGATCGACACGATCGCCGCGCGGAAACGAAGAGATGATGTCATCGGGCGAAATCTCTCAACACGTCGTCCCGGCGAAGGCCGGGACCCATACTCCGCGGCGGTGGTGATGAAAGAAGGTCGCTGACATCATGCCCAATCGAGGCGACACGGCGCCGCGACGAGCGCAATTTGCGCTCGCGCTGGGGTCCCGGCCTTCGCCGGGACGACAACGACGATTGATCGAGCGCCATCACGAAGCCTTCCTGATCTTGAAGCTGGCGAGGTAATCCTCGGGCTTGGCCGGATCGAAGGTCTTGCCCATCACCGAAAAACTCTTGGTGGTGGTGGTCGGCGGCGTCAGCCCCGCCTCTTTCATCAGCCTGGTGGCGTCGGTGGCGAGATAGACTTGCGCCGCGATGCCGGCATAGTCGACGTCGCCCTTGAGCTGCCCCCAACGCTTCATCTGCGTCATGATCCAGATCGCAAAGGACTGCCAGGGGAACGGATCGAAATCGACGCGGTTCGGCTGGGTCACGACATTGCCAAGGCCATCAGCAAACGTGCCGGTGAGAATCTGCTCCAGCACGATCTGCGGCTGGTTCAAATAATTCGCGGGCGCGATGGCCTCCGCGATCTGCTTGCGGTTCTCGGCCTTGTGCGCAAACGCAGTGGCTTCGATGATCGATTTGAGCAGCGCGCTGTAGGTGTTCGGCATCGAGGTGATGAATTCCTTCGATGCGGCAAAGGCGCAGCAGGGATGCCCCTCCCAGATATCCTTGGTCAGGATGTGGATGAAGCCGACGCCGTCATAGACCGCCCGCTGGTTCATCGGATCGGGGCCGAGGAAGCCGTCGATATTGTCGGCGCGCAGGTTGGCAACCATTTCCGGCGGCGGCACCGCGCGGATCTGCACGTCGGCATCCGGATCGATGCCGTGCTCGGCGAGATAATAGCGCAGCAGATAATTGTGCATGGAGTAGTCGAACGGAACGGCGAATTTAAAACCCTTCCAGGTCTTCGGATCGCGTCTGTCCTTGTGCTTGACCGCGAGCGTGATGGCCTGGCCGTTGATGTTCTCGACCGCCGGCATCGTGTAGGGCAACGGATTGGAGCCGACGCCCATCGTGATCGCGAGCGGCATCGGCGACAGCATGTGGGCTGCGTCGTATTCCTTGTTGATGGTCTTGTCGCGAATGACGGCCCAGCCGGCGGTCTTGATGACTTCGACGTTGAGGCCGTTCTTGGAGTAAAACCCCATCGGCGCCGCCATGATGATCGGCGTCGCGCAGGTGATCGGAATGAAGCCGACCTTGAGGTCCTTCTTCTCCAGCGGCCCACCTTGCGCGAAGGCCTCGGTCGCGGTTTTGAGTGGGAAGAACTGCGACAGCGCGGCGGCGGCGGTCGCCGCTCCCACCGATTTCAGGAAAGCGCGGCGCGCCACATCCTGCGGAAACATCGCGCGCATCACGGCGGATGCGACCACGTTCTCAAAGCGGGCCTCTTCGGAAGCCGCCACTGCCGGCTGCAGCGCAAGCTGCGCGGCGGCATCATGTTCGGCATCGCTAACGTGCCTGCCGCAGCTGCAACCCTGGGCATGGAGTCGGCGGGCGGGATCGAACGGATTGTCGAACGTGGACATGAAACCTCCTGCGTGACGCTGAGATCAATTACGCAAGGAGTGTGCCAGCCCCATTTGGCCGCGTTTGCCGAATTAATGCAGCTGTTTAGCTGGATTGTTGGCGATTACGAGAATTCGTGATACACGAAAAATCGTAGTCGAATTACGAATTCTCGGAGTTGGCGAACATGGAAACGACGCCGCATTTGCATGCCGCAACGGCGCGCGACATCGATCTGCGCACCCTCACCTTCGACTATCTGGTCGAGCCGACGTTGCTGCTCGACCCCGACACCGACGAAATCATCGATGCCAATCCCGCCGCCTGCACCCTGCTCGGCTACGACCGCACGCTGCTGCGGGAAACCAAATTCAGCGCGCTGCATGCCGGGCAAGTGCCTGCGCTGATCGTGTTCAGCCAGGCGGTGCTCGACAAGGGTGCCTACTGGACCAACACACTGACGCCGCGTCACGCCACCAGCCAGAAGCTGCGGCTGGAATATACGGGATCGATGCTGCCGCATGATGGACGCGCGCTGATCCTGCTCACGATGAGCGATCTCGAACAGCGCCGCCGCCGCTATGTCGATGCCACCGCCGAGGACCATATGCGCGGCGGGCTCGCCGCCTGGCAGCGCGTCGAGCGCGTGTTCCAGGACATCGAGCGCGAGAACCAGTTGATCCTGCGCGCCGCCGGCGAAGGCATCTACGGCGTCAACGCCGAAGGCAAGACCACCTTCGTCAATCCGGCCGCAGAAAGGATGCTGGGATGGACCGCCGAGGAACTGGTCGGCAAGGCCATTCATCCGATCGTTCACCACAGCCACCATGACGGCAGTCATTACCCCGATGAGGATTGTCCGATCTATGCGGCGTTTCGCGACGGCGCGGTCCACAACGTCGATGGCGAGGTGTTCTGGCGCAAGAACGGCTCGCCGGTCTGGGTCGAGTACACCTCGACGCCGATCCGCGACCGCGGCACGGTGGTCGGCGCCGTGATCGTGTTTCGCGACGTCAGCCACCGCCGCGAGGCCGACGAAAAACTGCACGCCGCGCTTGCCGAAGTCGACCGGCTGCGCGAGCGGCTGGAGCTGGAAAACGCCTATCTGCAGGAGGAAATCCGGATCGAGACCAACCCGCGCGGCATCATCGGCCAGAGCGAGGCGATCCAGAAGACGCTGCGCCAGGTTAAACTGGTCGCACCGACCACAGCCGCCGTCATGATCACCGGCGAATCCGGCACCGGCAAGGAATTGATCGCGCGCGCCATTCATGAAGCCAGCAACCGCCGCGACCGGCCGCTGATCCGCGTCAATTGCGCGGCGATCCCGCGCGAATTGTTCGAGAGTGAATTCTTCGGGCACGTCAAAGGCGCCTTCACCGGTGCGGTGCGCGACCGCATCGGAAGGTTCGAGCTCGCCGATGGCGGCACGCTGTTTCTCGACGAGGTCGGCGAAATCCCGCTGGAACTGCAGGGCAAGCTGCTGCGTGTGCTGCAGGAGGGCAATTTCGAGCGTGTCGGCGAGGAGCGCACCCGCACCGTCGATGTGCGCGTGATCGCCGCCACCAACCGGAACCTGAAGCAGGAAGTGCAGCGCGGCCGGTTTCGCGAGGATCTGTATTTCCGCCTCAACGTGTTTCCGGTGGAGTCAGTCCCGCTGCGCGACCGCCGCGAAGACATTCCGCTGCTGGCCCAGCACTTCCTGATGAGCGAGAGCAACGAGCTGAAGTCCGATTTGCGCTTGTCGGAGGGCGATGCGCGGCGGCTGCAGCGTTACGACTGGCCGGGCAATGTCCGCGAACTGCAGAACGTGATCGAGCGCGCGGCGATCTTGTCGCAGAATGGACGGCTGCGGATCGACCTGCCGGATAATATTGGCGCGCATTCGCCGGCCAGCGCCAGCCGCCAGAAGAGCGACGTGCGGCCGGCCGTCATGACGTCAGCCGAGATGCGCGATCACGAGCGCGCCAACATCCTGGCCGCCCTTGCCGCCTGCAACGGCAAGGTGTTCGGCGCCGGCGGCGCCGCCGAGCTGCTCGACCTCAAGCCGACCACGCTGGCGTCGCGCATGAAGGCGCTCGGGATTTCGGCCCCGCGCGCTACAAGGTCCACGGCGTTTACGATGACTTCCTGATCTTGAAGCTCGCGAGATAGTCCTCCGGCTTGGCGGCGCCAGCTAGAGGCGATCTGGATCGCGGTAAGTTGAGCACCAATCACGGGGCCGTCCCGATTGCTTTGAGCTCAGCGTTGGCGGCTTGCCACTCAATAAAGTCTTTGGGGCATTCAGCGGCGGCGAACTGGAAAAGCCGCTTGGCCTCTTCTCTTGCGCCTCGCAGCAGTGCCAATTCGCCCGAGTAGAAATTTACTTCACAGACCTGTTCTCTTTTTTTCCGAGCGTTGGCATCGTCCGCGGCCGCGAGCACGGCCTCCGGCTCCATCTCGCCCAGAAATAGGCGGACGATCGGAGCCGGCCATCGCGACATGTCAAGCTGCCTGGCGATCTCATTAAGCTGGCTCGGTTGGCCACTCTTCTGCCGCACGAGATCGAGCCACAGCTGCGTATAGGGATCCTTCTGATTCAGCTCGTACGCTCGGCCGAGATCATCGAAGGCTTCCGACAACATCCCGGCCTGAAAGTGGATGAACCCTTTCCAGCGATGGGGACGGAAATCGTTCGGGGCAAGTTCGATTGCCTGCTTGATACTGTTCAGCGCCTGTTCGAGGTCCCCTCGGGCGCCAAGGACGTTGGCACGGAAAGCATAGGACCGGGTATCCCTTGGATTGAGCTGAATGGCCTGATTGAATTCGGCCAATGCAAGGTCAATGTTGCCCTTGGCCATGTGAGCCTGGCCGCGGCAGTATCGACCGATGTGGTGCTCCGGGCTGATCGCGATCGCACGATTGCAGTCAGCCGTGGCGCGGTCCGGCTCGTCCTTGAGAGTGTAGGCGTAGGCACGGTTGACAAATGCGGTGAAATTTTCGGGATGAAGCTGAAGGACGCGGCCATAGTCGGCGATCGCGCCGTCAATGTCTCCCTTGGCCAGATAGGCGCTAGCCCGTCCCAGATAGACGTAAACATCTTTTGGATTGAGTTCGACGGCCTTCGCGTAATCGGCGAACGCTGCGTCCAGGTCGCGCTTCCCGCTGTAGGCAGATGCTCTGCCAAGACGGGCACGCATATTGTTCGGATCGTGTTCGAGTATCCGACTGTAGTCGGCGATCCCCCGGTCCGCCTCTCCCTTCTCGAGATAAAGCCGGGCGCGCTGAAAGTGTGCAACGATCACGTGTGGCATCATGGCCGTCGCCGCTTCGATCACGGCCGTGCAAGCCGCAATGCGATCGTCCAGGCTGACAGCACCGCCGTTGCACTTCGCCGCCGGGGGCAATTCCGCGCGGACACTCGAAATTGACACATGCGACGCACCGATCAGCGTCATCAAAATTGTCGCCGCGCCGACCAGCGCGCGGTATTTACTCTTCGGCATCATGCCCCCAGGCGGAATTCACGCCGGGGACAATAGCAATCGAGCGCATCGTTGTCACAGCCTTCGGTTGTTTCGTACCCTGCTCGCGTGTATGCGCGCGGTCCCGGCAACGACAACGACAACGGTCAAGTCGAACTGGAGATCGCGCCCTCCAGCCGCCCCAACTCGGCGTCAAGGTCCCTCTCCACGTCCGCCACCCGCATCTCGATCACCCGGTAGTCGCGGGCCTCGAGCCAGCTCCGCCGCGCGGCGCGGTCGGCGACGATCGCCTCCGACTCGGTCGGGTTGACCAGCTCGATCGCGATCCGGTGCACGAAGGAGACGAAGTCCGGGATGTGGCGGCCGACCGGGGTCTGGCGTTTGAACTGGCCAGCGAACCGGCGGTCCCGGGTCAGCGCCTGCCACAGCATCCGCTCGGCGTCGGTCGGATTCCGGCGCAGCAACCGGGCCAGCCCGCGGACGGTTCCGTTTTCGGAGGGGGCTGCGGCCTGGCTATGTTCGGCCAGCAGCGCCCGCAACCGGGTCGCCTGTTCGCCGTCGAGCACGCCGCCCTTGGCCGGACCCTTGCGCCCCTCGGCGATCGCCATGACAACCCCGTGGAGGGTGTGCATGTCCTGCTTGGTCGGGTCCATCCGGGTAAAGATGTTGCGCAGGTTGACCAGCATGGTGTCCCTCTTCTCGGCCGGGCGCAGGAACTCGACCCGGTCGAGCTCCCGAACGAGGTTGTCGAAGAAGGCCTGCATCTGATGCTGGGAGGCCGGCTCGGACCTTTCGGGCATCGCGAACGGCAGCGCCCCGCCGGTCGACAGCTTGAACCACTCGTAGCCGATCAGGAGCACCGCCTGCGCCAGATTGAGGGAAGCAAAACCGGGGTTGACCGGGAAGGTGATGATCCGGTTGGCGAGCGCGACCTCCTCGTTCTGCAGGCCGTATCGCTCGCGCCCGAACAGGATGCCGACCCCGCCAGCGACCCGGTTGGCAACATGAGCGACAATCTCGACCGCGGCATCTGATGGTGCCACCACCGGCTTGGCCTGGTCGTGCGCGCGGGCGGTGGTCGCAAACAACAGCGTCAGATCCGCGACCGCCTGCTCGACCGTGTCGAACAATTCGGCGCTCTCCAGAATCTGGTCGGCACCCGCCGCCGCGCGTTGCGCTGCGACGTTCGGCCAGCCGTCGCGCGGATTCACGATTCTTAAACGGGAAAGAGCGAAGTTGCCCATCGCTCGCGCGGCCATGCCGATATTCTCGCCGAGCTGTGGTTCGACGAGGATCACAACAGGTCCGGCTAAGTCCAAACCAGACTTGGTTTTATCAGTCCCAGACCCGGACATTTCTCGCGTCACTTTCTGATTCAAGCTCAGAAGCTGATTCAACTTCTGAAGGTTTTGAATCAGGATGCGAAGCACCTGATTCAAAACCTCATTCCATGTCTCGATGACCGGCCACAACAGCGGCCAGAATTCTCAAGCCAGATAACGGGCTTAGTAGCGTTTCCGAAAGTTCGGTCAAAGCCTGAATTGGGCTTGATCGCTCGCGGCTTGTACGCGCACGGCTTTCGGATAGGCTAACAATCACACTCAAAGCGAAGCTGCAAACAAACAGGCGGCCGGTTCAACGGCTGAGGCCAAAAGAGGAGACGTCCATGCGCGGCAGATGGTCGTTGGCGATTGTCGGTTTCCTCCTCATTCTGGCCGGCGGACTGCTGGCCCATTTGACCCAGACCTCCGGCGGTATCCGCATTCAGGACGTCAGGTTCAAGGGCGCCAAGGGCAACACCATGAGTGCCCTGCTCTACATCCCCGCGAACGCCACGCCCCAGATTCCGGCGCCGGGGATTCTGGCGGTCCATGGCTACATCAATTCGCGCGAGACCCAGGACGGCTTTGCCATCGAGTTCGCCCGCCGCGGCTATGTGGTCCTCGCCCTCGACCAGACCGGTCACGGCTATAGCGACCCGCCCGCCTTCGCCAACGGTTTTGGTGGTCCGGACGGGCTGGCTTACCTGCGCAGCCTCGACTTCGTGGACAAGACCAATATCGGCCTCGAGGGTCATTCGATGGGTGGCTGGACCGTGCTGGCGGCGGCGACAGCCATGCCCAACGACTACAAGTCGATGGTGCTGGAGGGCTCCTCGACCGGCAAGCCGTTCGCCGCCGACGGCACCCCGACCTGGCCGCGGAACACGGCGCTCGTGTTCGCCCAATACGAGGAATTTTCGACCCTGATGTGGGGCGTCGATCGGGCCCGCGACGTCGCCCAGAGCCCAAAGCTGTGGGCGATGTTCGGCACCCAGGGACCGGTCGAGCCCGGCAAGGTCTATGGCGACATCGCCCAGGGAACCGCGCGGGTGCTCTACACCCCCGCCATCACCCACCCGGCCGAGCACATCTCCCATGAAGCGATCGGCTACAGCCTCGACTGGTTCGCCAAGACGTTGAAGGGCGGCACGCCGCTGCCGGTCGACGACCAGATCTGGTTCCGCAAGGAAATCGGCACGCTGATCGCCCTGCTCGGCTTTGTCGCCCTCCTGATCGGGGCCTTCGACGCCCTGCTGGAAGCCAAAATGTATTCCCGCCTGCGGCTGCCCGAGATCGCCGACGGCACCATGCCGGCACATTCGGCGGCAGACGGCCGGCGCTGGACCACCGCCTTCATCCTGACCGCGTTCATCCCGGCGCTGACCTACTATCCAGCCTTCGCTCTGGCGGGCACTTTTGTAAAACCGTCGGCTTGGCTGCCGCAGGGGATTACCAACCAGATCATGGTCTGGGCCGTCATCAATGCCCTGATCACGCTGGCCCTGATGCCGTTCGCGCCCAAGCGGGCCAGCCGGGCCGGTATTGTCGGCCAGTCGGTCATCATCGCGGTCGCCACCGTTGCGATCGGTTATGCGGCGCTGTGGCTGGCCGATCTCGCCTTCAAGATCGACTTCCGGTTCTGGATCGTGGCGATGAAGCTGATGAGCGCCAAGCAAGCGATGATTTTCCTGATCTACCTGGTGCCGTTCACGGCCTTCTTCGTGGTGGCGCTGCATGTGCTGCACCGGAATTTCTCGACCATGGCGGCGGGGCGTGCCGGGCTTTACCTCACCAACATCCTGGCGCTGACGCTGGGCTTCATCGTGCTGCTGGTATTACAATACGGCACGCTTTGGTTGACCGGAAAGCTGTTCAACCCGCTGCCAGATCCCGGCTTCGTGCCGCTGTCGACCATCGTCGCCATCCAGTTCGTGCCGCTACTGGCGATCTGCGCCGTGGTCGCGACCTTCACCTGGCGGCGGACCGGCTCCAGCCTGCCCGGCGCCCTGATCTGCGGCCTGTTCGTGACCTGGTATGTGGTGGCGGGAACAGCGACGCAGGCAGCGTTCTGAGGGAAATCTTGCTGCGAACCGCGTCCGCGCGCACCGCGACAAAGCTTCATGTCTTCGCAGCAACAGCGCCGTCCGCATACGCCCAGGCCTTCACATGCGTCCCTGATCGGACGTCAGCGGGCGGGACAGCTGGCGCCGAGCGACACCGCCAAGGCGCTGCAGGCGGCGCGCGGCTGCCCCGATGCGTGGTATCGCGTTCAGGCTCTCGCCTCGGTTGCGGAATACGCGGACCCAAGCGCGGCCCTGTCTATCCTGGAAGAGGCCGCGCGTGAGGCGCCATCATGCCATGACGCCTATGGCACGGTGGCCGTGATGGCGTGGCCGATCGGCGTAGCGTTCAAGCTTGTCTTTGCCGAGCGCGAACTCAAAAAGTGCCTTGATCTGGCCTCTCGAATTGAGCCCCACGCATCGAAGGCCTACGCGCTTGAGATTCTCTGGGGCGCCTGCTTCGCGGAGCATCCCAGCCATGCCAATGCGGTGTGGCGCAGAATTCTGGAGCTTTGCCATCCGGACCGCAGCTGGCGTGCCGCCCGGCTCTATCTGCACATCGCCGAGATCCAGCACCGGCAGAACCGCAGCGCCGCCGCCGTGATCCGCGCCATGCCACCCGGCAAGGCGCGAAGCTGGCTGGAACGGCGTTTCGGGCTCGCCTGAAAACCAGCCATATCCGCACCGCCAATCGCCTTCCAGCCCGCGTTTTCGGATGCTATAGCGACGGCACCACCATCCCATCCGCCGCTAAACGCGCGGTTTTCCAAAAAAGGCCCCCTCCGTCATGGCAAAAATCAAGGTGACCAACCCCGTCGTCGAACTCGATGGCGACGAGATGACCCGGATCATCTGGCAGTACATCAAGGACAAGCTGATCAACCCGTTCCTTGACGTGAACCTGATGTATTTCGACCTTGGGATGGAATACCGCGACAAGACCAATGACCAGGTCACGATCGACGCCGCCAACGCCATCAAGAAGGTCGGCGTCGGCGTCAAATGCGCCACCATCACCCCGGACGAAGCCCGGGTGAAGGAATTCGGCCTCAAGGAAATGTGGAAGTCGCCCAACGGCACCATCCGCAACATCCTCGGCGGCGTGGTGTTCCGCGAACCCATCATCTGCAAGAACGTGCCGCGCCTGGTGCCCGGCTGGACCAAGCCGATCATCATCGGCCGTCACGCCTTCGGCGACCAGTACCGCGCCACTGATTTCAAGTTCCCCGGCAAGGGCACGCTGACGATGAAATTCGTCGGCGACGACGGCCAGGTGATCGAGCGCGAAGTCTACAAGTCACCGGGCGCCGGCATTGCGCTTGCGATGTACAATCTCGACGACTCGATCGCCGATTTCGCCCGCGCCTCGTTCAACCAGGGCCTCGCCAAGAGCTACTCGGTCTATCTCTCGACCAAGAACACCATCCTGAAAACCTATGACGGGCGGTTCAAGGACATCTTCCAGGACATCTACGACAAGGAATTCAAGGCCAAGTTCGAGGCGAAGAAGATCACCTATGAACACCGCCTGATCGACGACATGGTGGCGGCGGCGATGAAGTGGTCCGGCGGCTATGTCTGGGCCTGCAAGAACTACGACGGCGACGTGCAGTCCGACACGGTGGCGCAGGGCTATGGCTCGCTCGGCCTGATGACCTCGGTGCTGATGACGCCGGACGGCGACACCGTGGAAGCCGAGGCCGCGCATGGCACGGTGACGCGGCACTACCGCGAGCACCAGAAGGGCAAGGAAACCTCGACCAACTCGATCGCCTCGATCTTCGCCTGGACCCGCGGCCTGTCGCACCGCGCCAAGCTCGACAACAACGAGGAACTGGCGAAGTTTGCCAACACGCTGGAGAAGGTTTGCGTCGATACCGTCGAGGCCGGCTACATGACCAAGGACCTTGCGCTCCTGGTCGGCGCCGACCAGCGCTGGCTTTCCACGACCGGCTTCCTCGACAAGGTCGCGGAGAACCTCACCAAGGCGATGGCAGCGAAGTAAGCCGCCTCGTCATCGGCAAGACTATCAACGTCATGGCGAGCGAAGCTTCCGCTTCTCGCCATGACGAGTTCGGAGTATCGCCATGCCTCCTCTTCGGATTGCCGCGATTACCCTCCTGCTGCTTGCGAGTTCAGCGACCACACGCGCCGCCGAACCGCTTCCCGAAGCCATCGGCGCACCAGGCCAAAGCGTCGTAGTGACCCTGCATGCCGAAGGCGCGCAGGTCTACGAATGCAAAGCCGGCGCCGACGGCAAGGCGATCTGGTCGTTCCGCGAACCGATCGCGACGCTGCTCGCCGATGGCAAGACCGTCGGCCGCCACTACGCCGGACCGAATTGGGAACACAGCGACAGCAGCGCGGTGGCCGCCAAGGTCGCCGGCAACGCCCCCGGCGCGACCGCAAACGACATCCCTTGGCTGAAGCTCGAAGTGACATCCCGGCGCGGCAGCGGCGTCCTCGCCGATGTTACCACGGTGCAGCGGATCAACACCAAAGGCGGCAAGCACGAAGGCGCATGCGAGACCGTCGGCAGCTTCCTCAACGTGCCTTACTCGGCGGACTATGTGTTCCTGCGCAAGGGCTGAGGAGGGAGCCTAGTACACTTGTCCCTTCCGCTGGCACCAGCAGCCGGACTTGGAGCAGGTCCAATAGAAGCCAGCATCACACTTCTTCGAAGTATCGGCTTGCGCGATACGGAGCCCGTTGTGGCTGTGCGCTGTTTGTGGAGTCCCCGGCACCGTTGAGAGCGGAGCGGACGTTTCCAGAGCGCAGGCAGCACTGATCAAGCCAAACGCGAAAACGCAACCCAACGCAAATCGCGTGCTCCTCATTCTCGCCTCCATGCACGGCGAACGCCGGCCTGCGCTCGTGCCGCTGCGCATTGTCGTAACCAACTATGCGCCCGCCATCGCCTTTTCGATCGCCGACAACGCCGCATCCGCCTTGGCGCCGTCGGGCCCGCCGGCTTGCGCCATGTCGGGCCGCCCGCCGCCGCCCTTGCCGCCGAGCGTCGCCGAGGCGATCTTGACCAGATCGACCGCGCTGAAGCGCGAGGTCAGGTCGGCGGTGACGCCGACCACCACGCCGGCCTTGCCATCCTCGGTGACGCCGACGATCGCAACCACGCCGGAGCCAATCTGCTTCTTGCCGTCGTCGACGAGACTCTTGAGATCCTTGGTCTCGACGCCTTCGACCGCACGCGCCAGGAGCTTGACGTTGCCGACTTCGCGCACGCCGCTGGCAGCCGCAGCGCCATTGCCTCCGCCGCCGCCCATCGCGAGCTTCTTGCGCGCATCCGACAGGTCGCGCTCGAGCTTCTTGCGCTCTTCCACCAGCGCGGCAATGCGCGCCGGCATCTCTTCGACCGAGGTGCGCAGTTCGCCGGCCGCATTCCTCGCAAGCTGCATGGTGTCGTTGGCGTGCTTGCGCGCATGACGTCCGGTCAGCGCCTCGATGCGGCGGACGCCGGAGGCAACCGCGCTTTCGCCGGTCACTGAAATGAGGCCGATGTCGCCGGTACGGCGCACATGTGTGCCGCCGCACAATTCCACCGACCAGCCGAGCGTGTTCTGGCCCTGCTCGCGGGCCTGCTTGCCCATCGACACCACGCGCACCTCATCGCCATATTTTTCGCCGAACAGCGCGCGCGCCCCGGCCTCGCGGGCGTCGTCTACCGCCATCAGGCGCGTCGTGACTTCGTCATTCTCCAGCACCACCTCGTTGGCGATATCCTCGATGCGCGCGAGTTCTTCCGCCGTGATCGGCTTCTGGTGCACGAAATCGAATCGCAAGCGATCGGGCGCCACCAGCGAGCCGCGCTGGGCGATGTGGTCGCCGAGCACCTGGCGCAGCGCCTCATGCAGCAGATGCGTCGCCGAGTGATGCGCCCGGATCGAGGAGCGCCTGATATGGTCGACCTCGAGCTGCAAGGCGGTGCCGACCTTCAGCGTGCCCTGCTCCACCGTGCCCAGATGCACGAATAGATCGCCGGCCCGCTTCTGCGTATCGGTGACGCGGAACTTGACGTCCTTGCCGATCATCACGCCGGTGTCGCCGACCTGGCCGCCGGACTCGGCATAAAACGGCGTCTGGTTGAGAACGATCGATCCTGTCTCGCCGGTCTTGAGGCTGTCGGCATCCTTGCCGTCCTTCACCAGCGCGGAAACCACGCCCTCGGCGCTCTCGGTTTCATAACCGAGGAACTCGGTGGCGCCGAGTTTTTCGCGCAGCGGAAACCAGACGGTCTCGCTCGCGGTATCGCCCGATCCCGCCCACGACGCACGCGCCTTCTCTTTCTGCTTTTCCATCGCATCGGTGAACGAGGCGAGATCGACGCTGATGCCGCGCGACTTCAATGCATCCTGGGTCAGATCGAGCGGGAAACCGTAGGTGTCGTACAGCGTGAAGGCGGTATCGCCGTCGAACATGTCGCCCTTCTTCAGCGAACTGCTCTTCTCGTCGAGGATCGACAGGCCGCGCTCGAGCGTCTTGCGGAAGCGCGTCTCTTCCAGCCGCAGCGTTTCCTCGATCAGCTTTTCGCCTCGCACCAGATCCGGATAGGCCTGGCCCATCTCGCGCACCAGCGCCGAAACGAGACGATGCATCAGCGGATCGCGCGCGCCGAGCAACTGCCCGTGGCGCATCGCGCGGCGCATGATCCGGCGCAGCACATAGCCGCGGCCTTCGTTCGAGGGCAGCACGCCGTCAGCAATCAGGAACGACGATGCGCGCAGATGATCCGCGATCACGCGGAACGACGCCACGTTCTGCTCCTCCGGTCCGTGCCCGAGCGCGGACGCGGTGGAATCGATCAGGTGACGGAACAGATCGGTTTCGAAGACGCTCTCGACGCCCTGCAGGATGCAGGCCATGCGCTCCAGCCCGAGGCCGGTGTCGATCGAGGGACGCGGCAGCGGCACGCGCTCCTCCTTCGTCACCTGATCGAACTGCATGAAGACCAGGTTCCAGAATTCGAGGAAGCGATCGCCGTCCTCCTCCGGGCTGCCCGGAGGCCCGCCCCAGATGTGCTCGCCGCGGTCGATAAAGATCTCGGAGCATGGACCGCAGGGACCGGTATCGCCCGCGGCCCAGAAATTGTCTGATGTCGCGATGCGGATGATGCGGTCGTCGGAGAAGCCGGCGATCTTCTTCCAGTAGCGCGCCGCCTCGTCGTCGTCGTGGTAGATGGTGACGAGCAGCTTGTCCTTGTTCAGCCCGAAACCCTTGGTGACCAGGTTCCAGGCGAGCTCGATCGCACGCTCCTTGAAGTAATCGCCGAACGAGAAATTGCCGAGCATCTCGAAGAACGTGAGATGGCGCGCGGTGTAGCCGACATTGTCGAGGTCGTTGTGCTTGCCGCCGGCGCGGACGCATTTCTGCGACGTCGTAGCGCGCTGATAGGCGCGCTTCTCGATGCCGGTGAAGACGTTCTTGAACTGCACCATACCGGCCGCCGTGAACATCAAGGTCGGGTCGTTGCGCGGCACCAGCGGCGACGACGGCACGATCTCGTGGCCGTTCTCGGCAAAATAGTCCAAAAATTTCGACCTGATCTCGTTGACGCCGCTCATGTTCATCCAATCGGAAATAGGACCGGGTCAGGCCGCAAATAGCCTTCTCTGCCGGCGCAACGCTTTTAGACAAGGCCAAAGGCGGTGTCCAGAAACTGTGCAGGCGGATCATAGGCTTGCCGCAGCACACAAGACTGGTTGATAGCTGCCGCCGTGCGTTGACAGCCATGGTGGCGCCGTGTTTTCCTGCCTATGTTCAAGACGTCACGTCGGGAGAGATCGGCTTAAGCGCCGGCGCCGAAGGAGCAACCGCCCCGGAAACTCTCAGGCAAACGGACCCCGTGACGGACTAGCATCTGGAAAGAGACGCCGAAGGGCTTTGGCCCAGGGGTGTCCGCCGACGGGATAATACTCTCAGGCACAGCGACAGATGGGGCTTTCTTTGGGTTTTCGGGGGCTGGTCCCCGAACCCTGGAGGGTCCTTGGGATGCTGGCGAGCGACGAATCTCCTTTACATCACACACCCTTGCACGCGCTCCATGTGGCACGCGGCGGCAAGATGGTTCCGTTCGCCGGCTATGAAATGCCGGTGCAGTACGCCGCCGGCGTGCTCCGGGAACACCAGCACACGCGCAGCGCTGCCGGCCTGTTCGACGTCTCGCATATGGGCCAGCTCGCGCTACGGCCGAAATCCGGCAAGGTCGAGGACGCCGCACTGGCGCTGGAGCGGCTGGTGCCGCAGGACATCGTGGCGGTGGCGCCCGGGCGGCAACGCTACGCGCAGTTCACCAATCCCGATGGCGGCATTCTCGACGACCTGATGGTGGCGAATTTCGGCGACCATCTGTTTCTGGTGGTCAACGCCGCCTGCAAGGCCGAAGACGAGGCGCATCTGCGCGCGCACCTTTCGGATGTCTGCATGATCGATTCGCTGGCCGACCGCGCGCTGATCGCGCTGCAGGGGCCGAAGGCCGAATCCGCGCTGGCGAAGTTTTGTGCAGATGTCGGCGGGATGAAATTCATGGACACCGGTCCGCGCAAGGTCGCGGGCTTCGACTGCTTCGTTTCGCGCTCCGGCTATACCGGCGAAGACGGGTTTGAGATTTCGGTTCCGGCTGAACACACCGAAGCGCTGGTGACCGCGCTGCTGGAGAACAGCGACGTGCTGCCGATCGGATTGGGCGCCCGCGACAGCCTGCGGCTCGAGGCCGGACTTTGTTTGTACGGCCACGACATCGACACCACGACCAGCCCGGTCGAGGGCGCGCTGGAATGGTCGGTGCAGAAAAGCCGGCGAACTGGCGGCGCGCGTGCCGGCGGTTTCCCCGGCACTGAGGCCATTATTGCCCATTTTGAAAAAGGCGCCGCGCGCCGCCGCGTCGGCCTGCGGCCCGAAGGCCGCGCGCCGGTGCGCGAAGGCGCGGTGTTGTTTGCCGATAGCTCCTCGGCCCAGCCGATCGGCAAGGTCACCTCAGGCGGTTTCGGCCCGAGCCTCAATGCCCCCGTCGCGATGGGCTATCTGCCGTCGTCACTCGCCACAACCGGCACGCAAGTTTTCGCCGAAGTCCGCGGCCAGCGCCTGCCGCTGCAGGTCGCGCCCATGCCATTCGTTCCCAACACCTATAAACGCTGAAGGAAGTCTCATGACGATCTTGTTCACAACTGACCATGAATGGCTCCGCATCGAGGGCGATGTCGCCACCATCGGCGTCACGGATTATGCGCAGTCGCAGCTTGGCGATGTCGTGTTCGTCGAACTGCCCAAGGTCGGTCGCAGCCTGAAGAAGGCGGAGGCCGCCGCCGTGGTCGAATCCGTCAAGGCCGCCTCCGACGTCTACGCGCCGATCTCCGGCGACGTGCTCGAAGTCAACGAGGAACTCGCCGCCGAACCCGCGCTGGTGAATTCCGACGCCGCCGGCAAGGCCTGGTTCTTCAAGCTGAAGATCAAGGACAAGAGCGAACTCGATGGCCTGATGGACGAGGCCGCCTACGCCAAGCACACCGCGTGAGAAGATGAAGCGCTTCATAACCACATATCCGGTGTCATCGTCCGCGAAGGCGGACGATCCAGTACGCCGTGACATCTCGATTCAACCGCTGAAGCCAGTGATTACTGGATGCCCCGCCTTCGCGGGGCATGACGGCGAATAAAGAGGAATAGCCATGAACGCGCCGCTCAAGCATACCAACGAGGCCGCCACCGATTTCGTGCGCCGCCACATCGGCCCCTCACCCCGCGACATCGCGGCGATGCTGGAGAGCGTCGGCGCCAAGAGCCTCGGCGAATTGATGAGCCAGACGCTGCCGTCCTCGATCCGGCAGAAGACGCCGCTCGATCTCGGGCGCGCGTTGAGCGAGACCGAAGCGCTGGCGCATATGGGGGAACTCGCCGCGCAGAACCAGGTGTTCACCTCGCTGATCGGCCAGGGCTATTCCGGCACCATTCTGCCCGCCGTGATCCAGCGCAACATCCTGGAGAACCCGGCCTGGTACACGGCGTACACGCCGTACCAGCCCGAGATCAGCCAAGGCCGGCTGGAGGCGCTGTTCAACTTCCAGACCATGATCTGCGATCTCACCGGCCTCGACGTCGCCAACGCCTCGCTGCTCGATGAAGCCACGGCCGCCGCGGAAGCGATGGCGCTGGCGGAGCGCTTCTCTGGCGTGAAGAGCAAATCGTTCTTCGTCGATGCGGACGTGCATCCCCAGACGCTGGCGCTGCTCCGCACCCGCGCCGAGCCGCTGGGCTGGAAACTGATCGTCGGCGATCCCCTCGCCGATCTCGACAAGGCGGACGTGTTGGGTGCGCTGCTGCAATACCCCGGCGGTTCCGGCGCAGTGCGTGATCTGCGCCCCGCGATTGCGTCGCTGCGCGCCAAGGGGGCGCTTGCCGTCGTCGCCGCCGATCTGCTCGCGCTGACGCTGCTGGCCTCGCCCGGCGAACTCGGCGCGGACATTGCAATCGGATCGGCGCAGCGCTTTGGCGTGCCGATGGGCTATGGCGGACCGCATGCCGCCTATATGGCGGTGCGCGACGCGCTGAAGCGCTCGCTGCCCGGCCGCATCGTCGGGCTGTCGGTGGATTCGCGCGGCGAGCCGGCCTATCGCCTCGCGCTGCAGACCCGCGAGCAGCACATCCGCCGCGAAAAAGCCACCTCCAACATCTGCACCGCGCAGGTGCTGCTGGCGGTGATCGCCTCGATGTACGCGGTCTATCACGGCCCCGAAGGCCTGACCTGGATCGCGCGCCAGGTGCACCGGCGCGCCGCCGTGCTGGCGGCGGGACTGACAAAACTCGGCTTTGCGCCGGCGTCACAGAATTTCTTCGACACCGTCACGGTGACGACTGCTGCGAAGCAGGACGAGATCGTCGCGCGCGCCCGCACTGAGAGGATCAATCTGCGGATCAGTGACGGCACGCTCGGCATTGCCGTGGACGAGACCACGACGCCGGCCGTGATCGAGGCGGTGTGGCGCGCGTTCGGCGGCAAATTGTCCTACGCGGAAATCGAGATTGGCGTACGCGAGGACCTTCCGCCCGAGTTGAAGCGCGCCACCGCGTTCCTGACCCATCCGGTGTTTCACGCCCACCGCTCCGAGACCGAGCTGCTGCGCTACATGCGCAAGCTCAGCGATCGCGATCTCGCGCTCGACCGCGCGATGATTCCACTCGGCTCCTGCACCATGAAGCTCAACGCCACGGCGGAAATGATCCCGCTGACCTGGGCCGGGTTCGGCAGCCTGCATCCGTTTGCTCCGAACGAACAGGCCAAGGGTTATCACGCGCTATTTGCGCGGCTGGAAAAATGGCTGTGCGACATCACCGGCTATGACGCGATTTCGCTGCAGCCGAATTCCGGCGCGCAGGGTGAATATGCCGGGCTGCTCGCGATCCGCGGCTATCACGCCGCGCGCGGCGAGCCGCATCGCAAAATCTGCCTGATCCCCTCCTCCGCGCACGGCACCAACCCGGCCTCCGCCGCGATGGTCGGCATGGACGTGGTGGTGGTCGCCTGTGACATCAGAGGCGACGTCGACGTAGATGATCTGCGCGCGAAGGCCGAGAAGCATTCGAAAAATCTCGCCGCGATCATGATCACCTATCCCTCGACGCATGGCGTGTTCGAGGAGCATATCCGCGATATCTGCGACATCGTGCACTGCCATGGCGGACAGGTCTATCTCGACGGCGCCAACATGAATGCGCAGGTCGGCCTGTCGCGGCCCGGCGATTACGGCGCCGACGTCAGCCACCTCAATTTGCACAAGACGTTCTGCATTCCGCATGGCGGCGGCGGCCCCGGCATGGGACCGATCGGCGTCAAGGCGCACCTCGCGCCGTTCCTGCCCGGCCATCCCGCGACCGATGGCGCTACCCCGCATCCGATCGGGCCGGTGTCGGCCGCCCCGTTCGGCTCGGCGTCGATCCTGACGATCTCCTACATCTACATTTTGATGATGGGCGGCGAAGGCCTGACGCGGGCGACCGAGATCGCGATTCTCAACGCCAACTACATCGCGGCGAAACTCGATCCGCATTTTCCGGTGCTGTACAAAAACGCAAAAGGCCGCGTCGCGCATGAATGCATCGTGGATCCCCGCCCGCTGAAGGCGACCAGCGGCGTCACCGTCGACGACATCGCGAAAAGGCTGATCGACTACGGCTTCCATGCTCCGACCATGAGCTTTCCGGTGCCGGGCACGCTGATGATCGAGCCGACCGAATCGGAATCGAAGGCGGAGCTGGATCGCTTCTGCGACGCCATGATTGCGATCCGTAACGAGATCGCCGAGGTCGAAAGCGGCCGCTGGAAGATCGAGGCCTCGCCGCTGCGCCACGCCCCGCACACCGTGCACGACATCGCCGACGATGCCTGGGCCCGCGCCTACAGCCGCGCCGAGGGCTGCTTCCCGGCCGGCACGTCGCGGACGGACAAATACTGGTGCCCGGTCGGCCGCGTCGACAACGTCTATGGCGACCGCAACCTGGTGTGCTCGTGCCCGCCGGTGGAGGATTACGCGCAGGCAGCGGAGTAAGCTTCGTCGGAGCGCAGCGATACCCATCCTACAAATCAGGGCGCGACCAACGCGCGGTTCACCGGATCCCAGCGCCACAGATTGTCATTGGTCAATTCCGTCCCACCCCACCAGCGGTGCATCGGATTGTGCCGGCTGAAATCTTCAGCCTGCGCCAAGACGGCCTCGCCGAGCTTGGTCAGCGACAGTTTGCTCTTTCTGTATCGCACGAGACGGTCAGCGTCATCATGCATCTCGTCCGTAAACGGTCCCTCCTCGAGGCCGGCTACGGCAGGTGCCGGACCGCGAGCCAAGCCGTCCAGCAGCGCGCCGACCTCCCAATAGCCGAACACTCGCCGCGTGTTTTGCTTGTTGTGGCCCGGAAAAAGGTCGAACGGAGTTACGTCGCCGGCCGCGACCAGTTCCAGCATTCGCATTTCGGTCGCGCCTAGGCCGGTTGCAGGCCTGGGTAGTTCTTCGAGTAATTCCATCACGGTCTGCCGAAGCTGCGGCAAAGCGCTGAGATCCTTATCGAGCAAATCAGCCCAATGCCGCGGCGTCGGCTGTCGATAAGCGTGCCAAGCCATACTGGCCGCCTCGGTATGCTCAATTTGGATTCTAATGCCGGGCGGCTTCCATTCCGAAATCGTTTCCGGATGTTGTTGGGCAATGTCGACGTCCGCCTGATACAAGCTCAGTTTCGAGACGATACTCTTGCGCGAACTCAGGCAATCGAGAAGCTGAATGAGCAAGAGCTGTGCGTTCGGCTCGAGGTCGAACCACAATTCGACGGTCTCGCAGCGTTCGCAGAGATCAAGCGGCCCCACCTCTTCCGAATGAAACTTGCCAAGCCGGTGCGGTAGAAAACGATCCAGTAAGCCCGGCCCCAACATGGCTTCCAGCTTCGCGTCGGATGGCAATTCGCCCCAGACGAGCCGGAAGCCAAATGGAATTACGATATCGCCGACCCCGGCGCGCAGCAGGCACCCGCCCGCCGAATCGCTCGATGTCAAAACCAACCGCGTCATGTTCGTCACCCGCCTACACACAACAAAACGGGCACTGAAGACGTCGGCAACTCAACGTCCTCAGCACCCGCTATGTCGAAACCCGGATCATGCGATCCGAGGTCCGGAAAATCCTACTCGTCGGCCGGCTCTTCGCCGTCGGCGTCGCGCTCGGGGGGACCAGCCAGAATCTGTTCGGCGATCAGGCCGGAGTTCTGGCGAATCGCCGCCTCGATCTTTGCGGTCATGTCGGGATTGGCCTTGAGGAACGCCTTCGAGTTCTCACGCCCCTGCCCGAGCCGCTGGCTGTCATAGGAGAACCAGGCGCCGGATTTCTCGACGATGCCGGCCTTGACGCCGAGGTCGAGGATTTCGCCCATTTTGGAGACGCCCTCGCCATACATGATGTCGAATTCGACCTGCTTGAACGGCGGCGCCAGCTTGTTCTTTACGACCTTGACGCGGGTCTGGTTGCCGACGACTTCATCGCGCTCCTTGATCGCGCCGATGCGTCGGATGTCGAGGCGAACCGAGGCGTAAAACTTCAGCGCATTGCCGCCGGTGGTGGTTTCCGGCGAGCCGTACATCACCCCGATCTTCATGCGGATCTGGTTGATGAAGATCACCATGGTGTTGGATTTGTTGATCGAGGCGGTGAGCTTGCGCAGCGCCTGGCTCATCAGCCGCGCCTGCAGGCCGGGCAGCGCATCGCCCATCTCGCCTTCGAGTTCGGCCTTCGGCACCAAGGCGGCGACGGAATCCACCACCAGCACGTCGACCGCACCCGAGCGCACCAGCGTGTCGCAGATTTCCAGCGCCTGCTCGCCGGTGTCGGGCTGCGAGATCAGGAGCTCGTCGATGTTGACGCCGAGCTTGCGGGCATAGACCGGGTCGAGCGCATGTTCGGCGTCGATGAAGGCGCAGATGCCGCCCTTCTTCTGGGCTTCGGCCACCGTATGCAGCGCCAGCGTGGTTTTGCCTGAGGATTCCGGCCCGTAGATTTCGACGACGCGGCCTCTCGGCAGGCCGCCGACGCCGAGCGCGATGTCCAGCCCGAGCGAGCCCGACGAAATCGTCTCGATATCCATCGAGCGATCGTTCTTGCCCAGCTTCATCACAGAACCCTTGCCGAACTGGCGCTCGATCTGGGAGAGCGCGGCGGACAGGGCCTTGGTCTTATCCATGGAGGATCCTTCGACGATACGCAGGGCAGTGGCGGACATGGGTGCTCCTTATGGCGGGGATTCGCTAGCGGGACAAACGGACGACGAGGATCTCAGGGGATTCGACTGACGGTGAATGCTTGTACCACCTTTGTTCTCTGTTCGCAATATGTTCTTTCAGAGAGAGCGGTACTGGCCCCTCTCGCCCCCATTCTAAGTTAATGATCCCTTGTGATTTTTGAGGTGGCCCCTTTTGGCCCTCACCAGCGCCGCGATGTTGCCGCGCTCTGTTCATCCCCCTAAATGGGTAGGCCGAACCGGCCGGTACTGGCCTGTTTCGACCCCTAGTGGCCGAAGTTGAAATGCGCAGTGGCCTTTTTTGGAGTGTTCACTTCGGAACCGACGTCCGGGATCGGAATTTTATAGGATCGGACATGCAAACCCTACGGTTAGGACCCGTCAGCAACGAGGTTGTATCATGCAGCGTCGCCGATCCGTTCCTCACACATTTGAACATCGAATTGCAGCTGAGAAGGCCCGGTTAGAAGCACAGGTAACCAAGCTCAAACCTGGTCCTCAGAAGGAAGTGCTGCTCAGGAAGATCAGGCAGCTAGAGACGGCCTCTCACATAAACGAGTGGCTTTCCTCTCCTGGACTTCAACCACCAGAACCAGCCTAGAAAAGTAAGGCCGCCCTCCCGGCATACTCGCTCCAGATCAACGGCGCACAAGTGCGCCGTAACGCGGAGCGGGACCATGAACAACCAGAATGAAATTCGCGAACTGACCGATGCGGAGCGACTGACCGACGATGAGCTTGAATCGGTCTCAGGGGGTAAAGTCATTTCGAAGGGCGTCATCAATTCGAGTGCAATCAGCCTTCCGAAACCCAGCTACCCGCCCGTCGCGTAAACGAGGCCGCCCGAGTCGGCACTGCCCGTTCTCCGACCGTGAACAAGGCTCCGAGGCCGCCTCCATTGGCGGCCCCTTCTTCGTCATCGTCCTCCAAGACTTCCTTTTGCTTTTGGCCTCGAGCAACTTTGATCAAGTTTGCCGATCTCTATCGGTCCATCTTCCCTTCGACCAATAACCGCACATTGATTTCGCGAACGACTTTGTTGCGCATCCAACCCGCAGCCAGCGTATTGCTATCCTGATCGTTGTCTCTCTCACCAGCAAAGGGCGCGCTGCCACCATCATTCGGGAAACTGGCTATCGAAGCACTGGCGCTTGCCGTGCCCTCGAAGCCGTCTTAAGCGCGCCCAAAGAAACGGCCCCAGCCTCGGGGAAGAGGCACTGGGGCCGCTTGTGCTGCCGGGGCAATTGGGACTGGCAGCGCCTTCACAACTCCGCCCATTGCCACTTGTTCCCGAAATTCTGTGTCCCTTTTCAGCAACCTTGTCCTGTCCCGGACGTATACTCCAGGCTGGGGCATTGCAATTTCCAGCTCGGGTGCAGCGCCGCCAAGCATTATTCAGCTTGGCGGCGTTGTGCTTTTGAGTGGCTACTTTGCCTTCACGGGTGTCCCATTTCGGCCAGTACCCGACTCGGCATCCTCGGCGGGGCCTATTCTACTTTGCATGGGGTTGTTTTCGCGATTTTGCGTCTGAGCCGTCGTGTGACGGTCATCACAGCGGTGCGTCGAGGGTCAGCCTATCCCTGACATCCAGGGTGGCGGGAATGGTCCTGCCCACGCAAACAGGAGACGGACATGACCGAACTCAACAACGAAATCTGCGAAATGTCGTTTGAACAACTCGAACAGGTCAGCGGCGGTGCCATCCTCGACCGGATCGTCGACGCGTACCTGAAGGCTTTGGGCGCCCGCTTGCTGGACGCCGTGCACCAGCCGCTGGTATCGCCGCAGAAGATGACCCTGCACATGCGATAGTGCCGGTCCGGCAAACCGGAATTGAGAGGCCGCCTTGCTTGGCGGCCTCTTTTGTTTGAGGACGCCGCCAGCGCCATCCAACAATGCCTGACGTCCTATTTCGGCCAGTTGCGAGAAGCTGTGCTGACCGCGTATCTGCTCAACGCAACTTGTGCGGCAATGATCGGCGAATTGATCGGTGCCTTCGCTCGACGCGATTTGGAGTGTGCCAGCCGTCACAGCCAACGGGAACATCCGAGCGCACCCTTGCAACGTGATTGTCGTAATCCCCATCAAAGGAGAGACGCATGATTGAGATTGGCCAGAAGCCTATCGATGAACTGAACGTCGGCGAACTGACCATCGACGAACTGGACGCCGTGAACGGCGGCGGCCGTTTGAGCGATCTTTACCACCATGTCGTAGCCGTCATTCGCTTCCATACCGGTACCATCAGGAACATCGCGACAACCCTGCCGTAACCGACGCTTTGAAGAGGCCGCCTTTCATTGGCGGCCTCTTGGGCGACCTGAAAAATGCGTTCAAGGCGGGATCCGCAAAGGCTCCGGCGAGCGAACCTTAATGCGGCGCTAGGCCGTCGTCGCAAGGCGGCCTTCCCCCGTAGTTCTCCGGACAAGAACAAAGTTCCCAACCGGATGGTCGCCAGTTTTTCGCCTTGTGTTCGCGCCTTACCCCCGCGCGAACCCGGACCCACCATCCATTTGCAGGTGAATCAGTGCTATAATGAGATTCTATGGACGAGACCCGGATCGCACCGCGGCGTCGCACGTTGAAGGCCGGAACCATCGAGTTCGGCGGCGGCGGGATTGATTGCACCGTTCGGAATCTCTCGGCCTCCGGCGCAGCGCTTGAGGTCGTGACCCCGCTGTTCATCCCGGACCGCTTCACATTGTTCGTGCCATCAGAACAATTGAAGCGGCCGTGCCATATCGTCTGGCGCAAGGATAAGCGCATCGGCGTCACGTTCGATTAAGCCGCCGCGCCGGTCGCGTCGCCAGAGCAAAACGACCCCGCCGCATGGGGCCATACAGACGGGGTCGCCGACAGCGGGGAATAATCTGGAGGACCACCCCACCGTCAGACAGATACGGCGGCAGCGATCGCTTCGTTTCAGCATCGATTTTTTAACAGCAGACGTTGAACCTTTTGCAGGGCCGCCAAGACATATTGCTGCCTGGGACATTGCATCACTCGGGGTATAAGCCTGCGCCGCCAAGCGACTATATTCCGCTTGCGCGGCGCGGTGCGTTTTGGAGAGGTCAGGAAGGTCAAAGACTGCCTCCGCGGGCATTCCAGGTCGCTGCCGGCAAGCAACAAGCCGCGGCTCGTGGGAGCGCCGGCAAGGCGGCTTGGCCACCCCAACTGCCGAACGCGGGATTGCCCCTCGCATAGCGATCACCGCGTGTCACAGGCGCGCTTTATCGTTAGACGACCGCAAAGTACGCTATCGGACAAATGGAAACTTTGCCCGCCCAACTCAGTTAATTCAGTTGGCGTATGGGGAGATTCCCTATGAATCACAAAGGTATAGAATATACGCTGACAAGATCGGAAACCCCGGGGATCTGGAACTGGCAATTCCGGATCGGTGACCTCGTCAGGTCGGGAAGAACGGAAGCGAGACTGCTCCTGCTCGCGATGCGCCGCGTTCAGCTGAAGATTGACCGCGAGCTCAGGCACACCGGGCGCGGAGCGACCTCCCAGTTCGGGGCCCCGCACCCGCCCATTCCCTCAACGGGCATCAAATAATATTTACAATCTAAAGTGACAATCTCGGATTGAATGCGGCTTGGGTCGGACAGGGCTGCTTCATGATCTACAAGGGCGTCGAATATACCGTGACTGCGGTTGCTCCGGGTATCTGGAAATGGCAATTCCGGATTGACGACAGGGTCGTCACCGGCAAAACCGAAGCCAAACTCTATCTGCTCGCGGTGAGACGGGTACAGCTGCGGATCAACCGCGAGCGGAAAAAAAGCGCATCTGGCTAGTTCGCCGTTCCCTGCATTGCCAGCACCATCTCGACGACCAACCGGCCGCCTTGGCGGTGGCCGCGAACAAGCGCTGGGCTCCAAGTGCTGGCCCGCAGCACTAGACTTGCGACCAATGCCTGATTTTCTAGTCCGCGCTGGGAAGCCGCCGCATCGTGAATTCGATGTCGCCGCCGGGTAGTTCGCGCCAGCTCTCGACCGCGCTCAAATAGGCCGCCTTGGGATAGCGGCTGAGGAAATCGCGCGCCCTCGTCCGCGCTACCTCGCGCGGCAGCGTGAGGGTCTCGCGCAGATAGCCATCATCCGGCTTGCGCCGGGTGGCCATCCGGCTGGCCAGATCGCGCGGGCGCATGACCATGCCGCAACTCCGAAACACATGACGACACGTTCAATATAGGGCCGGCGGAGAACGATTCCGAGTCTGCGCTATGGGGGCTTTCGGCTAGCGAGGGGTATTGGCCGCACTGCCGGTCTTCGGCTTGGCTGGCGCAGCCGCCTTGGGCGTGTCGTTGCTGCGCACGGTTCCCCACGGATCGGAAGAGGCCTTGGAGTCGGGAATCTTCTTCAGCGATTCCTTGTAGGCCTTATCCCTGACCGCATCCTGTTCCTTCTCCTCCGGAGTCCTGGTGGCGACTTCAGGCATCAGGTTGAGATTGGGCATTTGCGCGTAAGCGGGGGCCATCAGCAACACCATCATCGCGGCCGCGCTCAGAATTCTCATAACAGGTTCTCCTTTGGGACGCTCTCCCCCGGCGTTTTCGGGCGGTATAGCACCGCCGCAGCCGCGCCGCCAAGCGCGCGCCCACGGTGGATCAAAGCCGGTCCGACTTGCAGGATTTGGGGGATTGCATCCAGTCGTCCCAGATCGGACCGCATTTGGTGCAGCCGCTAAGCGCAAGGCCCACGGCAATCAGGCTCGAAATCAATACCACCCGGCGAAACATGAACGCGCCCCACTCCCCGAAGCGGCGATCATGCCCCTCAAGTCTGGCATTTTCAAGCCAATGCAGGCGGACGTTTGGGAATGCCGACCGGGCTTGCCATGGTCATTTCGGCCGAATGCCCCTTACAATGGGCGGATAAATATCGTCCGAGGAACAACCATTCATGCAACAGCAACAGACCGCGGCATTCGGCATCACGGAAGCAAAGCGGGTGCTGGACGAGGTGTTTGCACCGTGGGTGCTTGACCTCAATCTGTCGATCGAGGGTTTCGACTTCACCCCGCCGCCGGGTGGATCGGCCGACTGGCAGCCCGGTGCGATCCTGCGCATGCCGTTCTCGGAACGGCTGTGCCGCAATGGCGGCGTTGTCTCCGGCCAGGCGCTGATGGCGTTTGCCGACACCGCGATGGTGATTGCCAACGTCGCCGCCAATCGCGGCTATCGCCCGATGACGACGGTCGATCAGACCACGCATTTCATGCGCGCGGTCACCGCCTCCGACGTGCTGGCCGATGCGCGCGTTGTTCGCCTCGGGCGCACCATGAGCTTCGGCCGCGTCACGCTCTCCAGCGCCACCGACAACAAGCCGGTGGCGATGGTCTCGAGCGCGTTCGCGATGCTGTAGTTATTCAGGCGTTACTTGCCGAGGACCGATTCAGCGGCATTGACGATGCTCATTGTCGGATTCTTTCCGCAATAGGTGCCGAACTTCTTGGCGTTCTCGACGAACACGTCGGTGTCGATGATCGCCTCGTCGGAGTCGCCCTTGTACCAGCCGTCCATCCAGGTCAGCACCATCTTGATGGTGTCATCACCACCATCGACGAACTGCTTGCAGGTCATGGTCGACAGATCGAGCACGACGGCATGCGCCGGAACGGATGACAGCGTAAACGCCGCCGCAAACAGGATCGAAACAGTCGTCTTCATGATGCTCTCCCTTGGCGCATGACAGCGAAAGCCGGCACCAATGCCGGAAAACCGTGCCAGCACGTTTCCCGGGGCAATGTCGTAATCGAAATCCGAATGCATGCGCAAGCACCGCTTGTGCTCAATCGAACATCCGCAATTACGCTGCGCTACATGGGATTCTCAAACAGAGCACGATAACGTTTCGCACGACGGCGGCGGTGCCAGCGCCACGCCGCGAGCACCAGCAGCGCGACAACGAGGGCGAGGCGAACAGGCCGATCAGGCTTCGCATGCTATCTCCGCAAGGAGAAGCGCCGCACGCGCGGCGCTCCCCTGCAAGATCGATTACGTGATTGCCGCTTCAGTATCTACCCCGGCCGCCCTGATGACCGCCGCCGCCATAGCCGCCGCCACCGATGCCAATCCCGATGCCTACGCCGACGGGCGGCCCGACGGGCTCATACACCTCGCGCGGCGGCGGGCGGCGATAGACCACTTCATCATCATAGTAGTCGGGCCCGCGCCCCCGCTTCGGCGGCGCACGCTCGACGCGCTTGGGCGGATCCGGATCGACGCGCTTGATCGGCGTATTGTTCTTCTTCAGCTGCGGCGCTGACGCCGGCGGGGTGCAGGGACAGGTCAGCGCGACGTTCTGCGGCGTAGCGCCACCGCTCACCGCCACCGCCGGGATGATCTCGGGACGGTTGCGCAGGCGTTCTTCCATCGTGCGCGCGGTCGGCGTCAAATCGCTGTCCGGGAATCTTGTCAGGAAGGCGCGATAGCCCGCCGCGGTGTTTGCGATCACCGCATTGTTCCACGCCACCATGCGCTTGTGCCGATTGAGCCAGTCGCGGGCCAGCGCACCGAGCGGAGTCTGCGCGTACAGATTGGCAAACGCCTCGTAGGATTCATCGGTGCCATCGGCGACGATGATTTCATTCGCGGCCTCGACCGGCTTGCCCTTCAATTCGCGCGTCCACTCCTCGACGGTTTTCTTGGTCGCGGCCAGCTTCGGGCCGGCCACTGGGGTGCCGGAAAATCTGAAATCCTCGGTCAGCGAGGAGCTGTCCCACGGCGTCTGCCGACCGTCGGTCGCCTTGTTGACCGACACGCGCGTGCGCTTGAAGGTTTCCTCGATCGGAATGTTGGTTTCCTTGGCCGCGGCGATCAGCGCGGTGGTGTAGGGACTGTTGCTGCCCGTGCCGTCCTCGGCCACCGCACCGGGTGAGGTCGAGAACGACAGGAACGTATTCGGCGCGCCGATCTTGGCGTCGATGATCGCGAGCCCGCCGCCCGCACTCTTGGCTATGCTGGGGAACGGATTGTTACGGCAGGCATCGAGCAGCAGGATACGCA
Source organism: Bradyrhizobium sp. AUGA SZCCT0182 (assembly GCF_018130185.1). Lineage (NCBI taxonomy): Bacteria > Pseudomonadati > Pseudomonadota > Alphaproteobacteria > Hyphomicrobiales > Nitrobacteraceae > Bradyrhizobium > Bradyrhizobium sp. AUGA SZCCT0182. The sequence goes on along the minus strand of NZ_JAFCLY010000021.1, from coordinate 87,985 downwards.
TCTTGCTCGGCGCCGAGGTCAGCGTGTTCAAGACGTCGTTCAGCCGAATCGCCTGGATCGGAATGTCGGATTCCCGCTTCGGATCGATGTCGACCGGCACCAGAAAATTCTCGCCGTCGATCTGCACGCCATGTCCGGCGTAATACACCAGCGCGATCGAATCGCCGCCCTTGGACGCGACCTTGCCGGCGAACTCCGAGAGCTGATCGCGAATCTGGCTCTGCGACAGATCGGAAGCGGTCGAAACCTCGAAGCCGGAATCGATCAGCATCTGGCTGACCGCCTTGGCGTCGTTGATCGGATTGGGCAGCGCCGGAACGGCTTTATAGGCCGATTGACCGATCACCAGCGCGAGACGGCTTTCGGCGGAGGCGGAATGCGCGCCCAGCAGCAGCGCCGCCGGAAACACCAGATGGAAAAGCGCGTGACGAAACATGGGGCCACCTCCGGCAATGCAGGCTGCAAATTGGTCAAGGTCTTGGTGGTAAAGGTTCAAGCAAGTCAGGCAGTGTGAGGTGGGACACAGACTCAGTTCAACGACGAATTTGTCGCAGGCATAAAGCCAACGCGATTGATGTAATCAATTTGGTTTACTTGGATTACTTGGATTTCTTGGATTACTTGGATTTCCTGGCGGGTTCCGCCGGGCGCGCGACGCCCCAGGGATCGTATTTTTCCTTCGGTTCGGGAATTCGATCGAGCGCAGCCTTGTAGGCTTTCTCGTCCACCTTCGGCTTGGTGTCCTGCTTCGCTCTCGTTTCCTCACCACCCCCTTGCTGTCGCCGGCCCTGGGCGTGCGCCGGCATCGCAAGCAACGCCAGAATGAATGCCGCAATCGTAATGGTCTTCATCGCCCCTGCTTTCTTCGCCATCCTGTTCGGCTACGTTCCGTCGGGATGATGGCAATCCCGGGATCGGTATCCGGGCCATGATAGCCTGTCCGGATGCGCTGTTCAGCAAATGTTGATCGGCATGGCCCGATCGGCCGCACAATTTGATCGCCGCCGGGGGGCGCAATTTTCGCCGTCCCGGGGTAGAAAGCCGGCGATGGGGCGGGTCATTGTTCACATTGCGTTGATCGCGGGCGTTGCGCTTGTGCTGGCAGGCTGCGGCTTTGCCGACGTCCGCTCGCCGGTGCCGGAATTCATGCGCGCCAAAGCACCCGAACCGCCGTCGCTCGAGGCACCGCCGGACGTCAAGCGTCTGCTCAGCGAAAAACTGGATTCGGTGTTCCTGGCGGCGTCCAATCCGAGGGGGGTGCAGGTCTCGACGCCACGCCCCGAGCTGCGCGGAACGGGCTGGACCGCCTGCGTCAAGGCCGATCTGACCTCGGTGAACGGCAAGCCGCTCGGCACGCAAACCTATCGTATCACGATTTCCAACGGCACGATTTTCGATCGCCGCCACGTCGAGGCGGAAGACACCTGCGCGACGGAGAGCTACGAGCCGGTTTAGCGGGGTCGGTGCAGCCGGTGCGTTGCAACGGATTCGAATTTTAAAGAGCGCCGTCGTCCCGGCGCAGGCCGGGACCCATACCGCGTGATCTCTCTATGAAGCTCGGTAGCAGAGACCATTCGCAAAACTTCTTCCTGTGGTTATGGGTCCCGGCCTTCGCCGGGACGACGTGGAAATAGTTTCGCATTCTCGCGACGCGATGCGCCCGAGTTATGGAAAATTCTTCACCCTCGAAAATCAGAGGGCGCAGGGAATGCCGGATGCGCGCTGCACCCGCGGTCCCGTGTGCGGTTAGTGCTAAGTAGGCTGCACACGAGCATACAGGGCAGCGGAGAACATCCGACATTCCCTGCGCAATGGCTTTACGGCTTATGCCGTGATCTCCCCGGAGACGAGTTCTTGGTTGACTCCGTCACTGCCGTTTCCGCTTGCGCTTCTCCGACAGCTTGACGCCTGCAACGGGCGCCAGGACCACACGGTTTTGCCGTACGCTTAATCCACGCCGTCGTCAGACGTGAACCAGGCGTCCACCGCGACCCGCCCCTCGTTGTGACGATGGCCAACGCCCCTCTGAGTGGGACGGGATGGGTGAGAATGTGCTGGTGATTTGGGGTCGAAGGGAAGTGGAATATTTTTGTTTTTCAGAACTTTTAGACTTGACATGATTTCTGAAAATAAGAACTGAGTTGCCCGTCGGGTTGATTTGTCGCATCCGTCGCGCGCAGAACGAAGGCACCAAAAGATTGCTGCGGCAGCATTAACTTCCGCGTGGCAGCGAGCAGGTTAAGAACCGCAGGGCAAACAGGCGTTAGACGGCAAGACCCCATCGAGCCGTATACGTCGCCACAGCCGTCAACAAACACTTGTGCAGGTAATCGTCGGCATCAAAATTTTTCGCGAGAGTGCGCAGAACCGTCGAAAAGCGGTTCTGGTATTTAATCGCCTCCTCGGTTTCTCCCATACTCATGTAGATTTCGGTAGCGGCGCTATAAACTCTCCAGGCGGCGAGAGGAAAATCGGCATCGTCGACAATCGGCAAGGCGCGGGACAAGTGATCCCGTGCCTCCTCCCAGTCGCCTGCCGCAAACGCAATCCGGGCCAACAGACCATGGGCGAGCGCCAGATGATTGCGATCGGGCGCCGGAGCGGCGTAGTCGCGAAGCTGGATGGCCCAACTACGCGCCTTATTCAATTCGGCAATCCGCAGACAATATTCACCCAGGCAATAATAGAGTTGGGTGAATATCGTGAAGTCCAGCGGGACGCCATCCTCCTCGAGGCGGTGCTGGACATCGTCGAATTGTTTGCTTGCTTGTCCCAGGTCGCCCAGTCCTACGAAGGCCTTCGCCAAGACCGCTCGATGAATAAAGTAGGCGAATTGATTTCTGTTGAGGATCCTGTCGTCGACGCCTTCGCAGAGCGCCCGGGCTCCATCAAAATCCATCGCCTCGGCGTGCATCCATGCCAGAGTCAAACGGCACAACGCACTGGCCGGCGCGTTTGCGTTTTTCGTCGCCAACTCCATGGCCGTCGTGGTTTCGAGCTGCAGTTCCCGCCACTTACCCAGATGGATGAGCGCGGTCGAATCCAGGATGTTGAAAATGACGAAGACGTACACATCTCCGGCCTCGCTTGCCAATCGTTTGCCATGCGCGGCGGAGCGACGACATTCCTGGTACCGCGACCTCCAACAGTCGAGAATGCCCTCGATCCCGTAACGACGGAGCAGCGTGCCGTGGTCTTGCGCTCCTTCGCTTAACTCCATCGCTTTCGTGCAAAGAGCGGCATCCTTGTCCTGCCATCCCTTGAGATACAGGTTGATGCTGGCGCTGCTGCCTTGGACCATAGCCTTGAAGGCGTCATCCTCGAGGTGTTGGCTTCTGGCCAGCACATCTTCAGCTGCCTTGAGGCAGGCTTTCCGATCGGCATGCAAGCAGTACCGACTAAGCGCGAGCAGCCCGGCAACCTCCTGCCGAAGCTCGCCGGCTTGTCGTGCGCAGGCAATCATTTCGTTGAGATCACTTACGGAGCCGGCGAGATTGCCACTTGAGCGAAGGGCCAGGCTACGCTGTCGCAATACGGAAATGCGCGCCCGGAACCGGTCGGCCGCATCGGAGCGATCAAGAATACTTAGACCGCGCGTCAGATAGCTGGCCGCTTCCGAGTGGCCCAGGCGCTTGGCGGAACTTTCCGCCGCTTGTGCGAGATAGCGCAAGGCGCTTGCAAAATCGCGGCCTTGCTCAAAATGGAGCGCGAGCACCGATGCGATTTCCGAGGTGCGGTGATCAAACGCCTTTTCCAATCGATTGCCCAAGCGCCTGTGCAATTGCACGCGCTCTCCCGTTGCAAGATGCTGATAAATGACATTTTGATAGAGAATATGACGGAAGGCATATGATCCCGAATACGTGCCATCCGGCCAGTCGGTTGCACTCGCCCGGACCAACATATGGTCCTTGCGGGCTAATGTATCCAGGTCACGTTCAACCTCGACGGTGTCGCGCAACAAGCCCGCGGCCACCAGCGCCGCAGAAAACTCCACACCGGCCACGCTGGCGACGTTGAGCAGCCGCCGCTCCTCTTCCGTAAGGCGGGTTACCTGATAGGTGATCATATTCAGCAAGTCGTCCGGCACATCATCCTGAGAAATCGCCTTCTCCGATGAGAGGCGCCAGACGCCGTCCATTTCGACGACCGCTCGCTGATCGATGTAATGCTTGAGCAGCGATGCGATGAACAAGGGCTGCCCTTGGGTTCGCTCGAACACGGCTCCGGCCATGGCTGGAGCGAACGCGCTGTCGCCAAATCGTAGCGCAACATACTGCTCGACTGCCGCGCGCGATAATCGATCTAGTCGCAACTCGGTGCAACACCCATGGATCTCCAGATCCTGATGCAACCGCCGGATTGGATGACCGCCAATGGCACTATCAGCCGGCCGATAAGAACCCAGCACCAGCACCGACGCCTTGCGAGTGCCTCGCGCAAAGCGAGACAGCATGTCCAGCGTTGCAAAGTCGCTCCAATGTAAATCCTCAAGAACAAAGACCCACGGACGAATTGTACTCAGCGCTTCCAAGAGATCGCAAAATTCGCGCAGCATGCGCTCGCGGGTGGCGCCAAATACTTCGCTTTGGAGCGCAGCACGCTCGGCCGCATCGACCGCGCCCGGTATGTGCAGCAGCCAGGTTGGCGCATGGTTACGAATTGCCGTCAGCAGTTCTTCACCACCTGCCGCGCGACAGCGGGTTACCAGAGCGTCGATCAGGGGCAGGAAGACTTCATCGGTTCCAAACCTCTCCGTGCAACGCCCGTACAACAAATCGACGCCGTGCTGCGCTAACTGCGCCACGGCCATTTCGATGAAGGCCGTCTTACCGATTCCAGCCTCTCCAGTGACGAGAGCGATTTGTCGCTGCCCGGTCAGCATGCGTTGGGTTATCCGTTCCAACGACTGGAGTGTGGCGTCACGCCCGACCATCTGGTGCGATCTCGGATCGGTCAGCACTGAAAGAGCCGGCGCGTTTTGGTCGCCGGCCATTGACTGGGGTGGCCATTCTGATTCAGCCGTGCCAGTAGCAGATCGCACTGCAAGTGGTTCGCGGAATGCCGTCTGACCATTAAGTGCAGTGGTTGGACCGTTTGCGCGAACCCGCCAGACGTGTATCGGTTCGGCGATATTCTTCAACGTCCGAGAACCCATATCGTCGTAATCGAGGCCGACCTTGGCCCGAATCTGTCGGCGGGCATCCTCGGAAATGCAGATGCCACCCGGTTCTGCAATCCCTTCGAGGCGCACAGCAATATTGACCGCGTCACCATAGATATCATGCTCTTCTATGATGATATCACCGACGTGAATGCCTATGCGAAGCTCGATCCGTTCGTTCTGTGGCACGTTAACGTTTCGTTCGGCCACACCGCGTTGAATTTCGTCGGCACATCGCACGGCGTCGACCACACTAGCGAACTCGACAAGCGCGCCGTCACCCGTGTTCTTGACGATGCGTCCACGATACTCGGTGACTTTGGGATCAAAGAGGACCGCTCTCAGAACCTTGAGTTGCTCTACGGTCCCTTCTTCGTCGATTCCTATCAAGCGGCAAGAACCCGCAACATCCGCCACCAGAATCGCCGCGAGTCGCCGCTCTAAATGCTGGTTGCTCAAGGGCACCCCCAAGGCTCGGAAATTAAACCGTCAGTAGCATACTTGGTGGCCGGTGTCTGGCTATGCGCATGTCAAGGCCGTATCAAAAGCGGCGCTCGGAGGCCAAACTCGCCGGTGTGCCGATGGGTCAGAAAGGGAGAACAGGCCAGGTGTGGCTGACCGTCACGGGCAATAGGCGCCGCCTAGTAAATGCGACGTCGCTGTTTCTTGTCCACACTCCAGCTCTGCTAAAAAATTAGAGTGTTGCGCTGACCAATTGAGCCCACCGTCAAAAGCCAACCCGAAATGCCCGCTTCTGGCGGCAAAGCGGGCTCGCTAATATGTCGCTGTCCGCCAGGTGCCAGCAGCAGACACCAACGAGCGGACGTACAGAGATCATGAGTGCGTAGCCGGCAGTATGGAGCGCCTTCTCGTCAATTCGGCACGTTCCGGCTGATGCAAGGCTCGGAGAAGGCGGAGACTGATTGGCAGCTCCGCCTCAGACCGCTTCCGTCCAGCTTTCCGAGAATGCCAACGCCGACGTCGAGAATGGCCGCCCCTCGCGCTCCCGCGGCCAGGATCGGCCCTGCGCCTCGACGCCGTTGCGGACGAGACGCGTGCCGAGCGCCGGGATCAGCACGGTGCACACGCCGTAGCGCCGGTCGGGAATCTGGTTCGGCTGCGAGTGGATGAGCAGCGGTTCGCCGATATCGAACCAGGTAAGTGAGATGTCTTCGCCGTGCGACTTGATATGTTCAGTCCAGAAGTAGCGCGGATCTCCGGCTTTGGAGAATTGCGCGTCCGCACAAGGGATGGCTATGTCGGAAAGTTCGGCATTGAGCATGCCCTGTACAGTAGACTGCAGCCACCGCGCCATCGCGATGTTGTCGGAGTAAATGCGCCAGCGACCTTCCGTCAGCTCGCTCTTCAAGTAGAGAACGTGTCCGGGACCAGCCGGCGAAAAAATGATCCGCCAATAGCTCGCCTCTGTCGAGTTCGGTTCGCCGTCCTTCGGGCTCAAGCGGATAAACGGGTTCTCGCCCGTCAGGATCGTTTTGTTGGGATCGGCGATGCTCATGTAACGGGTCTCCTCTCAACTTCTCATGATACGTCGTTGTATGTCTGCTTTACGCCCCAGGGCGGACATTGCGATCATTCCGCGTGATACTAACGGTTCGCGTCATTGCTGCAAGGCGTACGGCTGACGTCCGCTTTGGATCATTCGCGTCGGTTTGACCGGACCACGGCGACTTCCGGTCTACCGCGGTGAACGGACATACCAGCGGCCAACTACCGGCGTAATCGGGCGCTATCGCGCTGGATACGATGATGCGCGAAGCCGTGCACCAAAGGGCGAGCAACAGTCGCTGGCCGGAAGTAACCAGCGGTAGTTATAGGGCTCGACTGCGTAAACCTTCGCAGACGCGGGACCCTGCGCGCAGCGGCGTCCACCGAAGCGACCTTCAACTGCGAAAGGAGTGCCTGATTTGTCGCAGCATCGACATAGTACCGTCGGTGTACCTGCCATTACAGAAGTACTGATCTAGCTGCGATGCACCAAGCATAAGCAAGACTGCAATCACGAAGCCCTTGAACATAGTGGGCCTCCTATGGAGACCGCCAACCGGGCCGGTCGGATTAAAGCGTTTCGGAAATTCGCTATCGCTCGTCGCGACCTATCTGCAATGGCGGAAAGCTTGACAATGACTGGTAACTAATCCCTTAAAGGGCAGCACAGCGCGCGTTGGCATCGCAAAGCCCGGGCTGCCGTTTGAGACGGCCGTCCAGACGGAAGAACAAGCGACTTGATGAAAGTCCGACCGGCCAGCGTGAGCAAATCGCCTGGAGGCGGCATGACATATTGGACCGTAGGTGTCGTCGCAATCTTGTTGGCGGTCTCTCCCGCCGTTGCGAGCGCGCAAGTGAGCTGCGAAGCAATACCTCACGGACCCGTGCGCACCGATTGCTACCTAGGCCTAAGTCAGTTCTATCGTGGACAATCTAATCTTGCCGCTGCCAGAGCGCGCGCACAATCAGACGCCGCGTGGTATCGCGCAATTACTGGAACAGACCCTCCGAAGCCCAAACCACATCGGCGACGACACTGACTTGGCCGTTGATCAGGGGTGTTGGGGTCCTGAGTCCCTAACACAAGCGGAAAACGGCCCCAGCGGCGGGCAGCGACTGGGGCCGTCGTTCATCGGGTACACCGTGGGGGACGTTGCACCCGGTCGTGCAGAATCAAGCAATCTCGGCAACAATCGTTCCATTGCTTAGAAAGCGTGCCCCCGTTCGGCTCGGCCTCATTTCGCCGCCTATGAACTGGTTCCAGATCACTCTGCAGGTCTCTCGCCGCGCCGCTGCGCAACCTCCGACAAGCGAAACCATCATTGCGAGAAAATCATTATGATCATGAATACAAATACGAACGCACTCGCGACGACTCCATAAATTAGATCGCCGCGTTCGCGTTTCGTCATGCTTTGGATCCCAACGGTCGGGCCCCGAACGCGACGCCGACGAAGTCAGCGTCTCGCCAGACCAAGCGACACTCCCGAACCGTCCGAAAATTATCGAACGACAGATCGAATTCCACCGGCAACACGTTTAGCTGCTCCAAACGAACGCCGGCTCCAGAATTCGTCACGTCGCGAACGCAACAAGGAAGGACACCGGCCCCGCCATGAAAGTATAACAGCGCGCCCCGATTGATGTGCGTCCGGCCGATCGCGCGACGCTCTCGACCTGCGGACTTTAGCACTTGCTCGACAGTCGACATGGCAGTCCCGTGAAGCGTGCAGCAGGATCAATTTGAGCGGGACGCCGCCTGCAGCGGCGCCCCTAGTCGAGCGGTACGCTGGATTGGTGATCTGGACACCTCTCAAATCCGCACGACTACCCGGAATGATAGGCCTGCGTTCGCACGCGGCAACGAAACTCGCGTATTAAGCTTGATACGCTCGCTGCGGGTTAATTCTGGAACCGGATGCGGTCGTGGCCTCAAACCTAACGTCCGCTCTTTCCCAAACAGCAGACATCACGCATCAAGGCCGCCACTTCCGAAACGTACCAACAACGGTCATTCCGGCATGCCAACGATCCGGAAAGCCTGCGCCCATCTTTCGATATGGTCAGGTCGACGATATCGCGCCAGGATTCCGGAAATGCGCAGGTTTGGATCCAGTTGCATTGCGTGCGCACAGGCCTCTCGTGCTTAATCGACCCGTCCGGACATCACGTGGTATGCCGCCAGAACGTATTGTCCGGCCACAAATTTGGGTTGTTGTCTGGTAGCGGCTGTCGCCCACGATGAGGCATCCTCGTTGCGGCCAGCTAAAAAATAGGCCATGGCCAGCCCGTTCTGGGTGTTGAACATCAATGGATCCAATGGGCTCAAACGCAGCGCGATCTTGAATTGCTGGGGCCGTGATTATCTGCTTGACCTCCCATGACGACCAGATCTGTCGAGTGCCTTTCAATCCGGGTGTGCCGATTCCCAATCTTTCGCAGCCATCACCGACTCTTCGAAAGCTGCGCCGCTTTCGAGCAGCGCACGTTTGAGCGCAGGTTCGAGCGGCTGTTCGGCGCCGGTATCGTCCAGCGGCATCCTGTCCTCGCGCACCGCCGTCATTAACCGCTCAATCTCGCCTGCCGCGTGGGCCGGTGTGTGCATAAGCACCAAGCGGCGCATCGGCATGGGGTTGTTCGGCACGTGACAACTGTCGCATTGCGCGTCGCGCATCCGCAACGCCAGCGTCCTGTAGGTGGAGTCGAGCCTTGGCAGATGGGGATTGTTATGTCGGAACAAACCATCGAAGAGCGTCACGCGCGGCTGGATGCTTCCTTCCTTGTCCATCCACATCCATTTGCCGTCAAACTTGGGCCATATCGGTTCGGTGGAGACAACAGGGCTATCGCTACCCCGCTCGGTAAATTGCCCGATGACGATCTTCGCGGTCTTGGGATTGACCCAGAGCAGAACCGAATTGGCGGTCTGATAAACACCCCACTTCGCCTCTTGATGCCAGAACGGATACGGAAACTGCCCAGGCGGCAACAGGTTGCGGAACCCTGCACGCAGACGGATCAGGTACAATCGCTCGCGCTCGACGTACTCGGTGCCGTACTCGCCGCTGAACATGAACAGCGGCAAGTAGAGGCCGGCAATCACATCGGGCGCAAACTGCGTGAGATTGGTGTTATTGAGCGATGCCCCGGCGTCCTGATTCCGACGGCCCCACAGGAGCCTCGTCGCGAGGTTGCGCCGCAGCGCGGAGTCGCCGAATAGGCTGCGCCGGCATTGGTCGAAGGCTGCCTGGTCCGAGGGGGCAGCAGGGGGACAGATCTGCTGCAACTCGAGCGCGACCTCCAAGGCCATCCCTTTGATCTGGTCCACAAGGTCGGGCATATCGTCGTCGGTCTCCGCCGCATCAGCGGCAAGGAACACGGAGAGCAACAACGCGCCACCAGTAAGCAGGCGCCTTGAGATGGCTCCGAGCATGGGCCTACCTCGTCGGCCTCATGTAGTTTGCCACGAGATGATCAGCGACCTTGCGACCCATCGCATCTCCGACGTCCAGCGAATTGCGGAAATGAATACCGCCCCAGATGCGCACCTCTTTGTGCTCCTGGGCCAGTTGCGCAAAGCTGGTGAATTTGCGTGAAAGGCGGGCGTCGGAAATGTCGGTCGCGACGAATTCCTCCGTCCCGTTGCCGAAAACAGCTTCCAGAACGGTTCGCGCCGCACCCGCGTTGATGCCCGCCTGCGACGGGTATTCCGGATGCATCGGCGTGGTGTTCAGAGGCTGCCACCCGGCGTCGCGTTCAGTCGCATCGTTACTGTCCTGGTCGCCGTTGCGGATCGCGGTGATCGGCCGCCAAAAATTGTATTGGAATTTGGCGTCCCAATCGAGGATGAAGCAGTTGGCGAGAGCCATCGACATCAGTGCGAACACTCGCGCACTTTCTGGCGGGGAGAGGTTATGACGAGCGGAAGCCTGCCTGGCAGCCTGGAACCATGCGGGCCCAAGGTTGGCCTGTGTCCAGAAGCGCACGACGTCGGACTGCGCGTCGGTGCGCTTCGTGCTTTTCACTCCGCCCATTTCCTTGGTTTCGTTGTAATCGCGCGCATAAAGCGCACTGTTGAGTGCCGGGGGCGGACCCGGGCGGAACTGACTCGCGCTTTCCATGCCCCAAGGCTTGGCCGTCGCATACTGAGGAAAGAGCGGCGGCGTGGTCGGTACCCACACGCCAGGCGTCGTGAGCGGACGATATGTGTCGGGCGTGTTTGTCGCGTCGCTCTGCCGTTCCGTGAAAACAGCGTCCGCAACTTTTACACCTAAATCAATACCCGCAGCCCGTGCGGGATTGTCCGGAATGGTTTTCATCGTTTCTGCGAAGGCCGCTTCAATCCGCTCCTTCTGGCCAGGATACTGGCGCAAGAGAATTTCGCGGGCAGCCGCGGCGGCCGCGGCCTCGGCCGAGGCGTTCGGGTCAGTTGGAAGCTCTGGTACGTAACGGGAATATCGGTTCTGCACCGAGTTGACCGCGTCGGACATGGATACATTCACCAGGGCCATGCTGCGCGTCCACGGATTACCGCCAACGTTGACTGCCTTCATCACGTCCACTGCCGTGTTGTTCCAGTCGCCGATGACGTCCGCGCGGACCAGCGTATTGGCTGAAACCAGGACCACGCCGACGATTGCAGATTTCAGTACGTTCATCGTTGCCTCCTTCGAAAAGTTGGAATTTCGAACGACTGCCAGTGTGGTGTGAATGTACCTCCCTGATCATCCCGTCGTGCACGCGGCCGGATACCCAATCGCTAAGGTCATTACAAATTTCGTCCAGCACACCCCGATGCGGCGGCACCTAGCGATCCGCGAGCGTGCGCTCAGGCGTGCCAGTTGTCGAAGTTGACATCGCGAACCAGCGATCGTCAAAACTCGCGGCCGGAAGCTTGTTCGCGTCAACCTCGAGGCCCTTCAACATGGTTGTGCCGGTAGAGCCGACAAAGCCGTTGGTCCAAACCGAGGACGACCTCATGGTGGCAGCGGTTGCGGCAACAGCGAGCAGAGCGACAGCGACGAACCCGGTAATCGTTCGATGCTTCGTCATCAGAACCTCCTATGGTCCCAAAGCCCCTTAGTGTGGGTCACGGGAACTTCGCGAAGGTTCAACAGCAATGCAAAGCGGTATGGATTGCGAGAATGTACAGATCGGACAACGAAGGTGTCCCAAATTCAAATTGCCCCTAGCAGACGTCGGCGGCCGTGGCTGTGATGGTCTGCTTTATCCCCGTCGGCCATCGTCAGCAAAATCGACTCGCGGTAGACCAAAGCGAAATGAGCAAGAAGACAGCTGGCAGAAACGCGCGCATTATCCCCTCCTCTGACCAGTCTCTCGGCGAACTTGGACGAAAGGACGAAAGCTCGGATCGGCAGAAATGTCCGTTTAGGGTCCCGGAAGCAGACAAGCCATCGATCGCCTGGCATCCATCGGCGACCAGGAGCGAAGGACCAATACCCCCGGACGCTGCTGAGTACGCCTCGTCAACGACGCGGGTTGAGCGGCCGGCACACCCGTTCACAACACTGTTATTGCGACCCATCGCGCGCTTCGCCTCCCTCAACTGGGCCTCTCGCGCTTGTTGTTGTACTCTGGGCGGAGCAACTGCACGGTCGCGAGAAGGAATTTACATGAACACCTTCGTACTCAACCGCCGCAACCTCCTCGCCGCCGGCGGCTCCGTCCTGGCAACCGGGGTTTCCGGGCTGCTGTTGCCCGCCCGCGCGGAAGGCCTCGCACCGACCCCTTCGATGCCGGGCGGAGCCAACAACTACCTCAAGGGCGCGCCGACCGTGGATCGGATCGGCAAGGGTGGCTTCTGGATGACCGGCACCGTACGCCGCGCAGGCGACGGGGCCCCGCTTGCCGGGCAGCGCGTCCATATCTGGGCGCACACGACCGAAGGGCGGGAGGGAGACCAGCGTAGTCATGGGGCCACGCTCACCGACAAGAACGGGGCGTTCCGCCTCGAGATGCCGCAGATCATTCCGATCTTTGGCCAGCCGCATGGTCACCTCGCCTATGACAGCGGTGAATTCAAAACCGTCTTTCTACGTCCCGTGATGCGCAGCGCCAAAGATACCAGCCTCGAGGCGCACTTCGTCCTTCAGCCGGCCTGACCGAGTTGGGAACACGGGGATGAGATTGGCGAAGGTGACCCTGATCTGGGCCGCCCTTGCAGCAGCCATTTGCGTGCCGATCGCCGCTGCGGCAGCGAGCCCGCTGCTCGCATGGCGCGATCCGGTCTACATCCTGGCCGGGTTCGCAGGGATTGTCGCAATGGGTCTTGTGCTCGTTCAGCCCTTGCTGATTGGCGGATACTTACCGGGACTGTCGGCTTATCGTGGACGGCGTGTACATCACTGGATCGGAGGCGCGCTGGTGGTGGCTGTGGTGGTCCACGTCGGGGGCCTCTGGATCACCAGTCCTCCCGACATGATTGACGCCCTTCTGTTCTCATCGCCGACGCCGTTTTCCCCCTGGGGTGTGATCGCCATGTGGGCCATCTTCGCCGTCGCGATTATAGCTGCACTTCGCCGGCGATTGGGACTGCGAGCGCGAACGTGGCGTGTCGTCCATATGCCCCTCGCGATTGTCATCGTCGTCGGGAGCGTGGTCCACGGCATCATGATCGAGGGGACGATGGAGACGATGTCGAAGGCCGCGCTTTGCGCGCTGGTCCTTGCGGCGACCATAAAAGTCATGGCTGACCTGCGGGTGTGGAGAAAACGAGGGACATCGCGCGGAGAGAGCGTTACGCGAGAGGCCGCCAACTGAGGCGGCCCATTCCCTTCATTTTGGCCCGTTCTTAGGGCAGTTCGCCGCGGAACAGTTTTTGACATTCTTCGCCCGTTCTTTCCCTGTCTTCCCGCAGGTGTTTAAGGGACACCTAACCGAATCTCCTCTGAGCCCCGCTTTTCCCTGGGCGTTTGCCGCGCCAACATTGAGCAGGAACGGCGCTATCGCGATGGCTGCAAGGGCTATGAACTTTAGCATTCCCAAATACCTCCAATGGTCGCCACAGGTACAACCAGGGGAACGTAGCGGCAGGTTTCAAATCAGGCCACTGCGATTCTCAAAACCGGCACTGAGGCCGGAAATAGGCCAGTACCCCCTGAGCACTTGGCGAAGGCCCAGGATGTCGGATCCGGCGGACAAGTCGGCTAATCTACTCTATGGGATATGAACCGGGAGACACCCCATGACCACTGCCCCCTACCCCGATGGAGCCGGCTACGTCCGGGGACGCTATGTTCCGATCGCCGAGGCGACGCTGCCGGTGACGGATTGGGGATTTACGCGCTCCGATGTTGTCTATGACGTCGTGCATGTGTTCAAGGGTGGCTTCTTCCGGCTCCGAGACCACCTCGACCGGTTCGAGCGCTCGATGGAAAAGCGCAGAATCCATCCGCCGGAAGACCGCGCCGCGATCGAGGCGATCCTGCATCGCTGTGTCGCGCTCACCGGCCTGGCGAACGCCTATGTCGCGATGGTGGCCTCGCGCGGACGGCCGCGGGTTATGGGATCGCGCCGGCCGGCGGATTGCGAAAACCATTTGATCGCGTATGCGCTGCCGTGGATCGACGTCGTGCCGAAAGACGTGCAGGCGCGCGGCGCGCATGTATTCATCGCCTCGACGCCGCGGGTGCCCGACGCCTCGGTCGATCCCACGGTGAAGAACTATCAGTGGAACGACCTGACCTCCGGCCTGATGGAGGCGCACGATGCCGGTTTCGACACCGCCGTGCTGTGCGACGCGCAGGGTTTTCTCACCGAGGGGCCGGGCTTCAACGTCTTTGTCGTCAGGGACGGCCGGGTGAGCACGCCCGACCGCGGCAGCCTGCGCGGAATCACGCGGCAATCGGTGCTGGACCTGTGCGCCGAACTCGGCATCGAGGCGGCGGTCGAGCCGATCCCGCGGTCGGCGCTCGACCACGCGGACGAGGTCTTTCTCGCGACCACCGCCGGCGGCGTCATGCCGGCGTCGCGCATCGGCGGGCGCATCCTCGGCAATGACCGGCCCGGGCCGATCTCGACGCGGCTGAAGGATATCTATTGGCGCAAGCACGATGAGGGCTGGCACCACACGCCGGTCCGGTACCAGCTGGCCGAAGCGGGCGAATGAAGACCGGTAACCTCACATGGAACCCGAACGATTATCGGTGACATCAGGCACAGACGGCCGCGTGGCCAACGACTGCGCAGCCTAGTCCAACCGGCTGGTTTTGGCCGTCCGTTGCCTCCTGGCGGTCCGCCCCGGCGGGTTTTCCTTGCGGAGCACCCTCAGACCGACCTAGGTTGTCGGCCTCGATCAAAACAGGGAGTGCGGACGTGGCGACAGGTACTGTGAAGTGGTTCAACGCAACCAAGGGATTCGGGTTTATCCAGCCCGACAGCGGCGGCAAGGATGTGTTCGTGCATATCTCGGCGGTAGAAAAAGCCGGACTGAGTTCCCTGAATGAGGGCGCCAAGGTCAGCTACGAAGAAAAAGAAAACCGTGGCAAGACCTCCGCGGAAAATCTGAGAGTTGGCTAACGAAGATACTTCCCGCCGGTTCACGCCGGCGGGGGCTACGTCCCCACTCCTGCGATCCGGGCCGTCAAGACAGCCGCTTGCCCGGCCGGAGATGGTTGAACGCTTATCCTCGCAGCATCTGCCTGCGGCGGCATGCTGAATCAGCCGTTAACATAACCGCTCAAATCCGAGCGCGGCCCCACCGGCATTTTCCATTTCTCTGCGCTAGCGTTGCCCCCAGAACGTGGTGGAAGCAGGCGGCACCCTATTGGTGCCGCTCTCGACATCGCGACCGGGGAAACGGGGAAGTGGCCGAGGTTGCAGAGACATCGGTAGTCCGTCGTGCATCGCCAGGGGATGCCGCACGCACGCGCGCGCCGGTGGCGCCTGCCGGTGCGCTGACGCCGCTTGCCGAAATGCCCGCCGCCCAATGGCGCGCGCTGTCGGAGCGCGTAGCCGAGCCCAACGGCTATTACCTCCCGGAATGGGAACTGGCGGTCAACGCTTCCGCGCGCGGACGCGTCGGTGCTTCTGCATTGAGTGCCTGGAGCGATGCCGGCGAGCTGACCGGGTTGATGCCGGTTATTTCGATGTGGCGGGCCTACAAGATTCCCCTGCCCGTTTGGGTCAGCGCCGACCCCTATGGCTCGCTGTCCACGCCGCTGCTGGGCCGCGATCATGCCGAACAAGCAGCCGGGCGCCTGTTGGACGGCGCGCGCAAGGCCGGCGCCCACGCGCTGATGCTGCGCGACATGTCGCTGGACGGCGCCGCGATGAAGGCTTTCACCGCTGTCCTGGCCCGCGACGGTCTGACGCCGCGCGTGCTGCAGTCGCATGTCCGCGCCGCGCTCGACGCCACCCTCGACCCCGATGAGTTGCTGCGCGAGGGGCTGGGACCGAAGAAACTCAAGGAATTGCGCCGCCAGCGTAACCGGCTTGGCGACCATGGCGAGGTGCATTTCGACATTGCGCGCACGCCCGTCGAGGTTACGGCGGCGATCGAGACCTTCCTCAACCTGGAAGCCAGCGGCTGGAAAGCCAAGCGCGGCACGGCGCTGGTGCAGCACGCGGGCGATGCCGCCTTTGTCCGCCACGCCACTTCGGCGCTCGCAGCCACCGGCCAATGCGAGATCGTAACGTTGCGCGCCGGCGAGACGCCGGTGGCATCAGCCATCGTGCTGCGGCATCAGGATCGAGCGTTCTATTTCAAGCTCGGCGTCGATGAACGCTTTTCGAAATTTTCGCCGGGCGTGCAGCTGACGCTCGACCTGACCCGGCATCTCTGCGCCGATCCCACAATTGCGCTCGTCGATTCCACCGCCAACGCCGACCACCCCATGATCAATCCGATCTGGCGCGGACGGCTTGCGATCGGCGACGTGCTGTTTCCGCTGCGGCGGGGCGACGTGGTCGCAACGCTGGCGCAAGCCGCCTTGACGCTGCGCAAGCTCGCCCGCGAGCCGGCGCGCCGCGCCATCCGCTTCATCAGGGAACGCCAGGAGAAATCCTCATGAATACCCAGACCGCCGTAGCACCGGTCATCACCGCCGATAACGACGCGCTGCGCCGCGACTTTCCGCTAAAACCGTTCGCGATCCGCCACAAGCTGGCCGGCCATCCGCTCCTGATGCTGCCGCGCATCGCGCAGCTCGCGGCCGAACTGCCGCGCGATTTGATTGAATACAATTCCGGCAAGGTCGCGATCAGCCAGGATCCCGACGCCATTCCCTCGGTTGATCTCGATCCCGTGGAAGTGGTGAAGAGCATCGAGACTGCCGGCGCCTGGATGGTGCTCAAGCGGGTGGAGAATTCGCCGGAATATCGCCAGCTGCTCGAAGACACCCTGCTCTCGGTGGCGCGCGCCCGTGGCTTCAACAGCTTAGGCGACGCCGGCTTCGAACAGCTCGAAGGTTTTCTGTTCGTGTCCTCGCCGAATTCGACCACGCCGTTCCATCTCGACAGCGAAGACAATTTCTTCGTGCACATCCACGGCGAAAAGTTCTTCACCATCCTGGACAATACCGACCGCAGCATCGTCTCCGACGACGAGATCGAGCGCTCGATGACCAAGCACCGCAATCTGAAATATGACGAGAGCTTTGCCGCGCGCGGCAAGGAGTTTCACCTGTTCGCAGGCGACGGCTGCTACGTGCCGTATCAGTGGCCGCATTGGGTGCGCACCGCTGACAGCTTCTCGATCTCGATGGCGATCACCTGGAAGACGCGCGAAGTGCGCCGCCTCAACGATTTGCACTTCTTCAATTCAATGCTGCGCGGCGTTGGTATGCCGCAGCAACCGCCCGGCAAGCAGCCGGTACGCGACGCGCTCAAGCTCGCCTTCTACCGCACGGTGACCACGGCGATCAAACCGCTCCGCGCCTCGATGGCGATGCGCCGCGTACTGCGCCGCATCGCGCTGGGGAAGCGCGCGAATTACTATTTGAAGGGGACGTGAGGGCTCTCAGCCGTCATGGCCGGGCTTGACCCGGCCATCCACGACTTCCTTGCCGATGCGTCGTTAAGACGTGGATGCCCGGGACGAGCCCGGGCATGACGGAGTATGCCTCACCTCACTTCAACGGCGAGTGCGGTGCCGGCAGCATGATCGTCGAGTGCATCTCTTCCAGGAAGCCCGGGCCCTTGCCCAAAAATTCCTGCCAGGCCGGATCCTTCATGGTGTTGGCGCGCACTTCAGCACGGGTGTTGAGGTCGGGATAGGCCCAGATGTGGCAGGCCTCGTTGGGCTCGCCCGACTCGGTCTGCCAGAGGCCGACGATCTTGGAATATTTCTCGCGCTCCGGCAGCACGGCGGTGAACGCATCGAGCCATTGCTTGAGGCCACCAGCCGGCTTGCCGCGATAGTTGCGCAGTTCATAGACGTTGCCTGAGGATGCCGGAGCGACCGGCGGCTTGATCGCATTCATCAGCCGGACATTCTGGCGCAGCAGCAGCGGACGGATCAGTGGAATGTACTCAGCCGTCCAACGCGGATTTTTGGAGAGGTCCGCGCGAAGCTTCGCACGCTCCTCGAAGCTGTTGTAGCTCCACATGTGCAGGACCTGGTTGAGCGGCCCGATCTCGGTCATCCAATAGCCTTCGAGCTTGCCGTAGTCGTTCTTGCGGATGTCCGCCGACACGGTGCTCGCCGCTTTCACCATGTCGCCGATCGTGCCGGGCTTTACGGTGTAGGTCCTCAACTCATAGATCATGGCGTTTTCCTGTGGTTTCTTGGTTCTGTGGAAATATCAGGGCATGAAAGGCGCGCGGAGACAACTGCGGGGGCCGTAGCTCTCAGTTGTCATGGCCGGGCTTGACCCGGCCATCCACGTCTTGCTTTGAGTCTCTAAGGAAGACGTGGATGCCCGGGACAAGCCCGGGCATGACGAACTCAGCTATTCCGCCGCCTGCGCGTTGATCTC
Source organism: Bradyrhizobium sp. AUGA SZCCT0182 (assembly GCF_018130185.1). NCBI lineage: Bacteria > Pseudomonadati > Pseudomonadota > Alphaproteobacteria > Hyphomicrobiales > Nitrobacteraceae > Bradyrhizobium > Bradyrhizobium sp. AUGA SZCCT0182. The sequence goes on along the minus strand of NZ_JAFCLY010000021.1, from coordinate 69,379 downwards.
TCCGGACACCTGACGGATGGCGCGGGCGAGTTGGTCGGCGGGCTGGGCGCCTGATATCGCGTATTTTTGCGCCAGTACGAAGGTCGGCACGCCGGAGATGCCCTTCTCGGACGCTTCCTGCGCCTGGCCCGAGATCAGCGCGACGTCCTCATCGGTGGCAAGGCGCTTGCGCACGTCGTCGGCGTCGAGGCCGACATCGGCGGCGGCCTGCACCAGCACGTCGACATCGGTGAGATCGCCGCCGTCGCGAAAGTACAATTCCATCAGGCGCTGCTTCATCTCGCCGGATTTGCCTTGCGCTTCCGCCCAGTGGATCAGGCGATGACAATCGGTGGTGTTGGGCTGGCGCTTCACCAGTTCAGGCCGGTAGGTCAGGCCCTCTTCGCCCGCCGCCGTGACGACGCGGCCGGCAATGCCCTTGTAGGCCTCGACCGAGCCGAACTTGGCAGTGAGATATTCGTCGCGGCTGATGCCCTCGCGCGGCACCCAGGAATTGAGGAAGAACGGCCGCCAGCGCACCTCGACCGGCACGTCAGGCACCAGCGCCAGCGCGTTCTCGATCCGGCGCTTGCCGATATAGCACCACGGGCAGACCACGTCGGAGACGATGTCGATCTTCAGCGGCTTTATGGTGCTCATGGGCGCGTCCTCGCTTCAAATGATGGCCGGAAAATAAGCCGATTGAGGCCCGGGGCAAGGGCCCGGGCCGCATGCCGCCATTACATAACCTCCGCGGTTATTGTGGCGGCGGACGGGTCTTCGTAGAAATCGGGCAACGATTCAACCGCGGAGCCCGATATGACCGCCATTTTCAAGCCGGAAGGCCGTCTCTACCGCGCCACCGAGCACGCCGGCGGGCCGTGGTCGCCCGATATGCTGCAGGGCAGCGCGACCACCGCGCTGATGACGCGCGAGGTCGAACGGCTCGCCGAGAATAGCGGATTTGCCGTGCGCCGCCTCACCTTCGACCTATGGCGGCCGGCGGGCTTGCGTGCCTTCGGCTTAGAGACCGAGATGCTGCGCGACGGCCGCAAGGCCAAGACCATCCAGGTGCGGCTGGTGGACGGCGACACCGAGATCGGCCGCTGTACGGCGCTCTTGACGGCGCAGGGCAGCGAGTCGCCGGCCGATCCTTTCTCGAAAACATTGAGCGACGATGCGCCGCCGGAATCCGGCACCCCGCCGCCTTCCTTTGCGCAGAAATGGAGCCGCTATTTCCAGAACGTCTCGGTGCGGCTCATTGAAGGCGCGCTGGAAAAGCCCGGACCCGCGGCGGCATGGATGCGGCTCGACGTCCCCATGGTCGAAGGCGAGGCCAACACGCCGCTGCTGCAGGCGGTACAGGCCGCGGACTTTGCCTCAGGCGTCGGCCAGATCGTCGACATGCGCGAATGGACTTTTATCAATCCCGAGATCAGCCTGTATTTCCTCCGCGCGCCGGAGGGCGAATGGATCCTGATCCGCTCGCGCACCCGCGCCGGCGCCAATGGCGCGGGCCTCACCATGGCAACGCTCAGCGACCGCAAAGGCGCGTTCGCTGAAGTGTTGCAGGCGATGACCTTCGAGCGCCGCGCCGCGAAGGCCCAGGCGTCGTGAGTTCGATGACGTTGAATTGACTCGGCCGTTCGGCAAACTCGCTTCACCTCTCCCGCTTGCGGGGGAGGTCGGATCGCATCGTGAGATGCAATCCGGGTGGGGGAAACTCTCTCCACACGAACAGTCTGACTCGCGGCAGCACCCCCACCCCAGCCCTCCCCCGCAAGCGCGGGAGAGGGAGCGCACCGCCCTCGCGGAATCTCATCACCCTAAGGCGCCAGATACTGCAGCAGCCTCGGATCGTCGCGGACTTCCTGCGCCGATCCTGATAGCGCGACCCTGCCGCGGTCGAGCACGAAGGCGCGGTCCGCGACGCGGAGCGCGAGATCGAGATGCTGCTCGACGATCACGATCGCGATATCCTTCGCCAGCAGGATCAGGCGCTCGGTGATTTCCTCGATCACGCCGATCCAGACGCCTTCGGTCGGCTCGTCCAGCAACAACACCCGGGGGTTCGACAACAGCGCACGGCCGATCGCCAGCATCTTGCGTTCGCCGCCGGACAATGTGCCGGCAACCTGATCCATGCGCTGACCTAGTTTTGGAAAAATCTCCAGCACGCGGTTGACGGCCTGGCTATCGCGGTTGGTCAATGCGCCGACGGCGAGATTGTCGCGCACCGAAAGCCTGCCGAATACGGAGTGCTCCTGCGGGACGTAGCCGACACCGAGGCGAATGCGCTGCTCGGTCGGCAGCGCGCCGACGCTGCGGCCATCGAGACTGACGGCGCCGCCGAGCAACGGCAGTTCGCCGACGATCGCCTTCATCAGCGTGGTCTTGCCGGCGCCGTTGCGGCCGAGAATGGCGACGCCGCCGCGCCACGGCACGGCCATGCTGACGCCGAACAGCACCTGGCTGCGGCCATAGCCGGCGTTGACGCTCTGGATGTCGAGATATCTGTCCTGATCAGGCACGGCGGAGATAGACCTCCTGAACCCGGGCGCTCGACTGGATATGCGCAACCGATCCGCAATCGAGCACGCTGCCCTGATCGAGCACGGTCAGCCGGTCGCAGATGTCCCTGATAAAATCGAGGTCGTGCTCGACGATGACGAGGGAGCATTTTTTCTTGATCGGCTGCAGGAGTTCACCGGTCACCCGGCGCTCCTCGAGGCTCATGCCGCCGGTCGGTTCGTCCAGCAGCAGTAGTTTTGGCTCGGGCGCCAGCGCCATCGCGATCTCTAGCCATTGCTGCTGGCCGTGGGACAGCGCGGACGCCGGCTCCGCCGCGCGATCCACCAGACGGAACTGTTCAAGCATGGCCATGGCGCGATCGTGCAGCACGCCGCGGCTGCGCGAAAACACCAGGCTGGGCAGCGAGCACTGCGCTTGCAGCGCCAGCAGGATGTTGTCGTACAGCGTCAACGCCGGCAGCACGCTGGTGATCTGGAACTTGAGACTCATGCCGGCGCGCGCCCGCTCCGCCGGCGACGCTTGCGAGATATCGCGGCCGCCGAACGTCACGGTGCCCGAGGTCGGGATTTCCGCGCCGGCGACGCATTTCATCAGCGTGCTCTTGCCCGAACCGTTAGGTCCGATCAGGCCGTGGAATTCGTTTTCGGCAACGGTGAGATCGGCGCCGTTCAGCGCCGTCAGCTTGCCAAAAATCTTGATCAGGCCGCGCGCTTCAAGAAGAGCCACGATCGCCCTCCTCCGGAAGCCGGCCGAAATTGCCGACACGCTCGCGCTCGCTCAGGATCAGGCTGATCAGGCCTGCGGGCCGAAACAGGATGACCAGCAGCAGCAATACGCCGAGGATGATCGGCCAGATGTCCTGATAGGAGTTCGACAGCCAGAAACTGACCGCCTCGATCGCGACCGTGCCGATCACCGCGCCGATCAGCGTGCCGGAGCCGCCGAACAAAACGTAAAGCACCACCTGCGTCGAGATCACCACGCCCAGCATGTTGGGCCAGACGAACCCTTCGTGAAACGCATAAAGACTGCCCGCGAGGCCCGCGACGGCGCCGGCAAAGGAAAAGATGATCGCCTTGAGGCGCTGCACCTGATAGCCGAAGAAGGCGATCCGCTGCTCGTTCTCGCGTAGACCTGCCAGCGCCAGACCGAATTGCGATCGCACCAGAAAACGGCACAGCAAATAGACCGCCAGGAGAATACCGAGCGTCATGTAATAATAGACCGGCCCCTCCGTGATGTCGTAGCTGCCGAGGCTCATCGGCGGGATCGAGGGAATGCCGTTCTGGCCGCCCAGATAATACCAGCCCCGCGCCACGCGGTCGGCCGCGTAGGAGCCGGTCAGCGTGCCCAATGAGACGAAGATCACGCTGGATGGATGACGTCCGAGCAGCAGAAACCCGCCGAGCAGCAGCGCAAAGGCAAAACCAATCAAAAGGCCGGCCGGCAGCACCAGCAGGATGGAGGTGACGCCGAGATCGCGCGCTATCAGCGCCACGCCGTAACCGGCTGTGCCGAAGAACACGGCCTGCCCGAAGCTCATGATGCCGGCATATCCCCACACCAGATCGAACGAGAGCGCAAACAGGCACAGGATCAGAACCCGCGTGGCATAGATCGTCAGGTAGTCCTTGAGGACGAATGGCAGCAGCACGGCGATCGCCAGCACCACGATTTCAATGATCGGCAGCACTTGCCATCGGCGCTGGCGGCCGACCCGAAGGGGAAGCGGCAGCGACGTCGTCGGTGTCGTTTCTGTCATCAAATGGCCAGCAAACCTGCTCCTGACTTGGCGGCGGCTTGCTGCCGCCGCGCGATGCTCGGTGTTACCTTTGGCATTGCATCAGCATTCCTTCTCAGCATTCCCTTTTAGCATTCCTTGGGATCGACGAGGCCGGCGCTGCGCGCGACGATCTCATAATTGCCGCCCTTGGCAACCGCCGTGTACATCTTCATCTTGCAATGCCGCTTGCCGGGAACCATTTCGGCGGGTCCGCCGGGACCTTCGGCGATCTTGGCATGGTCCAGTGCCGCCGCGACCCCGTCGCGATCGATCTTGCCGGCTTCCTTGACGGCCGCCTCCCACAGTTTGAGGCCACGATAGGTCCCGGTCGCGGCGCTGCCCGCGGCGAACAGGAAGGTGCCCGGAAACTGCTTTTCGTAGGTCGCATGAAGCTTGGCGCTGAACGGATCTTCCGGTGTGAGCGCCTTGAAATAGTCGAGGCAGCTTGCAAGGCCTTCGATCTCGGCCGCCTGGTTGATGTTGAGCGTGTTCTCGTCGTAGTAGACGCAACTTAGCCGGCCGCCGTTCTTGAGGAATCCCGCCTCGTACAGCTGCTTGAAAAACGGCCCGACGCCCGGCGGGATCACGGTGTTGAACACCACGTCGACTTTGTTAGAGATGACCCGGTTCACCGTGGCGCTGAAGTCGATCTGGTCGAGCGGATAATATTCTTCGAAGACCACCTCGCCGCCATTGGCCTCGATCACCTTGCGGGCATAGACGTTCAACGTGTGCGGCCAGACGTAGTTGGCGCTCGGCAGCGCGAACCGCTTGCCGCCGTTCTTGATCAGCCAGGGAATGAATTCGTCGCACTGCTGCGCCGGCGTCGGGCCGGTGCAGAACAGATAGGGCGTGCATTCCTTGCCCTCGTAGAGCTGCGGGTAGATGTAGAGCGTCTTGCCGCGGGCGACGATGACGTCCTTGATAGCGTTGCGCATCGAGCTGGTGATGCCGCCCAGCACCAGATCGACCTTGTCGCGCTGGATCAGTTTTCGGACGTTGCCGACCGCGACCGATTCATTCGAGGCCGTGTCCTCGATGAACAATTCCAGTGGCCGGCCGAGCAATCCACCGGAGTCGTTGATTTCCTTGATCACCATTTTTGCGACGTTCGCATCCGCGTTGCCGGCGTAACCGATCGGACCGGTCAAGTCGGTCGCGATGCCGACCTTGATCGGGGCGGCCGCGGCGTTCGCCCAATCGGGACGAACGACCCAACTGCCGACGCCGGTGGCGATGGCGGTGCTGGCAAAGGCGAAGTTGGAAAGAAACCGCCGGCGGTTGAGATGGCTGCGATCGCTGGACATGAACTAGACCCCTTTTCCTGAAATCAGGCCTTGCGGCCGAAACTTGATGAAGATGATGGCGAGAACGAACACGAGGACGTCGGCGATCACGGGCGGAATGATCCAGGGCAGTGCCGCGGCCAGCGTGCCGATCACGCCGGCGCCCGCGACGGGTCCCGCGAACGAGCCGACTCCGCCGACCATGACGGCGACGAACCCCTGGATCAGGAAGCGCAGGCCGAGATCGGCAAACAGCGAGAACACCGGCACGATCAGCGCGCCTGCAAGACCTGCGAGCGCGGCGCCGAACGCAAAGGTGGCGCCATAGATCGCATTGGTTGAAATGCCGGAGGCGCGGGCGAGCGCGGGGTTTTCCAGCGAGGCCCGGATGCGCAACCCGAAGGCGGTGCGCGCCAGCAGCAGATAGCTGCCGATCATCACCAGCGCCGTGATCAGGATGATGACCAGCCGCCAACTCGAAAAGTGCATGGTCCCGATATTGACCGAACCGCCGAGCGGCTCCGGGACCGACAGATAAAGCCCGCCGATCAGGCCGCGGACGATTTCGCGGATAATGAGTCCGAGCGCGTAGGTGCCCAGCATCGCCACGATCGGTGCGGCGTAAAATCGCCGGACGATGCTCCGCTCCAGCACAAATCCCAGTGCACCGACGGCAAACGGTGCGGCGACCATTCCGACCCAGACCGGCGCGCCGGCGCTGTGCACGATATAGGTGACGTAGGCGCCGAGCAGGACGAACTCGCCCTGCGCGAAGTTGAAGATGCCCATCATGCTGGCGATGATCCCGAGCCCCAGCACGACCAGAACGACGATCGCGCCAAAACTCAGGATCTCGAACAGTGCGACGAACAGATTATCCATATGGCATCCAGCAGCGTTTGCGGGTTCGGCTGCTTACATTTTCTTCCAGTCTGCCGCCTGCTCGAAGGCGTGCGCCGCGCGATAGATGGTCGATTCCTCGAAATGCCGGCCGACCAGCATCAGCCCGACCGGGAGGCCGTCGACCATGCCGCAGGGTACCGACATCGCCGGGTGGTGCGTGATGTCGAACGGCGCGGTGTTGGTGATCATCTCGAAGGCGCGCTGGCACACCTCCTCCCGAGAGGCGCCGGGTGCAGGCAACGGCGTCGCCTTCATCGGCGTGGTCGGCATCAGCAGGAGATCGTAATTCGCCAGCACCTTGTCATAGGCCGCGGTGATACGCCGCGAGATGTTGACGGATTTGCCGTAGTAGCGCGGCCCGAAATTATTGTTGATGTAGACGCCAAGCATCAGAAACAGTTTTGTGGTTTCCGAGAGCGAGTCCGCCTGCCCGCGCCAGCCGCGATGAAAATCCATCAGCGACGTCGAGTACAGATCCGAGCGGCTGAGACCATAGCCGTCGCCGAACATCATGGTCTGGGCGATGCCTTCGGCGCCGATCGGCGTCCAGACCGCCGGTGCCACCATGTGCATCGGGATTGAAACCTGTTCGACTGTCGCGCCGAGGCTCGCCAGCCGCTTCGCCGCTTCCATCACGCTCCTGTTGACGTCGGCTTCGGCGCCGACCTGCTCAAAACCTTCCTTGACGATGGCGATCTTCATGCCCTTGATACCGGCGCCCAGCGCCTTGGTGTAATCCTCCACCTTGGGCGACTTGATCCGCGGGTCGTAGCCGTCGTCGCCGGCGATCACTTCGAGCAACAGCGCGTTGTCGGCGACATTGGCGGTCATCGGCCCGGTGTGATCAACGAAAATCTCGATCGGCATGATACCGGTATAGGGCACGAGGCCCCAGGTCGGCTTCATGCCGTAGGTGCCGCTGAAGGACGACGGCATCCGGATCGATCCGCCCTGGTCGCCGCCGATCGCCATATCGACTTCGCCGAGCGCGACCACGACCGCGCTGCCCGAGGACGATCCGCCTGCGGAAAAGCCCATCTTGTGCGGGTTGTGCACCGGACCGGTCGAATTGGTATGACTGCCGCCGGAGATGCAGAACGATTCGCAATGCACCTTGCCGGCAATCTCGGCGCCGGCATCGAGCATGCGCGTGACGATGGTGGCGTCGAAATCCGGCACATAGCCTTCGAGCGTCGCGGAGCCGTTCATCATGGGCACGCCGGCCAGCATGATGTTGTCCTTCAGCGCCACGACCTTGCCCTTCAGCTTGCCGCTGGCGGCGCCCTTGACGGTCGATTTGCGGTACCAGGCGTTGCGCGTATTTTCTTCCGGCGACGGGCGATAACCGGGGGTCCGCGGGTACTTCACGATCGGGACTTCGTCGGCCATTGCGCCCACGGCGTTGTAGGCATCGACCGAGCCCTGCATCAATCCGCGGAAGGAAGCGACGTCCTCATCGGTCAAGGCCAGACCGCATTGGTCGGCAACCGCGCGCAGCTGATCGGGAGTAGGAAGCGCTACTGTCACGATGGATTCTCCTGTTTCTTTGACGGCTCGCGAAGGAAATTGCGAAGGGCCCCAACCCCACACCCATCACTAGAAACGGAAATGTTTTCCTTTTCAAGGATTATTTTGCAACGCCTCCCGTTGCGAAGCGTTACGCGTTCGCGGTCAGAACTGTTTGATCAGCCGGAAGTCCAACCCGTTGGCGGCGGCAAGATAGATCGGCATCCTGGCGCTGCCGCGGCGAATGCCGATGTTGCCTCGCGCGCCTTGATAGTCCACGTTCGCAGCCGCCGAGAGCAACGGCTGGCGCGCCAGCGATCCTGCGCGCGCTGCGACCGTCTCCAGAAACCGCAGCCCCTCGTAGTTCGACTGCGCGATCGAACCGATCGGCGGCGCGTGGCGACCGAACGTGGCTTCGTATTGGCAGCGGAAAGCGTCGTTCTCGCGCGACGCCTTGTCGATAAAATAGCCGGACGCGCAGAACAGGTTTTCGGTATTGTCGGCGCCGATCCCGAGCAGCACGGTCTCGTCCATCGCGCCGGCTAGGCGCAGCATGCGGGAGCCGAGCCCCTGCTCGCCAAAGGTACGGTTGAACACGACGCTGTCGGCGCCGATCAACGTGATCAGCACCACGTCGGGTTTCGCGGCCCGGATCCGCGCCAGCTGGTTGCCGTGATTGTGCTCGCCGATCGGCACGAACTCTTCGCCGACGACACGCCCGCCTGCGTCCGCGATGTATTTTTTGATCGCCTTGTGGGACAGCCATGGCCAGACATAGTCGCTGCCGATCAGATACCAGCTCGCTGCCTGCTTGGTGTTGGCGAGCCACTCGATGGCCGGGCGCCATTGCGCCCCCGGCGTCTCGCCGATGGCCATGACGCCGGGCGTTCGCTCGCCACCCTCATAGACCGGCGTGTAAAGGTAGGGAATGTGACCGGCGACGACCTTGCGCAGCGCCACCCTGACCGCGCTGATATGCGAGCCCATGATGAGATCGGCGTCTTCGGACGCGACAATGTCGGAAGCGGTGCGCGTCACGTCGTCGATATCGCCGCCGGTGTCATGGAACGCGACTTCGATTTCGCGGCCGAGAATGCCGCCGCGGCGGTTGATCTCGGAAATGCCCAGCAGCGTACTGTTGATGGAGGCCGGGCCCCAGATTCCGGACGGACCGGACAGTCCGACAAAATTGGCAATCCGCAACTTCTTGCGATCACGCGGCGCCCGGAACGGGCCAAGCGCCGGCTCCGAGGTGCCCGTCCCCATCCCCGGAAACCCCTTGAGCAGCAGTTCCGGCGGCATCGGCGGCCCACCGAACTTTTTTAATTGCGGCAACGAGAGCAATTCGCTCTCCTTTCAGCTTCTTTTAGTCCGGCGCCATCAGACTACCATCGGCAAGGTGTTCAGCAACAAAAATATCCTAGTGGAAAATATTGAATATTCAACGATTCCCGTGCATAGAGATCAAGCAAGAGCGCTAAATATTCATCCAAAACTCCATTACGAAGTTCAAAGCCTTGGCCAAAACGCCCAGTAAACCCATCACCGAGCATCTCGCCTACCTGCTTGCGCAGGCCAACCGGGAGATCAATCGCCAGCTCGACGCGCGCTTCCGCAAGGAAGGCGTGCCGGTCGAGCAATGGCGCATCCTGAAGGTGTTGTCGGACGGCAAGGGCCACTCGATGGGTGAACTTGCCGAAGCGGTGCTGCTCAATCATCCGACGCTGACCAAGATGGTCGACCGGATGGTGTCGGATGCCCTCGTCTACCGGGTCCAGGATGCCGACGACCGGCGCAAGGTCTTGATGTTCTCCTCCGACCGCGGCAAGGCGCTGACCCAGCGCCTGAACTCGCTGGCGCTGAGCCAAGAGGCCTTCATCGCCGAGAATTACGGCAACAAGGCCACGGCGGATTTGAAACGCCTGCTGGAAAGCCTGATCGAGAAGGCGAACTGAGCGGTCGGCGGTTACGCCGCCAGTGCGACGAGAATGGCCTCGGACGCTTCATCCGCCGGCATGAACATTTCTACGCGCAGTTCCTGCAGCGTGACGTCCTGCGGTGTGCCCAATGTCAACACCGCGCCGATCAGGCCGACCGAGACATCGCCCTTGCGCAGCCGCACCTCGCATAGCGGGCCCGGGGTTTCGTGCTCGTCGAACTGCGCGACCGGCAGGTCGGGCAATTTCAACAATTCGCGCCAGGTCGATAGCAGCGCCAGATCGAGCGGCGCGGCCATCGCCTCGTGGCGGGCGCGGACCAGCAGTGCGGACGCGACCTTCGGCCAGTTTTCGACATAGGGTCGCAACTCGTCGGGTGAAAGAAACATCCGCATGTGATTGAGCGGACGCGCCATGCGCTCTGCCCCGAGCAGCATCGTCATCAGCCGCGTCGCCGCGCCGTTGGCCTGCAGCACGTTCCAGCGCCGGTCGGTGACGATGGCGGGAAACGGTTCGTGCCGGCGCAGCAGCAGGTCGATGGCGCGTTTGGCGTCGGCGACTTCGGGCGCGGACAAATCGCGCTCGCCATATTGCCGCGCAAAGCCGCCGGATTCCAGCAGCGCGTTGCGGTCGCGCAGCGACAGGCCGAGCGCGGAGGCCAGTTGCAGCAGGATCTCGCGGCTCGCTACCGCCTTGCTGGTTTCGACGTAGCTGAGATGCTTGATCGAAATGCCGGCCTCGAACGCCAGATCGGCCTGGCTCATGGCCCGGCGGTTGCGCCAGCCGCGCAGGAGATCGCCGACGGGATTGGCGGGTACGCCAGCATGCTGGTTTGAGCGTGAATCCATGTGGCGAGTATGCGAAGGGCGCCCTCGCCTGTAAACGCCCCGCGGTGTCGCGCCCCTCCGTCATTCCGGGGCGCGCGTAAGCGCGAGCCCGGAATCCATAACCACCATCGGGAGTATGGATTCCGGGCTCGCGCCAAGAGGCGCGCCCCGGAATGACGAGGTGAGAGTTTGTTCAGCTCAAACCCGCCGCGATCTCCCGCATCCGCCGTGCGGTCAGATCGTCGGCGGGGAAAAACGTCTCCAGCGCCAGTTCCGACAGCGTCACGTCGACCGGCGTGCCGAAAATCATCGTGGTCGAGATGAAACTCAACACCTCGCCATTGAGGCGCAGCTTGAACGGGATCGCGACATTGTCCGGCGACAGCGGGCCGGAGCGCGCCGGCATCGGAAAGGCCTTCAGCTCCGCGTAGAGCTTTAGCAGTTCAGGATCGGCGGTTGCCTCGCACTGGCGGTGCAGCCGTTCCAAGAGATGGCTACTCCATTCGGCGAGATTGACCGTGCGCGGCGCCAGCGCTTCGGGATGGAAGGCCAGCCGCAGGATATTGAAGGGCTGGCCCAGCAGCCGCGCCGGAATGCCCTCGAGCAGCGGCGCCACCATGCGGTTGGCGGTGACGAGATTCCAGTGCCGGTCATAGGCCAGCGCCGGATTGGGCTCGTGCGCCTTCAGGACGAGATCGATCGCCGTCCGCGCCGCTTTCAGCGCGGGATCGTCCAGCGAGCGCTGCGGAAAGGCCGGTGCATAGCCGGCCGCCACCAGCAACACGTTGCGTTCGCGCAAGGGCACCTCCAGGCGTTCGGCCAGTTTCAGCACCATCTCGCGCGACGGCGCGGCGCGGCCGGTTTCGACGAAACTCAAATGGCGCGCCGAAATCTCGGCATCGCCGGCCAGATCGAGCTGGCTGAGATGGCGGCGCTGTCGCCATTCGCGCAGGTGATCGCCGATATGGACGGGCTGGGTACGTTCGGCTCGCGCCGTGGAAGCATGTGCGTTCATGGTGGAAAACCTACCATGCGAATTTCTCAGCTTCCATTACCTCCGACGTAATCGAATTGGGTCGCGGACCGGGTCATCTTGTCAACCACAGGAGATGACCCATGCTGATGCTTCCTCTGTTTCTGCTCATCGTTCGCGCCCTGCATAATCTGGCGGTCTGGGCGCTGGCCCGTTCCCTCAACATGCCGGAACCCCTGGTGCACGACACCGGCGTCTTCGTGGTCGCGCAGGTGCAGACGATCGAGAACCGGATCGGCGAGGCGCTGTCCCCGATGCGGCGCTGGCGTCAGTTCCGGTCCTGGTTCCGCTAACCCCAACCACCCACCCCGTAAAACCAAAGGAGAGAACTATGATCAACCCATCCTCATTCCTGAGCCGCGCTCTGCTTGCCGACGCCGTCTTCAGCGGCGTAGCGGCGGTGGCCCTTACGCTCGGCGCCGGCGTGCTCGCGCCGTTCCTCAATCTGCCGGAAGCCCTGCTGCGCGAGAGCGGGCTGTTTCTCATCGCCTACACCGCGCTGGTCGGCTGGCTCGGCACGCGGCAATCGGTGCTGAAGGCGCTGGTGCTGCTGGTGATCGTGGGCAACGCCGCGTGGACGCTGGGCAGTATCGCCCTGCTGTTCTCGGGCGCGGTCAGCCCGAACCTGCTCGGCATCCTGTTCGTCGTCGCGCAGGCGATTGCGACCGGCGTGTTTGCCGAGTTGCAATATATCGGACTGCGCAAGAGCGGCGGCGTGGTGACCGCGTGAGCTTGATGTGAATTGAGAGCGCGCCCGATGACAGGCTCTTGTCATCGGGCGCGAATTCGCGTGAGCCGCTGGCGCCTTCGCGCCCTCCCGCTGGATGTATAACCAGCGGGGTATGGTAATTTTCGGCCGACCCACGTCTTGTCCGAGGTACGCCAACCTGCCTTCAACGGCTTGGCTTACATTGGTCGCGGAACTTTGCCCCTGACGCAATCGTTCGGCCGCTCCTTGTTCCCGCTTGACTAACATATATCCCGATGGTTATACGTCGACCCATAGCCAACGGGTTATCGATCCCACATGCCTGATGTTCATGATGTGCTGTTCCGAACACTCGCCGATCCAACGCGGCGGGCGATCTTCGAGCGGCTGTGCCGCGACGGCGAGCAGACGGTCGGGGCCCTGACGGCGCGCGCCGGCGTCTCGCAGCCGGCCGTCTCGAAGCATCTCGGCGTCCTGAAGCAGGCCGGGCTGGTGCGCGACCGCCATGAAGGACGACAGACCCATTACAGCGCGCAGCTCGGCGCGCTTTCGCCGCTGATCGACTGGACCAGCCAGATGGCCGGCTTCTGGCAGAACCGGTTCGACGACCTCGAAGATCTCCTCAAAAGGATGGACCAATGAACACTGCGACCGAAACGCGCTCCGTCGTCGTCGAACGCGAAATCCCTCATCCGCCGGAAAAGATCTGGCGCGCGCTGACACAACCGCATTTGATCGAGGAGTGGCTGATGAAGAACGACTTCAAGCCTGTTGTGGGTCACAACTTCAATCTGCGCGGCGAGTGGGGCGGCGTGCTGGACTGCGAGGTTCTCGCCGTCGAGCCGAATAAAAAGCTGACCTACACCTGGAATTTCAAGCACGAACAAGCGGCCTACAATCTGAGCAGCGTCGTCGCCTGGACGCTCACTCCGACGCGCACCGGAACCCTGCTGCGCATGGAGCAGTCGGGCTTCCGGCCGGATCAGCCGCAGGCCTATGGCGGCGCCAAGGCAGGGTGGCAGGAGTTCTTTGCAAAGCTGGAGCAGATCCTGGCGCGGGCGGAGTGAAGCCTGCAGGCTACGCCTGAGGAATATTCAAGGCACGTAACAAGAGGAGATTCCATTGAACTGGAACATCTGGATTCGACAGATCCACTGCTGGCTGTCCATTGCCTTTACGGTGACCGTCATCATCAACTTCATCGCCGTGGCACGGGGGACGCATGCCGACTGGCTCGGCTTCCTGGCGCTGCTGCCGCTCTTCCTGCTTCTGTTCAGCGGATTGTACCTGTTCGCGCTGCCCTATGCCACCAAGTGGCGTAGCGGATGACGCAGGGAGCGGACATGAAGGCAGGCAAGACGTCGAAGAAGCCGGCGAAGAAGGTCGCAAAGAAGATCGCAAAGAAAACCGCCGCCAAGCGGGTCGCCGCGAAGCCGAAGCTGCTGTCGGGCGGCAATCCGCAGATCGCGAAGGGGGACGGCGACGCTCCGGTGCAGGCCTATATCGCCGCGATGCCGGGCTGGAAGCGCGACCTTGGCAAGCGGCTCGATACGTTCATCGTGCGAAACCTGCCTGATGTGCGCAAGGCCGTGAAGTGGAACTCGCCCTTCTATGGCATCGAGGGCCAAGGCTGGTTCCTCGCGCTCCACGTCTACACGCGCTACGTCAAGGTGGCGTTCTTCCGCGGCGCATCACTGCGACCGCTGCCGCCCGGCGCCAGCAAGCACAAGGATGTCCGCTACCTCGATATCCATGAAGACGACGAACTCGACGAGGCGCAGTTGGCCAAATGGCTGAAACAGGCCGCCGCGTTGCCCGGCTATCTCGCGCCTTGATACCTTCGCAAACTGAATACGCAGCCGCATGAGGTGAAAACAATATGAAGAAGAGCGCAACGGTGAAGAAGAGCGCAGCGACCAAAGAGACCACCAGGGAAGAATCCCCTTCCCGGCTGATCGACATCAAGATCAAGGAACTGGGCGACTGGCGGGGCAAGACGCTCGCCGGTGTCCGCGCGCTGATCAAGCAGGCCGTGCCTGATGTGGTTGAAGAGTTGAAGTGGCGCGGCGTTCCGGTCTGGTCGCACGACGGGATCATCTGCACCGGCGAGACCTACAAGAGCGCCGTCAAGCTGACATTCGCCAAGGGCGCTTCGCTCAAGGACCCGTCAAAGCTGTTCAATTCCAGCCTCGAGGGCAACACCAGGCGCGCGATCGACATTCATGAGGGCGTTGAAATCAATGCGGACGCCTTCAAGACGCTGATCCGCGCCGCGGCGGCGCTGAACAGCTCGAAGAAAAAGGCGCGTTAGCTGCCTCGTCATTCCGGGGCGATGCGAAAGCATCGAACTACGATGTGCTATTGCACATCTGAGAATCTCGAGATTCCCCGGTGCGCAATTGCGCACCTGAGGTCTGGTGCTACGCACCATCCCGGAATGACGCGAGTGCGTCAGCTCAACGCCAATGCCGCGAACATTCCACCCAGCGTCAGGACAAGCCCGATGACGAGCATCGGGACGAGGCTGCTGCCGGAATAGGGATCGGCCTGGTCCTTGCCTTGTATCGCACGCGTCTGGTTGGTCATTGAACAGCTCCTGTTTCGTTGCGCCGAAATCTCTCGCCGGGCGCGAGCATGACGCCCTGCCCACTGGCGATTCCAAGTTCGAGGCTTGCTGCGATCCGCTGCGCCCGTTCGACGAAATGGGCCGCGGCCACGGGCGGACAGATTTCGTTCGCCGCAGCCTCGAACAGTTCGAGCCAGCGGTCGAAATGACCGGCGTCGACCGGCAGCGGCATATGCTTGACCATGGGCGTGCCGTGATAGCGGCCCGACATAAGCGCCACCGATGACCAGAACGCGCACATCTGTTGCAGATGCGGCTCCCAATCCGAAATGCGCGCCTCGAATACCGGCGCCAGCATCGGATCGCTGCGGACTTTTGC
Source organism: Bradyrhizobium sp. AUGA SZCCT0182 (assembly GCF_018130185.1). Classification (NCBI taxonomy): domain Bacteria; kingdom Pseudomonadati; phylum Pseudomonadota; class Alphaproteobacteria; order Hyphomicrobiales; family Nitrobacteraceae; genus Bradyrhizobium; species Bradyrhizobium sp. AUGA SZCCT0182. Next base: position 53,939 of record NZ_JAFCLY010000021.1, on the reverse strand, counting down.
GTAGAAGCCCCGCACCAGCCGTTCGATCATGGCTTCCGTGATGCCGGTTCTTTCCATGATCTCGGCGGTGATCGCCTGACGCCGTTCTGCCCCTGTCATTACGGGTATCCTTAAATAGGTATTTCAAATGCATATTTAGACGGCTATAAATGCTCTGCCAAGTCACATTTCTGAGGGCCTCCCATGCGCCTGACATTGTTCACCGATTTTGCCCTGCGCGCCCTGATGCGGCTGGCGGGCGAGCCGGCGCGCTCGTTCGCCACGAGCGAGATCGCGGCCGAGTTCGGCATCTCGCGCAATCATTTGGCCAAGGTGGTGCGGGATCTCGCCGATGGCGGCTTCATTTCAACCCAACGCGGCGTCGGCGGCGGGTTCAGCCTAGCGCGGCCGCCGCAATCGATTACGCTCGGCGAAGTCGTGCGCGCACTGGAAGGCGAAGCGCTGGTCGAGTGTTTTCGTGAGGATGGCGGTTGTTGCTCCCTGCTGCCGCGCTGCCGGCTGAAAGGGAAACTCGCCGCCGCGCGCGAAGCCTTCATGCGCGAACTCGACGGCACCACTCTGGCGGAATGCGCCTATCCCGCGCGATCCAAAGCGAGCCCGGCGCGAGGTGCCGCATGAAGCCGATCGAGTTTGCCGATGGCGAAGTGGAGATCGATGCGTCGATCGTCGCCGAAGGTCTCGGCATCGCGCTGCCGCGGCTCAAGGAAGGCATGCGCGCGGGCACGATCACCAGCGTTTCCGAGCGTGGCGTCGATGCGGATCAGGGGCGGCATCGCCTGACGTTCTTCTCCGAGCATCGGCGCTTTCGCGTCGTGGTCGACGCGTCGGGCGCGATCGTTCAGCGCTCGGCGGTAGATTTCGGGGTTTCGTCGTTGCCGCAGTCGGCGCGGAAGCCGGGCTAGTAATCGTCATTCCGGGGCGCGAAGCGAACCCGGAATCTCGAGATTCCCCGATGTGCAATTGCACATCTGAGGTCTGGTCCTTCGGACCATCCCGGAATGACGGACGGATTTACGCCGTCGCCCGGCTTTCCCTGGCTTGCTGCGGCTTTGCCAGAATACCGGACCGTGCAGTCGGGGTCTTGCGGGCGTGTCCGTTCAGCGACTTGCCGTTCAAGGATTTGCCGTTGAGCCTGGCGCCGTTCGTCTTGGCCCCATTGGTCCTGGTGCCATTCTTGGCGACCAGCTTCAGCTTGTCTTTTTCCTTGGCCTTTTCCCTGGCCTTGCGCGCCCGGGCGGCCTTCGCCTTTTGCTTCTCGGCTTCCTTCAAAGCCTTCCGCTCCGCCTTGGCCTTGAGGCGAAGCTTCTCCGCCCTCGCCTCGGCGCGCTTCTTCTTGCGCTTCTTTTCGCATGCCGCGCATTTGCAGCCGATCGGCTTCAGATAGGCTTTGAAATAGTCGGTGCCGTAATCGTAATTGATCTCATCGCCCGGCTCGATGTTCTTGATGGCGCGGATGATGACCTTGCGCTTGCGCGGCTTGACGTCGGATTCCGCGTTCGGCTTGCAGGCATGGTTGATGTAGCGGGCGACGTTCGCGCGCACCGAACCGTCGATGGTCCAGCGGTTGGTCAGCTCGAACAGATATTTGTTCTCGATCGCGTCGTCTTTTTTCTTCTTCGAATCCAGTAGCGGGCCAAAATAGCGGACGATCTTGGCGCCCTTTTTGATCGGCTTGGTGGCGAAGAGGCCAAGCCCGGTGCGGGAGCGGCCGACGCGGAAGGGTTTGTTCGGAGATACGGTAGCCATGACGATTGAATTACTGACACGCTGGTGAGTGAAAGGAACGGCGAAGCTGCTCTTCTAGGACGATTCCGCGCCGATGTCAGGTATTTCGCTTGGCTTCCTTGAACCTTCCCCAGATTGTACACGTCAGAATGTCATGGTTCCCCAAAGGCCGGGGATGGCCCAGGGGACCTCAGGGACGGCAAGGGACGCCAAGGGATGAAACGCTTCCGCAATCTGCATTTGACGGCATTGGCCGGTGCGGCATGCGCCGTGCTTGGCCTGTTTTCACCCGCAAATGCCCAGACATTCAGCAGCAGCTATACGTCCACGGCGCCGAAGGATTGCCGCATGATCGGCAAGCCCAGCGAACTCGACGGCAGCACGACGCGGGTCTGCCCCGGCATGGCCGGCCTCATGGTGCTGGTCAGCGAAGGCGACTTACGCGAAACCGTCTCGGTCGGCCGCAACCGCGCCGCGGCGGCCAAGGAGCCGGCTGCGCAAAGCTGGTTCGGCCCGTTCAACTCGACCACCACCACCGTCGAATGGCGGGCGATGGACGGCAAGCCGTTCGCGATCATCCAACGCTGGCACATCGCCGACAACAGCGATCCGGACAAGGAAGGCCGCCCCACCGCCAAGCCGATGCTGGCGGTGACCAGGCTGCCGCCCGGCGCCGTCTGCCACGTCGCCTATATCGACGCCCAGGCCAACCCAAATCCCAACGAGCTCGCCCGCAAGGCCGCAGACGAGATCGCGCGCAGCTTCACCTGCGGCAAGGACGAAGTGAAGGTGATCGGCGAGACCGGCCACGCCGTGAGCATGGCGAAGCGTTAGCGGAAGACGTCGGGCGCCTGGCTCCGTTCTGACACGCGCCCCCCACCGGCCTTCTCTCCATGGACGCGCCAGGGTTGCGGCGCCAAGTCGCGTGTACCGGCGCTGTAAGACTACCGCAGGCCCTCAAAAGCCGTTATGGTTCCCGACCAAAAGGGGGACGTGGATTTGCGGAAACGGGCATCCAACCCGGTTTGCCCTCAAAAAACACCCCTTCAATCGATTACGACACAGTCTGATTAGATCACCGTATGTGGTTTCCGATCATCGCCTGGATAGTGCTGTTCAGCGCTTGCGCGTTTTTTGCAGGCGCGACATTGGGACTCGATCCAGCCCAAATATCGGTTCAGCTTTCGGCGTTGCCAGGTCCCCAGCGGTTCGCGCTCGGCGCCATCATGTTGACCACCCTATCGCTGATCGGCTCATCCGTCTGGCAGGCTTACGGCCTGGCGCGCCAGAATAAATTACTGCGGGACCGCCTCAGGGGCCTGCGACAAGGGGTTGTGGCCGCGCATGATGCGCAAGCTGGTTTCGAATCGTCGGTCCAGCATCTCGCCAAGAGCGACCCCGAAGAAGCCATCGTGTCGCTTCAGGCGACGCTCGCGGACACCGAAAAACGGATCGCCGTACAGCAGAGCCGGTACGACTCCGTCGATCTCCATGAGCGGCTTGAAGAGATCCGGCGTCGCCAGCAGGCGCTTCGAGAGACGGTCGGCGTCGTGTCGGAGAAGCGACGTGTCGCCGAGCCGGTATTCAGCGAATTGAAGGACCGGCTGCGTCAGCTCGACAGATGGCTCACCGAGCTCGAAACCGATGACAACAAGAAAAATCTCGGCGATCGCGTGGGCGAACTGGACCAAAGCGTATCGGCGATTCACAACCGTCATGGCGTGCTGCAGCAGTCACTGGCGACGCTCAACCGCTTCAAGGAAGAACTGGCCAAGACCCACGCAGAGCTTGTACCCATGCGCACGCCGGAAACGGGGATCAACGCCCTCATTACCGAGCTGCGCTCATCCGGCGACCAGTTGACCAGGATGCTGGATGAACTCGAATCCAGCGGGGATGAAAAGCTCAGTCTGCGCGTCGAGAGCCTTTCGAAGAACAAGCTCGAGATCGAGCAGCGGGTCGCGCACGTCGATGATTGCTTCCATATTCTGGACGCCATTCGCCTGGACCTGGAAGAGCTCAGGGAACGTCGGACGCATCTGGAGCGCTCACTTGCAGCGATTGAGACGGATTCCAGCGGCGCCAGCCTGCTCGACCGCCAGAACGCGCTGAACGAATTCATCGTCGACTGTCGATTGCGTCTCCGGAACTTGCAGGATTTTTCGTCGACGCTGGGCCAGTTCAAGGAGGAACTGGCCACGTCGCAGGCCGGACTGGCGCCGCTGCAAGGACCGGTCTACGGCATCGAGGCGTTGATCGCTGAAGTGAATATCGGTCACGCGATCCTGAGCAAGACGCTTGGCGAGATCGAACTGAAGGGCGATGAAGGGCTGGCCTCGCGCGTGGACGCGATCGCCACCAACAAGACCGAGCTCGACGCGAGAATTTCCAGGATCTTCGAAGATTTTCAGAAGCTCGATTCGATGCGGAAGAATATCGGCGAGATGTTCACGAGCATCCGAGGCACTCTCAATAGAATAGGTTGAGCGCCTTCCGCGCCCCGGAGGGCGCGGCTTCCAGCACATCCAATCGGCCGCTTCCTAAAACGCCTTCTCCGCCTCCGGCCGGTGCTTGTTCTTCGGCACGAAGCCCGAGCGTGTGGCTTCACGGGGGTAACGCACCCAGACTTCGCGGTTCGGGTGCAGGCCGCCGCCGCGGGTGGCCGGCACGGCAGAGAGCCGCGCGCGGTGCAACAGGCGGGTGTCGGCGACGCCGCAGTTCGGGTGCAGGCCGCCATTGGCCGCCACCACCTTGTCCCAGGCCGCCTTGCGCGCCTTCAGAACGGCCGGATCCGCCAGCGCCGTGCAATTGAGTTCGTTCTTGTTGAGATCGGCGATGATCTCGTCACCGTCCTCGACGAAGGCGATGGGGCCGCCGAGGCCGGCCTCAGGGCCGACATGGCCGATGACGAGGCCGACCGATCCGCCGGAGAACCGCGCATCGGTCATCAGCGCGACCACGATGCCGCGCTCACGGCACAGCGTGGTGATGCGCGAGGTGGGATCGAGCATTTCCGGCATGCCGGGCGCGCCGCTCGGACCCTCGTAGCGCACGATGATCATGTCGTTGTTCTGGAAAAGGTCGGGCGTCTTGTCGAGCGCCTCAAGTAGCCCCCGCTCGCCTTCGAACACGCGCGCTCTGCCGCGGAACAGGTTGTTTTCCAGCCCGCCTTCGACGCCAGCCAGTTTCAGAATGGCGGAAAATTCCGGCGACAGATTGCCGCCGAGAACGCGCAGGCCACCGGTCGGCTTGTAGGGTTTTGCCACGGTGTAGATGACCGTGCCGTCGGCGGGTTTGGTTTCGAGGCGCTTGACCTGCTCGGCCAGGGTTTCGCCGGTGCAGGTCATCACGTCACCGTTGAGCAGTCCGGCCTCCAGCAATTCGCGAACGATCACCTGCACGCCGCCGACGGCATCGATGTCGACCATCGAATATTTGCCGTACGGCCGGGCGTCGGTGAGGACAGGCACGACGTATTGCGACAGATGATTGAACTCGGCCGGCGTCATCACCTCTTTCCAGAAGTCCGCGAAGCCTGCGGCGCGCGCGATCTCCGGCGCATGCAGCGTGACGTTGGTCGAGCCGCCGATCGCCATCGCGACGATCACGGCGTTGCGGATCGAGTCGCGGACCACGATGTCGCGCGGCTTGAGGCCCTTCGCGATCATCTGCGCGAGGTAGCCGACGAGCTGGTCCGGAAACTCCTTGAGGCGGCGGGGATCGTCGGACGGCGGCGCCACCATGTGCAGCGGCTGCATGCCGACGACGCCGATGAAGGTCTGCATGGTGTTGTAGGTGAACATGCCGCCGCAACTGCCGTAGCCGGGACAGGCATGGCAGGCGATGTGGTGGCGGTATTCCGCATCAGGGTTGCCGGCGACCTGGTAGGCGCTGACGATGTCGAGCTTCTCGCCGGTGTTCGGATCGGTGCCGGGATGGATCGCGCCGTCGGACATGATGATCGCGGGCTGATTGTGCTCGAGCAGCGCGGCCAGCGTGCCGACCGGCGGCTTGTCGCAGGCGACGACGGCGATGGTGCCGAGGAGCCCAGTGGCCTCCAGATGTTCGCACAGCGCATCGTGGGTAATTTCACGCCCGATCAGCGAGTAGCGCATTTCGCGCGTCCCGTTGCGGATGCCGTCCGAGGTGGCGATGGTGTATTCCGGCTGGACCAGGCGCAGCTTCATCTGGCCGGCGCCCTTGCCGACATGGCTCTTGAGGCTGGCGTGGATCGCATCGACCTTCGCCATCACCCCCATGTAGCACTGGCTGTCGCCCTTGGTGCCGACCACGCCGACCGACGGCTCGTGGATCAGGTCCTGATCGGCGCCAAGTACGCGCGCGATCCCGATGGTCTGGGCCGTGCGGCCGGGATGACGATCGATGAGGACGGCTTTGGAGTCTGTCACGGCTAGTTCCTTCCCGGCGGGGCTCGTTCGGTCGATATTAGAAACGATTTAAGCCGCACCTTATAGAGCGCCGACCTGCGGGAAGTCACGCGGAAGTCACATGCCCGATAGCTGGTATGCTGCCACCTAGGCCCCCGGCGGCCGGGGCACGGCCCCGCGCAGCATCGCGTCGAGCAGCTTGTCGGCGGACGTACCCTCGGGCAACCGCTCCAGAATGCCCGTGAGCCGGCCGTCAAGCAGCAGCGTGGTAAAACCATGCACCAGCGACCACGCGCGTGCGATGGCGGCGGCCTGATCCAGCGAGATTCCATCCTGTGGAATCTGCTCGTGCCGGCTGGCGCCGACACCGCGGGTCAGCCCTGCGAACGCGGCATCGGAAGCCTCATGCAGCGAGGGACGCGAATAATCCAGCCGTGCGCTGCGGAACATCACGCCGTACATACCGGGATGCGCCTGCGCGTAGGCGACGTAGGCTTTGGCGCTCGCCAGCCCCTTCATGATCGGCAGCGTCTCGCTGTTGCCGGCGGTGACCATGGCCTCGTTGAACATCCGAAAGCCGATCGCCGCGAGTTCGCTGACAAGGCCGGTGAGATCGCCGAAATGATGGGTCGGTGCGGCATGTGAGACGCCGGCCTCGCGCGCCACCGCGCGCAGCGTCAGCCCCGCCAGTCCGTCGCGCTCCAGCACCCGCTCGGCTGCCTGCAGAAGGGCCTCGCGCAGGTCGCCATGATGATAGGGGGTATCGCCCGGTGATTTGCGCCGCCGCACGGCGGGCCGTTCGGCAGCCGCCCTCGCCGGTTTGCGGGTCCGCGCGACGGTGCGAACGACTTTGTTTTCTCTCGATGTTTTGGCCATTTGAACCCCTTGCGAATCCTTATAGCCGCAATTTTTACACTGTAAAGATTTTGCTTGACGATGGCTGGCATGCCCTGTAGTCATATCTTTACGTTGTAAAGATCAAACCGGGAGGAAGCGACGATGCTCGATCAAGTGGCGACCAACGCGGCGCGGACCAATCTGGCGCCTATACCGATGGAATGCGACGCACCGTTCCTGAAGGTGACCGGCGAATTGCCGCGCGAGCTCAACGGCACGCTTTATCGCAACGGCCCCAACCCGCAATTCGAAGCGCCCGGCGCGCACTGGTTCGTCGGCGACGGCATGCTGCACGCCTTCCATCTCGAGAACGGCCGCGCCAGCTATCGCAACCGCTGGGTCCGCACCCCCAAATGGCAGGCCGAGCATGATGCCGGCCGCGCGTTGTTCGGCGGCTTTGGCCGCAAGCTGCCGGGCGCGCCCGCCGATGTCACCAATGACGGCGGCGTCGCCAACACCAACATCATCTTCCACGGCGGCCGCCTGCTGGCGCTGGAAGAAGGCCATATGCCGACCGAGATCGAACCGGGCACCCTGGAGCGTATGGGCTATTGCGACTACAAGGGCGCGATCGCAGGCCCCTTTACGGCGCATCCCAAGATCGACCCCGTCACCGGCGAGATGGTTTTCTTCGGCTACAACGCCGCGGGGCCGCTGACCCCTGCCCTCTCGTTCGGATCGGTCAACGCCTCAGGCGTGGTGACGCGGTTCGATCGCTTCGAAGCGCCTTATGCCAGCATGGTGCACGACTTCATCGTCACCGAAAACCACATGTTGTTTCCGATCCTGCCGATCACCGGCAGCATGGAGCGGGCAATGCGCGGCAAGCCGCCTTACGCCTGGGAGCCGGAGAAAGGCGCCTATGTCGGCGTCATGAAGCGCACCGGCTCGGCGAAAGACATCGTCTGGTTCCGCGCCGAGAGCTGCTACGTGTTCCACGTCGTGAACGCGTGGGAGGAAGGCGGCCGCATCGTCGCCGACGTGATGCAGTTCGAGGAAGCGCCACTGTTCACCCACCCCGACGGCTCGCCGACGGACCCCGAAAAATCGCGCGCACGCTATTGCCGCTGGACCTTTGATCTCTCCGGCAATACCGACCGCTTCACGCAAACCTATCTCGACGATTTGACCGGCGAATTCCCGCGCATCGACGATCGCCGCGCGGGCCTTGCCAGCAACCACGGCTGGTACGCCTGCGCCAATCCTGACCTGCCGATGTTCGGCGCGCTGTCCGGCATCGTGCATGTCGACGGCAAGGGCAAGCGGCTGGGCAAATATCACCTGCCCGCCGGCGACACCATTTCCGAAGCCGTGTTCGTCGAGCGCGGTGAAGATGCCGCCGAGGGCGATGGCTGGCTGCTATCAGCGGTCTGGCGCGCGCGGGAAAACCGCAGCGACCTGGCAGTGTTCAACGCCAAAGACGTCGAAGCCGGACCGGTGGCGCTGGTGCATCTCGGGCATCGCGTGCCCGATGGCTTCCATGGCAATTGGGTGAGTGCGACCTGAGGGTCCTCCCGTCATTCCCCGATGCGCAATTGCGCATCTGAGGGCATCGCGCAGCGATGAACCCGGAATCTAGAGATGATAGAATACGATAATCTCGAGATTCCGGGTTCGCGCTAACGCGCGCCCTCAGATGCGCTATTGCGCATCGGGGAATGACGCTATGAGTCGTCTCGGGGGACCCACACATGCACATACCCACGATCACCGGCTTCTATCTCGCCATTCTCGCGCTGCTGTATCTCGTGCTCGGCCTGCAGGTCTCGCGCCTGCGGCGGGGACATCGCATCGTGTTCGGCGACGGCGACAACATCAAGCTGCGCAGCGCCATTCGCGCGCATGGCAATTTTGCCGAATATGTCCCTGTTATCGTGTTGCTGGTCGCGCTGCTGGAAATGTCCGGTATGCCGACCGCGCGGGTGCACCTCTTGATGGGAATGCTGCTGGTGGCGCGGCTGCTGCATCCGCTCGGCATGTATGTCGGCCCACGCACCTTGCAGTTTCAGATCTGCCGGGTCGGCGGCATTCTGCTTACCCTGCTTGTGCTGCTCGCAGCCGCGCTTCTTGCGCTGGCGCGCTTCTGGCCGTTATAGTCCTCGCTCAATTCCGCACAACTAACTGTATTAATTGACTATTTCGCTACAATTCATTTATTTTGACACTGTAAAGATTTTCCTTGACGCCTCCCGCCCTTACCCCTACGGTATCTTTACGATGTAAAGATAAAGCCGGAGAGGCTGCCATGACGATCCTCCTGATCCTCGCCCCCTACGGTGCCTTCGCCCTGCTGATGCTGGTGACTTCGGCCGACGTCGCCCTGTTCGGCGCTGCCGCGATTTGCCTCCCGGCGATCGCCTACGACATGGTTCGCGGCCGCTCGCTGAAGATCCTGGGCGTGGGCTCCGTCGTGGTCTTTACCGCGATCGGCGGTTACGTCACCGAGATCGATCCTGACCTCAGCGTCTCCGGCGTCAAGCTCGCGGTCGATGCCGGCATGTTCCTGGTCACGCTGGGCTCGATCATCGCTGGCAAACCCTTCACGCTGCAATATGCGCTTGAGGTGGTCGATGCCAAGACCGCGAAGCTGCCCGGCTTCATCAAGGCGAACTATATCATCACCTGGGCATGGACCGGCGCGATGGTGTTGATGATGGCCGGCAATGCCGCGCTGATCTATGTGCCGGGCCTGCCACTGTGGGCGGGACTGCTGGTCGCGTTTGCCGCACGCAACAGCGCGGCCTATTTCACCAAATGGTATCCCGAATACTGCAAGGCGAAGTATGGCACCCCGCCCGCCAACGCTTTGCCCGGCACGCACTAAGATATCGATCTCTCCGAGCCACCGCATTCAACAGAAAGCAGCGCGATGAAAGACGTATTCGCAAGATTAGGCGCCGACTTTTTCTCCACCATCGTGTTCATCGCGATCTATCTCGCGACCGACAACGTGTTGCTGGCGACCGGCGTCGCGATCGCAGGCGCCATCGGCCAGGTGATCTATTCCCGCATCAAGGGCAAGGAACTCGGCTACATGACCTGGGCCAGCCTCGGCCTCGTGATCGTGCTCGGCGGCGCCACGCTCTTGACCCACGACCCGCGCTTCGTGCTGGCGAAACCCGCGATCGGGCATTTTGCGATCGGCCTCATCATGCTCAAGCGCGGCTGGATGCTGCGCTATATGCCGCCGATCGTGACCCAGACCATCCCGGAATATGTCACCGTCGCAGGCTACGTCTGGGCCGGGCTGTGCTTCGTGCTCGCCGCCGGCACCATCGGCGTCGCGATGACCGGCGACATGAAGCTGTGGACGTTCTATGTGACCGTCGTCCTGATCGGGGCCAAGATTGCTCTGTTCGCCGTGCAATATGTCGCGTTCCGCGTCCTGGTCGGCAGCCGCCTGCGCGCGGCCGCCCGCGCGTAAGTACCGTAGGCAAAGCGTTTTCAAGCGAAGTGGATACCGGTTCGCGTCAAGAAAACGCGTCAAAAGGAAGGCTACAGGGTTGGGCTTGCGCGGCAAGATGGGTTATACCGCCGCCGGGAGAACTCAGAACCATTCCGGTTGCTGGGAAATGTATTGGGGAGACCAAGATGGCCGTGGACGGAAACTGGGATATCGTCATGACCACGCCGATGGGCGAGCGCAAGGCGACGCTGACGTTGAAGAATTCCGGCGGCACGCTGACGGGCACGCAAGGCGCCGACGGCAATTCCGGCGACATCTTCGACGGCACCGCCAATGGCGACGACGTCGCCTGGAAGATCTCCATCACCAACCCGATGCCGCTGACGCTCGCCTTCACCGGAAAAGTTTCCGGCGACAGCATGTCCGGCGAAATGGGCATCGGCCCGATGGGCAGTTTTCCGTTCACGGGCACCCGGGCCTGATACGGACGGAGCAGCTTCGCTCCCTCGTTGTTCGATCCATGCAAAAGACCACACTGCTTTCAATCGCCGTCGTCGCCTCCCTGGTGACGGCGGCGATCGCACAATCCGCGCCCGAGCCCGAGCCGGCATGGCGCGCCAGCGCGCTCGCTTTGGTGCCGGCGGGCTATGTCGCGGGCGAAGCCTACCGCACCACTGATATGACCGGATACCTCGCGGTCTATCCGGCAGGCGCGAACGACCCCAAGTCCGCTGCCAGCGTGTTCGCAGCCCGCCAGGTGCTCGTCATCAAGCTCGACAAGGATGAGCGGCGTGCGCTGTCGGCGGAATTGAAGCCGCGCAGCGACGCCACGCGCGGCAACCGCGACACCACGATGACCGATCCCGACGGCCAGGAAAGCGAGTTCGCAAAATCGCACGCCGAACTCGCGGCCAAACGCGCGGCGCTGCCTGATGGTACCGAGCCCTGCAATCTCGGCGCCTGGTCGGAAGATCGCGATCCCAAGGGCCTCAACGTCCGCGCCGAGCCTTCGGTGAAATCGCGCGTGCTCGGCACGCTGCCGCCGCCCTATCGCCTGAAGATGGCTGGCAGTGAGAACACACCCGAAGACGGCTGGCTGACCGAATTCCGCGTCATCGGATTCAAGGACGGCTGGTTCCTGATCGAAGGCGCGACGCCGCCCGGCAAGGAATATGAGGACGAAAAGAAATATCCGCGCAACGCGCCAAAACCCTATTCGGGGCGCGGCTGGGTCGCCGCGAACAAGGTCGGCGCAAACTACGCCAATGGCGGCACGCGGATGGGCGGATTATTCCAGGCGCCGTTCGCCGATGCGAAGTGGACGCCGGCGCAGCGCAAGCTCGGCGGCCCCCTCGACACCGACGGCGGCCCGAAGCGCCTGCTCGCCTGCAGCGGCTATTGGGGCCTCGTCGAAAGCCAGGACGGCGTGCGCGGCTGGTGGCGCAGCCTGTGCTCCAGCCAGGTCACGAATTGCAGTTGAGGGGTCGATGTCGTCCCGGCCTAGTGCGCACTTGCGCACGGGGGGCCGGGACCCATACACCGTGGCGATTGTGAATTGGCACGATGGTCGATGACTTCCTTCAAACAACAGATGATCGGGGCTATGGGTCCCGGCCTTCGCCGGGACGACAAGTGAGACGTCCGCTGGCGCCGTTAGAACCAGATTTGCATCGGCAGACCGTCGGCGTCCGGTAATGGCGATCCGACGCTGCCTGCGGGTTCGCGCGCGGCAATCGCCACGGCGCTGGCGTCCAGGACATCGTCACGCTTCGCGCCGGTGCCGATCCGCGCCTTGCCGAGCCATTGCTCGATATCGCCAAGCCCGCTCCGCTTGAGTAACATCCGACGAAGCGAATCTCCTTCCTCGGATTTCTTCGACGGCAAGGGTTTGTTTGCGTTCAACCGCAGAAACACCAGCTCGGGATGGACCTCGCGGACATCAAGCGCGCGATGCGCACGCAGGAAAGCGTCTACCTCCATGATCTTCGGTCCGAGATGCCAGAGCTGGCGCGATATTCGCTTTTGGCCGCGCCGCAGGCATTCCCTGTTCGCTTCGTCGGGGTTGTTGAAGCCTTGCCAAATCCAGCGCCGCGCGCCCGTGAAAACACGCGAGGTGTGCGGGCGCAATTCGTCGCGGGCGAGCAGATCACACGCGCGCTCGCCGTGGTCGGCCATGCCGATGGGGATATCGATCCCTGCCCGATCGAATGGGCGCGACAACGCTTCCGAGACATCGCGATGGAAGGAAATTTCGTGCGTGCCGCCTTCAAGACGCACGGCGACCCAGCCGTTGCCAAATCCATCGAGGCCGACGGCTCTGCAGCTCCCGCCCCCGCTCACTTCGGCCGGCTTGGCACGATCGCAATCGGATTGAATGCGTAGACCGCCTCGCCGCGCTGATTATAGGCCGTCCATTTGATGCGAACGACGCCATGCGGCTTCGAGCGTGAAGGCACCAGTTCGACCAGTTCCCCTTCAAGATGAATCGTATCGCCGGGCCGCACGGGTTTCAGCCAGCGAAGATCATCGACACCGGCGCCGAACAGGGGATGTGGTCCGAACGGACGACAGCTCGACGCAAGCCGCATCGCAATGGCAGCCGTGTGCCACCCGGAAGCGGCGAGGCCGCCAAGTATGGTATTCTTCGCCGCTTCCTCGTCGAGGTGGAATGGCTGCGGATCATACTCGGTCGCGAAGCGGATGATGTCGTCCTTCGACACCGTCACTCCGTCGCTCTTGAAGCGCATCCCGAGCTTCAGGTCCTCGAACCATTCGACCATCACACCCTCGCTCACAATCTGGACGCCGCCTCACCCCAAATTCAATTCCTTGAAGAAATCATTGCCCTTGTCGTCGATGATGATGAAGGCCGGAAAATCCACCACCTCGATGCGCCAGATCGCTTCCATGCCGAGTTCGGGATATTCTACCACCTCGACCTTCTTGATGCAGTGCTCGGCAAGGTTGGCCGCGGCGCCGCCGATCGAGCCGAGATAGAAGCCGCCGTGCTTCTTGCAGGCCTCGCGCACCGCGACCGCGCGGTTGCCCTTGGCGACCATCACCATGGAGCCGCCCGCGGCCTGGAACTGGTCGACGAAGGAATCCATGCGTCCCGCGGTGGTCGGACCGAACGCGCCGGAGGCGTAGCCGTCGGGCGTCTTGGCGGGACCGGCGTAATAGACCGGATGGTTCTTGAAGTAATCCGGCAGCGGCTCGCCCTTCTCCAGCCGCTCGCGCAATTTGGCGTGGGCGGAATCGCGCGCGACGATCATCGTGCCGGTCATCGAGACCCGCGTCTTGATCGGATGCTTTGAAAGCGTCGCCAGAATATCCTTCATCGGCTGGTTGAGATCGATTTTTACCACCTCGCCGCCGAGCGCTTGCTCGACCGCCGGCAAATACTGCGCGGGGTTGTGCTCAAGCTCCTCGAGATAGACGCCGTCTTTCGTAATCTTGCCGAGCACCTGGCGGTCGGCCGAACAGGACACGCCGAGACCAATGGGCAGCGACGCGCCGTGGCGCGGCATCCGGATCACGCGCACGTCGTGGCAGAAATACTTGCCGCCGAACTGCGCGCCGACGCCGAGCGACTGCGTCATCTTCAAAATTTCCTGCTCCATCTCCAGATCGCGGAAGGCGTTGCCATCGGCCGATCCATGGGTGGGCAGCGCATCGAGATAGCGCGCGGACGCCAGCTTCACCGTCTTCATGCAAAGCTCGGCCGAGGTGCCGCCGATCACGATCGCCAGGTGATAGGGCGGGCACGCCGCCGTCCCGAGGGTCAAAACCTTCTCCTTCAGGAACGCCAGCAGGCGATCTTTCGTCAGCACGGACGGCGTCGCCTGGAACAGAAAACTCTTGTTGGCGGAACCGCCGCCCTTGGCCATGAACATGAACTTGTAGGCGTCATCGCCCTCGGCATAGATCTCGCACTGCGCCGGCATGTTGTTGGCGGTGTTCTTTTCCTCGTACATCGAGATCGGCGCCACCTGCGAATAACGCAGGTTGCGGCGCAGATAGGCGTCGCGCGCGCCTTCCGAGAGCGCGGCCTCGTCGTCGCCGTCGGTGATGACGCGGGCGCCCTTCTTGCCCATGATGATCGCGGTGCCGGTGTCCTGGCACATCGGCAGCACGCCGCCGGCGGCGATGTTGGCATTCTTCAGGAAATCGAACGCGACGAACTTGTCGTTGTCGCTGGCTTCCTTGTCCTCGAGGATGTTGGCCAGCTGCTTCAGATGGCCGGGGCGCAGATAGTGGTTGATGTCGCCGAAGGCGGCCTCGGAGAGCGCCCGCAGCGCCTCGCGCGACACCACCAGCATGTCCTTGCCCAGCACCTTCTCGACCCGCACGCCCTCGGCCGTGATCTTCTTGTAGGGCGTGGTGTCCGCGCCCAGCGGAAACAGCGGCGTGTGCTTGTAGGGCGGAACGGGCTTTTGGTCGGGAAAGGCGGTGGGGGCGTTCATGGGCTGGGCTCGCAAGGTTTTGGGGGCGGAAGCGTCCACGGGACACCCCGGCATTTGAACCGTTCTAAGCACTTTTGACACAAAAGGAAGGTTCCCGAATGGCCATCAGCAATCGAAATCGAGAATGACGACTGTTCCCACCGCAGTGTCGACCGAGACAGTGGCCGCCCCTCCCCCGGTCCCGTCCGCGGCTAGCCTGTCCGGCCTCGGCGTCGCCCTGATCATCATCACGGTCCTCGAACTCCTCGACGGCATTTCGGTGGCATGGGGGATCTTCGGTGATCCTGAAATCGAGGTGCCTGCCGTCAGCGGCGCAGCTAGCCTCATGCACCCGTTGCTGGCGCTGGCGGCCTTGGTGTTCGCCGGCTTCGGGCGCGTGCGCCCCGCGATCGTCATGCTCGGCGCTGTCATCATCGTGACCTGGCTGAAATACATGCCGACCGTGGTGTCGTCAGGAATAGACGCGGTCGGCTTCGGCGCGATCTGGTCGCCTGCACAGATCATCGTGTTCCCGCTATTGGCTGTCTGCGCGATCGGCCTTGCCGCGCGCAACCGTCGGCTGCTCGTTGCCACCGCGTTGGCCAGCCTTCCCACCTTGTTCAACATCGCCGCCATCATCGCGATTGCCATCGGCCTCGCCATACGCGGGGCCTGATGCACAATGCCGGCAAGCCAATGGGGACACCGATGACCGCGGCCGAGATGCGCGCGGCTGCCCCGGCGGCCGGGATCGCGCCTGCCACGTCAGCGCCGCCCCGGATCGGCCTGCGCATCGCGCTGTCTGTGATCGCGCTGCTGGAGCTCTACTGGGGCATGTCGAGCGCACCGACGCTGCTGGACGATATGTCGAAAATCCCGGGTCCCGGCATCGGCGCGGCCGTCATCAAGCTGCATCTTGCCGTCCATCCGGTGCTGGCGCTGTCGGCGCTGCTGTTCGCGGCCATCGGTTACGTGCGCCACGCGGTCATGGCGCTCGGCGCGGTCATGCTCATGACCTGGCTGAGCTACATGCCCTCGGTGATCCGGCACGGGCTCGCTTTCAACGGCCCTTACGCGGCTCTGGAAACATCGGTGCAAATCATCCTGTTCCCGCTGATGGCTGCCTTTGCCATCGCCTGTGCCGCGCGCGACCAGCGGCTCGGGGCCGCCACGGCGCTGGTCAGCACGCCGACCCTGCTCAACCTGTTCACCACGACGGCGTTCTTTATCGCAATGATGATGCGCGGCTTCTGATTGACATTCGAATAGGCCTCTTGCAGGAAGCTGCCGCGCAAGCTTCAATGGGGCCCAGAGGGGCATTTACAAATGACATCACGACGACACTTTCGCCGATCGGTTCTGGTCGCGGCCGCGCTGGCGCTGGCCGCCTTCTCGGCCTCACCGGCCCGCGCCGACCGCTGCGACGACGTCGCCAAGCAACTCGCCAGCCAGGTCGACGGGATCAAGGTCAACTTCAAGGCCGCCAACATCGTCTATCTGACGCACCCCTCCGCGAAGGAACTCTCGATCGGCTGCCGCGGCAAGAGCTACTCGCTCGAGCTCTATGCGAAGACCGACCGGAAATTCAAACCGGAATTTCTCGACATGGTCGCGAGAGCCGGCGCGCTCGTCTTCACCATTCCGAAGCCCGACGTCGTGACCGGCTCGACGCGCTGCATGAAGCGGATGGGCATCCTGCGCGGCGACAAGGTCTCGATGCGCTTCCGCCGGCTCAACATGGAATGCACGCGGACCAAGACCGAGGCCTCGATTGCGGTCACCCGCGGCAAGGACGAGTAGCGGCCCCCCTGCGGAATCCGCTGCATTCTAATGAATTTTCGAGCGCCCCGTTCACCATCGGGCGGGATCACCGGCCGGGATTCACACATCGTTCGCTTCAATGCCTCCAGTGTCGGAGGCAACGAAAAGGATGATGCCGATGGATATCTCTGCTGTGTCCGCGCCGGTGCAGATCAAGCCGCCTGAAGCCAGCGCGCCCAAGCCAGATTTAAAGCCCGCCGACGTACAAAACGGCGCCGCCGCCGACGGCACGCGCCTGCCGAAGCCGACGCTGCTTGCCGCCCTGCCGCCTGGACAGGGAACGCGGATCGACCAGTTCGCATAGAGACTGCTCGCCCTGGCCTTGTCGGGCCAAACGCCGCAAGTTTGCCGAAAAATCACGCGATCATGATGCCCCAGGCAATGGGGATACGCATGATCGCGAAGCTGTTGCTGCAGAACACTTTCTTCGT
Source organism: Bradyrhizobium sp. AUGA SZCCT0182 (assembly GCF_018130185.1). Lineage (NCBI taxonomy): Bacteria > Pseudomonadati > Pseudomonadota > Alphaproteobacteria > Hyphomicrobiales > Nitrobacteraceae > Bradyrhizobium > Bradyrhizobium sp. AUGA SZCCT0182. Next base: position 36,829 of record NZ_JAFCLY010000021.1, on the reverse strand, counting down.
CGTCGGGATGGGTGCGCTGCTGTTTGCCTCCGCCGGCACGCTGCATTGGCCCGGCGCGTGGGCGTGCCTTGCGACCTCCGCGGTGCTCGGCCCGGCCTGCGGCCTGTGGCTTGCGAAAACCGATCCCGCGCTGCTCGCCGAGCGGATGCGGCTGACGGCACGCGAGGAACAGCCGGCCGCCGACAAGAAGTTCATGCTGGTGTTCGCCGCCACGGGGTTGATCTGGTTCGTCGCGATGGGACTGGACCGGCGCATGCAGGCCTCCCACGTCCCCCTGGCCCTGCAGGTGCTGGGCCTTGCCATGTACCTGCTCTCGACAGCCTTCATCATGTGGGTGTTTCGCGAAAACACGTTCGCGGCCCCCGTGATCAAGGTACAGGCCGCGCGCGACCATCATGTGATCTCGACGGGACCGTACGCCTTTGTCCGCCATCCCATGTACAGTAGCATCATGCTGTTTTTCGTCGGCGTGCCACTGCTGTTGGGATCCTGGTGGGGCGTGGCGCTGGCGCCGCTGTTCGCCATCCTGTTCGCGGTACGCGCCCGTATTGAGGAGCGCGCGCTGATCGCGGGCCTGCCGGGCTATGCTGACTATGCCGCGCGCGTGCGCTATCGTCTGGTTCCGGGAATCTGGTGAGGGACACATGCCTGAAAGCAAGACCTACACGGGCGGCTGCCATTGCGGCCAAGTTCGGTTCGAATGCACCACCGACCTGGCGATGGTGACCGCCTGCAATTGCTCGATCTGCACCAAGAAGGGCCTGCATATCACGTTCCTGGCGCCGAAGAGCTTTCAGCTCCGCGCCGGCGAGGACAATCTACGCGAATATCTCTTCAACAAGCACGCGATCCGCCACCAGCTCTGCATCGATTGCGGCGTCGACGTCTTTGCGCGCGGCACCAGGCCTGATGGCAGCGAAGTGGTGGCGCTCAACGTGAGCTGCATCGACGGCATCGAATTGTCGAAGCTGACGATGACGCCGATCGATGGGAGGAGCAGGTGACGGCAACGCCGTCATTCCGGGGCGATGCGAGAGCATCGAACCTCAGATGTGCAATTGCACATCGGGGAATCTCGAGATTCTCAGGTGCGCAATTGCGCACCGTAGTTCGCGCTCCGCGCGCCCCGGAATGACGAGGTTAGAGATCCAGCGCCTTGTAGCGCCGGAATATCCCGTCCTCATTGAACGCAATCCGCCGCTCGCTGGCGAGATAGGCCTTGATGTTCGGCCGTGCGGCGACGCGGTCATGCAGTTCGACCAGGGCGGGAATGTTCTTTTCAAACGCTTTCATGCGCCTGGGAAAGGCGTAGCGCAGCCCCTCCACGATCTGGAACAGCGACAGGTCGACATAGGTCAGGCGCCGGCCGGTGACGTAGCCGCCGCCACCCGCGGCCAGCAACGCCTCGAAATAATCCAGATATTTCGGCACCCGTGATTTCCAGAATTCGGCGGTGCGCTTTTTAGCGGGCGCCTTCTGCTCCTCGTAATAGAGCGACTGGCCGAGCGGATGATGGGTGTCGTGAACTTCCAGCACGAAATCCGTAATGGTGAGCTGCAGCTGGTGCACCCACAGCCTTGCCGCTTCCGCCTTCGGCGCCAGCCCATGGCGCGCGCCGAGATAAAGCAGGATGTTGGCGGTCTGGCCGATCACGAGGTTTCCCGCTTTCAGGAACGGCGGCGCAAAGGGCGGCGTGCCCTTTGCGGTCTCCATCATCTTCATCATCGCGCTGGTGCCGTTGCCGCTTCGCGCCACGTCGATATAGGCCGCGCCGGCTTCTTCCAGCGCAAGCCGGACGTATTCGCCGCGGCCCTGAATATGCGGCCAGTAATACAGTTGATAGCGCATCGACGGCATCTCCAGGGACCCTGTATCAAGGACCCTGTACCAAGAGCCCTGCTCGCAGCCATAACACATCAGTCCGCATTTCGTTCGTCACAATGCCGGCCGGCCCTGACGCCCATACAGGCGCGAATCTGTCCGAAGGCGGGAGGCCGTGTTAGGTTCCTCCTGGGTGCCGAATTCCTCAACACGACAGGAGCATGGGATGGCGGATAACAAGAAGAAGCGCGGCGGTGCCGATGCCGCGCTGATCGCAATGGGCGAAGCTTACGAAGTCGCCTATTGGTCGAAGAAATTGAAGATCACGCCGGCCCAGCTGAAAGCCGCCGTCAAGAAGGTCGGCCACTCCGCCAGGAAAGTGGAAGCCTATATCGGGGAGCAGAAGCACAAGGCCGCCGACCGCGCCCTGATCGCCGTCAGCCAACCCCACGAAGTCCGCTACTGGTCGAAGAAGTTCAAGGTCACCCCGGCGAAACTGAAGGCTGCCGTCGCCGCCGCCGGGCATTCGTCGAAAAACGTCGGTGTCTATCTGGCCAAGAAGAAAACGACCAAGAAGAAAGCCGCCAAGAAGACCGTCAAAGCGCCTGCCAAAAAGAAGGCTGCAAAAAAGAAGACCGCCGGCAAGGCGTCAAAGAAAAAGGCCGCCTGAAAGGCGGCCTCAAAGCCGGGCATGGCTTCTTCGAGCAACAGCGCCGCGATCGCGGACCCGTCGCGCCGGACAGGGCGACGGCTTCAGGCGATGGCGGCTTGCGTGAGGCTCAATAACCGCAGGTGGCGCAACGCGGCGCGACCGGCGCATAATAGGCACGGGCCGGCGCAACCATTTCAACGCGCTGCTGGACGGCGTATCGCGGGGCTGACCGTTCATAGTGGACGCGGCCGGGCGAGACCATCACGGTCTTCGGCACCATCACAGTGCGATAGCGCGCCGGGGTGCGATACGCGGTGACGCGGCCGGGCGAAACCATCACGGTTTCCCGCACGGTGCGGTACTCCGCCGGGACCACCTGCTGCACGTATTGCTGACCGCAGCAGGGCTGCGGCTGGTAGCAGGAATAACAGCCGGCGGAAGCGGCGGTCGGGATGACGGCGACGGCGAGCGCGGTGGCGAAGGCGGCGGCAATAACACGAGACATGATTATACCTGTTGGCTTGAAGAAAATTCGTGAAGTTGCACGCAACTTCGTCCGTTTGAATGATCTAGCCGAGCAACACCATGCGTCAACTTGAAAACAATATTTACCTTGACGAACATCGCTAACAATTGCTGAACGAGGCGATCTAGCCTTCCGGGGTGCACGCGGGAGTTACGCGGCGCGACATGCTCCTGACAACATAGAGCAGAGCAACCGCAAAGGCTGGATAGACGATGACCCGATATGTGAACGACTCCGGACCGTAGGAACGGCGCAGAGCGATCGTCAGAAGCGTTGTGGAGACCACGGTAACCGCCGTGAAAACGACGACGCTCCATTTGCCGGGAATCCGCGATGAAATCATTGTCAGGAAGGTGATGATCAGCATCCAAAAAGGAGCTTGCGTGATAACCGCGATCAACAGGGCAATGACGATTGCGCCAGACGTGACTGCGCCCGCGCCGGTGCAGCATATCTGGTAGGCTGCGACCAGCCACCACAACACGGCGGCGCCTATGCAGGTGATTACTCCCATTCACAAAGCTTAAGGTTGAAAGGTGACTGACGCCTAAAGGGGGCAGTCCTTTCCGATCAGCGCTGGTTTACGTTTGCTTCATTGGCCTCACGAGACCACGCCGCTACCCGCGCACGCTCGCATGGTCCCAGCCGATCCAGTCGCAGAGCGCGCGGCCCATCACGTCTTCCAGATCGGCGCCCTTCAGCCACGGCAGCTCCTCGGTGAAGAACGTGACGCATTGCCGGTAGCTGCAAGGCATCCGCGTGATGTCGGTGCCCCAGAACATTCGCTTCGGCCCATAGGCATCGAAGATGCGATGCAGCCCGTCTTGGATGTTGCGGAACGGATAAGGCTCGGTTGAATAATGCGGCGCGCCGGTCGCCTTGACCGCGACGTTCGGCAATTGCGCCAGCGCGAGCAGCTCATCGAGATGGACGAACGCCGCGGCATCGCCGCCCGTGCCGGTTCAGGCCGCAATGATCCAGGATCATCTTCAGGCCGGGATGCCGTTCGGCGATCTCGCGAAATTTCGGCAGGAACAGTCCGCCCATCATCGCCAGCGGCAGCCCCTCCTGCTCGGCCGCGGGCCACAGCCAGTCGAGCGAGCCGTCGTAGAGCCACTTCTGGTGCGCTTCCAGCAGCAGCGGCCAGCGCAGCCCCATCATGCCGGACTGCTGGCGCCAGCCATGGATCAGCTTGCGGTTGTCAGGATTTTCGAGCGGAAAATTGCCCATGATGGCAAAGCGGTCCGGATATTTCCGAACCGCCTCGATCGCCAGCGCGTTGGAATCGGGATCCCAGCCGGCTGGCGGATGGATCAGCGCGGCATCCACACCTGCCTCGTCCATCTCGGCCAGGACTTCCTCGGCCGCGAACTTCGCGACCTTGCGATGCAGCCCCGACGTCGGCGTCACGGTTTGATGTGAACCTGCGCGTCGATGATCTTCATGGACTCGTTCCGTCATTCCGGGGTGATGCGAAGCATCGAACCTCAGATGTGCAATTGCACATCGGGGAATCTCGAGATTCCCCGATGTGCAATTGCGCATCTGCGATATGGTGCTAACGCACCATTCCGGAATGACGTCGTCAGTTCACCGCGAAGCAATACATCAGGCCGTCGCCGCCGGTGCTCTTCAGATCGTTCTGCGAACAGCCGCCATCCGGTCCGCGCGACGGATGCGACGAATTCCAGGACTTCGAGGCGTCGTCGTCTCGCAGGCCGACACGGTCGATGTGCCCGACCAACGCCGCCCCCTGCGTGCTGCTCGTCCAGTTCTTGCAGGTGCGGTCCTCGCCGGCTGCAAAGGCCGTTCCATCCGGCTGCGAGCCCGTCAGCACGTCATGCCGGTTCGGCGTATCGCCGCGGCCATTGATGACATCGCCCTTCTCGCTGAGCGCGGTCTGTTTGGTGAGACCGTTGCTGCCGTGCAGTTCGGCGACATCCTTGGCGACCACCGTGCCCTTGGAATTCTTCCACGGTCCGTTGCCGATGCGGTCGCGCGCATTGACGGCGGGCTTGCCGTCGGCGGCCTGGGTCGAGAGATAGGCGCGCCAGGTCTTACCGCCCGCGCCGGCAGCCTGCGCCAGCGTCTGGCATTGATTATCGGCCCCGGCGAGGCCGCCGAGATTGCCGCCATTGCCGATGCCGTTGCTGGTCACGAAGAAGCTGGTGTCGGCCGATTGCGCCTGCGCCGGCGCTGCGGCGAGAAGCGAGATCGCCGCGAGGACGAAACCGGCCGGTGAGATCATCCTGGAAACGAGGTTCATCGAAGCCTCCCTTTTCTCTTGTTGGTACGTCGTCAAAAACACGCCGCGGCGATCATTATTCCGGAGGCATAGCGTTTTCGAGCGAAGTGGATACCGGTTCGCATAGCAATCAAGTTTGCGCAGATTGCGTAAACTTATCTGCGGTAGAAAACGCGTCAAAATAAGAATCGGCGGCAAAGCAAAAGGCGCCGCGGAATTAACCGCGGCGCCTTGTATGTTTTAGCCTTCAGCAGAAGATCAGTTGGTCTGCTGGATCGCCGAGAGTTCCCATTGTCCGCCGGATTGCCGGGCAAAGGTCCAGACTTCCGTCGCCTCGATCGGGGTCTCGCTGCCCGAGACCAGACGGTTGGTGCCGCGCTCCAGGGTCTTGTCGACCAGCGAGAAGCGCATCGCGACGCTCGCATAATCGGTTTGGCCTTCGCGCCAGGCTTCTGCGAGGTCGCCCTGCAGCAGCTTCACGTCGGACACCTTGTTGAGGTCGTTGTTGACCTTGTTCTGCTCGAGGTCCTTGGTGAAGTACGACACCATCTCGGGCGTTGCGAGCGTATGCAGTTTCGCGACGTCCTCGTTCGACCATGCGGCCTGGACTTCGCCAAGCAGCCGTTCGAACGCCTCGTAGTCGGAAGGCCCGATCTCGAGCGGCGCGGGGCTGCTCGATCCCAGACCAAAGCCCATTCCGGAGCCGAAGCCGGTCTGCGGCGGGGCTGAACCCGCGGCAGGTCCGGCAGCCGAATTGGCATAGGCGGCCGCCGGGGTATGGCGGCGCTGCCACCACGACATTGCCAGCTTGACCACGATCAGGATCAGGCCGATCTGCAGGACCAGGCCGATGATCGACGCAATCCCGCCGAGGCCGCCGAGCAGGCCGCCACCGGACAACATGCCGAACAAGCCGGCGCCGAGGAAGCCTGCGGCGAGACCGCCCATCATCATGCCCATACCGGGCCGGCTGAAGAAGCCACCCTTGGCTGCCCCTGCGGCGGCTCCAGCGGCCGCCGGTGCGCCCGGCTGGCTGAAGGTACGGTTCATGGGCTGCGCCGCGTTGGGCGCCGTGCTGGTGCTGGGCGGAGCCGAATAGGTCTTCGATCCCCGCGAACCGGAACTGCTGCCGCCGCCCACCCGGGCGTCAGCCGCCGTGATGGCCATCGCGGCGGGAACCGCCAGCGACAGGACGATGGCGAAGGCCCGGACAATTCCGCGCGTGCGTTGCGAGAAATTCATATCTGTTTCCTCAATTCCCCGGCATGGGGAAGCAGCCCCTAAGATGGTCAGAGCTGCTTAAAAGTGAAGCCGTAAACGGGAACAAGCGCTGCGGCCCTCAGTCGCGGGGATGTGACGATTAGGCCGGTTGTACGATTGAACCCGTTGGAACTCAGAAGCTTTCCGCGCAGACCTAGCGAGTCGGATGGGGATCGGCCGCGACGGGTCGAAGGACGGGTGCAAGGACCGGCCCGAGGATGCTTAACGCCACCTCACCGACCGGCGATGGATGCGATGTTTCCTCGGCCACGAGGGCCTGATCCATGGTGTGGGCCCCGAGTTCGCACATGGCCTGGGTTGCGACATCGCCGCGGCGAACACATTCCTTGGCCAGAAATTCGAATTGCGCCCGCGCCTGGCGCAGGGTCTCTTTCGGCACGACCGCGCTGTTTTCTCCGGGCGCTGAATCCCGGTCCGGCGGTTGAACCGGAGGCAAGCCGCCTTGCGCTTCCGCGCGCGGGTCGGCGGCCGCAACGCCGAGCTGGCTGATCCGGTCAAAGGCCGACCGAAGCTCCTCCCGTTTGGCCTCGAGCGCCTCGATCCTCTGCTGCAGCTCCTCGTGTTCGTTCGCGGTCGCGACGCGGATCGTCGCAAGTTCGTCCTCGCGTGCTCGCAGCCTGGATTGCCAATCGTCACGCTCACGATCAAAGGCAAGCCTGAACTCGGCCATGACGGCCTCGCTCTGCGACAGCTTTGCCGAGAGCTCGTCGCGCTCGCGCAGATGCTCGCTGCGCTGCTGCTCGATTTGCTTGATGCTCGCTTCCAGGCTTGCCTTCAGCGCGACACGCTCCTGATCGAAGCCTGTACCAAGCTCGGCCAGGGCCGATTCATGCGCCTGCGATTTCGTCGCGGCCTCCTCCTGTGCACCCTCCAAGGTTTCCTGCGCTCGCTTCAACGTGTCGCCGAGCTCGAGCAGCTCCGCCTCCCGCCCCTGCAGCGTCGTCTTGAGCGTATCGCGCTCGGTGATGATGAAACTGGAAAGCTTTACGTGGCGCTCGACGTCATGCCGAAGGCTTTCGCATTCGGTTTCCAGCTCGTCATTCTGGTGGCTCACGGTTTCGTACTTGTATCGCCACAGCTGTTCCTCATCGAAGGAGCCGGAAACGCGCGCCATCAGGCCGTCGATCAGATCGGCCGCCCGCAGCAGATTTTCGGCGTTTTGCCCGTTGGACATCATGTCGGCGAAACGGCGCAGAAAATACGCTGTTTCCGCGGCGTCAGCCGCCTCGGGAACCGTGGCAGGATCGGTCATGCAACTTGCCTTCGTGAGCAGCGTCGGTGCCGTAAGCGGACACCTTAACCCCGTTCAGAACGGCAAATGTATGGTGGCTGTATGGTGGCGTGGGTTTTCCGGCTCAAAGGTGACAACAGGGGCCACTCCCGCCTCGCAATTCCTGAAATCCGGACCGAAGACCGAAAGCGGTTACGACGCCGTCATCGTCTCCTTGACCTTCGCGACCAATGCGCTGAGCGCGAAGGGTTTGGCGAGGAAGGCGAACTGCTCGTTTTCCGGCAGGCTCTTGTCGAAGGCCTCCTCGGCATAGCCGGAGACGAAGATGATCTTGAGGTTGGGATTGCGCTGCCGCATTTCCTTGAGCAGCGTCGGACCGTCCATTTCCGGCATCACCACGTCGGAGACGACGAGATCGACGGCGCCGTTCTTCTCCTCCAGCGCTTCCATCGCCTCGATGCCGTTGGCGGCCTCGATCACGCTGTAGCCGCGCGAACGAAGACCGCGCGCGTTGAGCGAGCGCAGGCCGTCCTCGTCTTCCACCAGCAGGATGGTGCCCTGCCCGGTCAGATCGGCCTGCGGCTTCGGCGGCTCCGCCGCGGCTTCCTTGGCGGCGCCATTGGTAACCTGCGGTTCGGGCGCGGCTTCCAGTTCGGGACGGTGCCGCGGCAGGAAGATGCGGAACGTGGTGCCCTCCCCCGCTTTCGAATCCACGTAAACAAAGCCGCCGGTCTGCTTGACGATGCCGTAGACGGTCGACAGCCCGAGGCCGGTGCCCTTGCCGACCTCTTTAGTGGAGAAGAACGGCTCGAAAATCTTGTCGACGATCTCGGCGGGGATGCCGGTGCCGGTATCGGCGACGTCGATCCGCACGTAGTCCGCCGCCGGCATGCCCTTGTAGGACAACAGCGCGGCTTCATCCGTCGTGACGTTGCTGGTCTTGACCGTCAGCTTGCCGCCATCGGCCATCGCGTCGCGGGCGTTGACGGCGAGATTGACGATCACCTGTTCGAATTGCGAGACGTCGACCTTCACCGGCCAGAGATCGCGGCCATGCACCAGGTCGAGCTTGACCTTCTCGCCGATCAGGCGGCGCAGCAGCATGGTGAGATCGCTCAATGCGTCGCCGAGATCGAGCACCTGCGGCCGCAGGGTCTGGCGGCGCGAGAACGCGAGCAGCTGCCGCACCAGCGTCGCGGCGCGGGTGGCGTTCTGCTTGATCTGCATGATGTCCTGGAACGACGGGTCGGTCGGCTTGTGCGCGTTCAGCAGGAAGTCGTTGGCCATCATGATGGCCGAAAGCACGTTGTTGAAATCGTGCGCGATGCCGCCGGCAAGCTGGCCGACCATGTCCATCTTCTGGGACTGGTTGATCTGGTTCTCAAGCGTGCGCCGCTCGGTGGTTTCCAGCATGTAGACGATGGCAGCTTCGGTTTCGCGCTCGTCCTCCTCGACCGCGGTGACGAAATATTGCGCCCAGCGCTCCTTGGCGCCGTCGAGCATGGCTTCGACCGGCGCGATGTCGCCCTGCCCTTCGGCGGCCTGGTTGATCGCCGCGATCAGCAGGCTGCGGTCGCGGGCGTTCACGCTGCGGAAGATCGACTTGTTGGCGGCACCGTCCGCGCTCAGGCTTTGCGCCAGCTTGGCGAAGCGGGCATTGGCGCGCACCACCGCGCCGGCGCGGTCCACGGTCGCGATCGCCATCGGGGTATGGTCGAAGAACCGCATGAAGCGCACTTCAGCGGCGCGCTCGGGGTCGGAATGCTCGTCGCGCGCGCGGCTGATCACCAGCGTCCGCGACGCGCCGGGCACGCCGTCGGCGCCGAACGCCAGCTTGTGAAAGAGCCGCACCGGCATGGTCTTGCCGCTGCGCATGCGCAGATCGATGTCGAGCACTTCGGTTTTGACTTCGCCCGGCACCGCCACGATCGACGTCAGCAGCGACGCGCCGTCGCCCGATACGATATCGGTCAACTTCAAGCCGCCCGATCCGATCTCGGCAAGGTCGTGATCGAGCCAGCCCGCCAGCGTCGCGTTGACATAAACGACCTCGCCTGAAGGACTGACCGAGAAGAAGCCGCAAGGCGCGTGATCGAGATATTCGATCGCGTGCTGCAATTCCTTGAAGACGTCCTCCTGGCGCTCGCGATCCCGTGTGATGTCGGCGATCGACCACACCGAATATTTCGCCTCGCGCTTGCTGGCGCCGAGCGGACGGACCCGCATCCGCAGCCAGCGGCCATGGGCGCCGTCGGTCCCTGCGATCCGAACTTCCTCCTGCTGCCGCTTGCCCTCGCGCGCCGCCTTGAGCAGGCGGAACACCGCCTCCGACACATCGGGATTGCCGATGAAGACGCGCTCGATCGGGCGCACCTCCTGGGCGGTCGCGGCCCCCGTCAGCGCCAGATAGGCGGCGTTGGAATAGACCACATGGCCGCGCGAATCGGTGACCGCGAGCCCGTCATAGGCATGGTCCGCGATCCGCCCCATCACCGGATCGTCGGTGCTGCGGTCGGTGAACCGGATGATGCCCGCGGCGAAGGCGAACAGATTGAACAGGCCGACCATGGCCAGCAGCGCCAGCACGCCGAGGATATAGGGCTGGGCCTGGGCGCGGCCGATGGTCATCAGCACGACCGCGATCGCGACGATGCCGGCGGCCACCAGCAGCACCAGCACGATGCTGCCGCCACGCCGCGCCGGCTCATGGGCCGCGAAGGGCTCGGGGGACGGATGGCTGTCGGTTTCGGCGGTCATATCAGGGGACGCAAGCCCGTCGGCATGGGATGGCGCGCTGATCTGCGCGCCTCCCTTGAGTGCCTGAATCGGACCGGCAAGCGCAAGTCCATCAGGCGGCTAATTGGCATCAATAGCGGTTTCAAGCGAAATGAGCACCGGTTCGAGTGAAGAAAACACGTAAAAAATATCGTCCAGGGCTTTATCCAACGCATTTCAAGGCAATTTCCGACCCATCCGTCAGTTGCGCCGGCCGGCAGCGTCGCGCTTCAACCCCATGACGAAGCCGATGATTTCGGCAACCGCATGATAGTGCTCGACCGGGATTTCCTCGTCGACATCGACGGTGGCATAGAGCGCGCGCGCCAGCGGCACGTTCTCGACGATCGGAATGTCGTGTTTCTTGGCGATCTCCCTGATCTTGAACGCGATATTGTCGACGCCCTTGGCGACGCAGACCGGCGCCGACATGCCGCGGTCGTAGGACAGCGCCACCGAATAGTGGGTCGGGTTGGTGATGATCACGCTGGCCTTGGGCACATCGGTCATCATCCGCTTCTTCATGTTGGCCTGGCGCAACTGCCGGATCTTGGCCTTGATGTGGGGGTCGCCTTCGGACTGTTTGAACTCGTCCTTGATCTCCTGCAGCGACATCTTCTGCCGCTCGAACCACTGCCGGTACTGGAAGAAGTAGTCCGCGATCGCCACGGCGGCCAGCATCGCCACCACCGCGCCCATCAGATGCAGCGTCAGACTGGTGGTGACGCCCATGATCGCCGTCGGGTCGAAGGCCAGGAACGATTCCAGCCGGTGGCGCTCCGGCCACAGCACCGCCATCATGACGGCGCCGAGCGCGACCAGCTTGAACACGCCCTTGAGGAAATTCGCCAGCGCCTGCTTGCCGAAGATGCGCTTGAAGCCGGCGCCGGGCGACACCTTGCTGAATTTGGGCGTGAGCGATTCCGACGACCACACCAGCCGGTGCTGGATCATGTTGCCGGCGATGGCCGATAGCATCAGCATCAACAGCGGTACGCCGATCGCCGCCAGCACGGCAATGCCAAGCGTATTGCCGAGTTGCAGCAGCGCCGAGCCGTCGGCGCGCAGCGTGCCGGCATTGGCGATCAAATTGCGCAGCGGCATCAGGATGCCGCCGCCGATCGAGCCCGAGAAGGTCGACAAAACAAGCGTCGCGCCCGCGATCACGAACCAGGTGTTGACCTCCTGGCTCTTGGCAACGTCGCCCTTCGCATGCGCGTCGTCGAGACGCTTTTGCGTAGGGTCTTCTGTTTTATCGTCGCTATCGTCGGCCATCGCGGTGCCTTGGTTTTTTTATTTGAGCATGATCTCCGCGCAAACGCTTCGCGTTTGTCGCGAGGGAAAACCGGTGCCCACTTTTCCGGATCATGCTCTATCTAAGAGGTGTGAGCTCGTGCATGACGCCGGTGAAGTAGTTCAGATAGGTGCCCATCATCGCCGTGAGGACGCCGGCGAAGATCAAGAAGCCGATCAGGATCGAGAGCGGCACACCGACGAAATAGACCTGCATCGCCGGCATCAGCCGCGCCAGAATGCCGAGCCCCATGTTGAAGACGATGCCGAACACCAAAAACGGCGCCGACAATTGCAGGCCGATCTTGAAGGCGGCGGCGAAAGCCCGGGTCGCAAGCGCCGCGACATCGCCGGTCGGCATCGTCTCGCCCGGCGAGAAAATCCGGTAGCTCTCGTTGAGCGCCGCGATCACCAGGTGATGGGTGTCGGTGGCGAACAACAGCGTTATGCCGAGGATGGAGAGGAAGTTGCCGATCAGAAGGCCCTGCTGGCCCTGGGTCGGATCGACAGCCGTGACGAAGCCGAGGCCGAGCTGCTGGGCGATCACCGATCCTGCGACCGCCAGCGCCGACAGCGTCACCCGCGCGGTGGCGCCGAGCACCACGCCGATGACGATCTCGTGCACCATCAGGACGCCCATCGCGCTCATCGAGGTCAAATCGACCTGATAGGCGGCGCGGTGCAGCGGCAGGATGATCAGCGTCAACAACAGCGCGATCGCGAGCTTGATCCGGACCGGGATGTTGCTCTCGCCAAATCCCGGCAACAGCATCACCATCGCCCCCACGCGGGCGAACACCAGCATGAAAGTCGCGGCAAGGGCCGGCAGGAACGAGACATCGATGCGCATGGCTCAACCACAGTGCATCATCCGCCTATGATTCGCGACGATATCCGCATCATGTAGCCCTGCAGCGAATCCGCCATGAACGGCAACGCCAGCAATAATGTCACGAAGATCGCCAGGATCTTCGGCACGAAGATCAGCGTCTGCTCCTGGATCTGCGTCAGCGCCTGGAACAGCGACACCACGACGCCGACCACGAGGCCGACCACCATCAGGGGCGACGACACCACCACGATGGTCCAGATCGCATCACGCGCCACGTCGAGGGTTTCAGCACCGGTCATTTTTTGTCTCGCTCTTTCCGCAGCGTCATTCCGGGGCGCGAAGCGAACCCGAATCTCGAGATCCCGGGTTCGATGCTGCGCATCGCCCCGGGATGACGTCCAAGGACGTCAAATCGGCATCTTCATGATGTCTTCGTAGGACTGGATCACCCGGTCGCGTACCGACACCAGCGTCGAGACCGCGACGTCGGTCTCGGCCACCGCCGTCACCACGTCCATGACGTTGGCCTTGCCCGAGGTCATCGCGATGGTCTGGGCGTCCGACTTCTTGCCGGCTTCCATCACGCTGCCGACGGCATCCTTGAGCAGCGCGCCGAAGGAGGGGCCGCCCGAAGTCTGGCCGCCCTTCTCGGCACCGCCGGTCTCCATGATGCGCGAGAGCGCGGCGTAGGCGTTTGCTGCTACTGTCGGTGAAGCCATGGTCTATGATTCCTGTTTCAGGCCTTGAGAATATCGAGCGTGCGTTGAATCATCCGGCGCGTGGCGCTGATGATGTTGAGGTTGGCCTCATAGGACCGCTGGGCTTCGCGCATGTCGGTCATTTCGACCAGCGGGTTGACGTTGGGATATTTGACGTTGCCGGCGGCGTCCGCCGCCGGGTTGCTCGGCTCGTGCTTGATGCGGAACGCCGACTGGTCGGTGCGCACCTTGCCGAGCGTCACCACTTTCGCATCGATCGTGCGGTCCAGCGCCGAGGAGAAAGTCGGCACCTTGCGGCGATAGGGATCGCCGGCGGAAGTCGGCGCGGTAGAATCCACGTTCGCGATGTTTTCCGAGATCACCCGCATCCGCCCGGCCTGCGCGCGCAGGCCCGAGGTCGCGATGCTCATCGAGCGGGCGAAGTCGCTTCCACCATCATCTGCCATGATCCGGTTCCCCTAAATGCGGCGCGTCAGCGCTTTCCGATCGCGGTTTTGAGAAGTCCGAGGCTGCGGGTGTAGAGCGAGGTGGCCGCCGCATAGTCCATCTGGTTGGCGGAGACCCGCACCATCTGATCTTCCAGATTGACGGCGTTGCCGGCCGGCCGGGTCAGGAAACCGCTCTTGCCGCCATCGCCGTCGAAGGTCTGGGCGCCGCCGGACACGCCGATATGGCTCGCGCTGGTGCGCATCATCGCCATCGAACCGAAGGTTCCGCCGACGGTGGCGGCGGAACCCTTTTTGTCGAATTTCGGTTCCACCAGATCGCGCGGCTTGAAGTTCGGGGTGTTGGCGTTGGAAATGTTTTCGGCGAGTACCCGCTGGCGCTCCTGATGCCACTGCATCTTGGTGCGCAGCGCCGACAGGATCGGAAGATCGTTGATGGCCATCGCGAGCGGGTCCTCGTTAACCTCTGGCAGGCGCCGCGAGGTAGGCAGAATTTGCCCGGTGTATGGTTAACGGCTGGTTAAAATCCGCAGAATCAGGCCGTGGACAACGCGCTTGCACGGGGGCCGGCGCCCAAAAGAGCGCATTTTCGCCACGAAACCTGCGTTAACCAGCAACGGCCAACGCGGCCGGGGGCGCTCAGAAGTCGTTTTGGATCAAGCGATTCTTGGTCTATTAATTAATGGGCGGCAGCGTTTGCCGTGGGGAACTAAGGAATAGGGCTCATCTCGGGCGTGATTCGCCGGTCGACGGATCGCTTCGGAACATGAATATCGTTTCGGAACATGAATCCGGAAGAATCATGTTCAACTTGGAAGATCAGGTCCGCGCACCTCGAAGCAAGCATGTGAGAACGGCCTGAGGCCGGGGACTAGAGAATGCAGACAGCATATTTCATCTTCGCATTCATCGCCGTGCTGGCGCTGATCGGCGTTGCCGCATGGCTGGTGCGGCGCTTCGCCACCAACCGCCTTGGTGCCAACCCGAATCGCGGGCGGATGCCGCGGCTGGCCGTGATCGACGCCGCCGCGGTGGACGGCCGCCGGCGCCTGGTGCTGGTCCGGCGCGACAATGTCGAGCATCTCCTGATGATCGGCGGCCCCAGCGACATCGTGGTGGAACCCAATATCGTCCGTGCCATGCCGGGCCGTGAGCAGATGGCGCCGCGGCCTGCGGTCACTGGCGAGCAGCCGCCGCGTATCGCCCCGCTGCCGGATGCCGGCTGGAACGACGAGAGCGCGCGCGACCCGTTCGATCACGCCGAGCCGCAAATGCCCGAGCCGCCGCCGCGCCCGGCACGACCCGCTTTCGCCGACGAACTCCGCCGCCCGGCGCCGCCGCCGATGGCCGAGCGCCGCACCGATCCACTGGCAAGCTTCGCGCCGGAGCCGATGGGCGGCCGGCCGGAACCGCGTCCCGATCCGGTCCCGCCGCGCATGGCGCGCAATGAACCCTTGATGCCGCGGCAGCAGCGCCAGATGGAGCCGCCGAAGGCGCCGCCGCCGGTCCGTGCGCCCGAGCGTGCCGCAGCACCGCCGCCGCCACCCCCGCCGCCTGCGCCTCCGCCGCAGTCCGCCGACCAGAATCTCGCCGAGATGGCGCAGCGGCTCGAAGCTGCCTTGCGCCGGCCGGCCGATGCGCCGATCGCGCCGCCGGTCGCGCCGGAGCCGCCGCCTGCCCGCCCCTCGCGCAGCGAGACGCCCGCCCCGCCCCCCGCGCCCGCGCCGCAGAAAAGCGGGTTTGAGAATCTCGAAGACGAGATGGCCTCATTGCTGGGCCGCCCGAAGTCTCCTTCGTGAGATCGGCGAAAGCCCCGCGTAGAGTTTTATTTTTTGTCACACTGATAGCCGCCGGATCGCTCGCCGATCCGGTGCTGGCGCAGGACATCAGCATCAATCTCGGCCAGGGCGGTGGCGGCGTCACCGAACGCGCGATCCAGCTGATCGCGCTGCTGACGATCCTCTCGATCGCGCCGTCGATCCTGATCATGATGACGTCATTCACCCGGATCGTGGTGGTGCTGTCGCTGCTGCGCACCGCGCTCGGCACCGCGACCGCACCGCCGAACTCCGTGATCATTGCGCTCGCAATGTTCCTGACCGCGTTCGTGATGGGGCCGGTGCTGCAAAAATCCTATGACGACGGCATCAAGCCTTTGGTCGCCAACCAGATCGGCGTCGAGGACGCGCTGCAAAGGGCGTCCGTGCCGCTGCGCGGCTTCATGCTGAAGAACGTCCGCGAGAAGGACCTCAAGCTGTTCCTGGACATGTCGCGCGAGCCGCCGCCGGCGACGCCGGAAGAGATGTCGCTGCGGATTCTGGTGCCGGCCTTCATGATCTCCGAGCTGAAGCGCGCCTTCGAGATCGGCTTCCTGTTGTTCCTGCCCTTCCTGATCATCGACCTCGTGGTGGCGTCGGTTCTGATGTCGATGGGCATGATGATGCTGCCGCCGGTCGTGGTGTCACTCCCGTTCAAACTGATCTTCTTCGTGCTGGTCGACGGTTGGTCGCTGGTGGCGGGAAGCCTGGTGCAGAGTTACGGGACGTAGCTGATTTGATCCGCGCCGGTGTCACGGACGGTCGGATACGCGGTCGCGCCGGCCTTCTCGACGACAGCCGTCGTGATCATACTGATACCGTTGTCCGCGACCACGTCTTTGGTCCGCAATTCCACCGCGAAAAACGCGGTGCCGATGATCGCGACCACGACAGCTATCGCGACCGGAACCAGCGTTCGGTGTGTATTCCTGGGATGCATAAAATCTAGTCCGTCTCTCACGCTATTTGGCCGCTTGGGAAGCTACGATTTGGGATGGAAACGGTTTCAATCAAGGAGCTCACGGATGACAAGTGCGCGACTGGTAAATGCCGGCGATCTCGACGCGTTGCTGGCGCTGTTTGCCGAGTCCGACGTCAGCCGGAGTGCGGAGCCGGAACGAGCTAGAATAATTTGGGCGCAGATCCTCGCCCGCGAAGGAGTAATGATCTTTGTATCGGACGAAAGCAGTAGAATCGTTTCAACCTGCACGCTCATCACCACGCCCAATCTTCTGCGCGGCGGTCGTCAGTTCGGCATTCTCGAGAACGTCGCCACCCATCCCGACTTCCAGGGACGCGGCCACGGCCGCGCGGTGATCGCGGCAGCCCTTGCCGAGGCGTGGAAACAGGATTGCTATCAGGTACTGATGCAGAGCGGCCGGGCCGATCCGCGCGTGCATCGGTTTTACGAGGCTTGCGGCTTCGTGCCGGGACTTCGTACCGCCTACGCTGTGCGCAATCCTGCGAAATAGGAAAGGCGCGCAACTCCTCGCGGTCTACTCACTCCTTGAAATCATACTGCTTGCAGAGGTGGTCGCCGATCTGCACCACCATCGCGACGCATTCGGGATAGCCCGGCTTGTCGATCGTCGCCTGTTCGGCACTTACGCGAAACTCCCAGGAGTCGCCGTCGCGGAGCACCGAGATCACCATTCCATCGGGACAATCGGCATGGACCTTCAACTCGGCTACTGCCATCGCAATGAGTTCGGCTTCGGTCTTGGCTGGCTTGCTCATGGCGATAGTTCCCCCGGTGGCGTCTTTGATTTTGTGCGCGCAGGTTGCCGGTTCGGAAGCGCTCTGTCGAGGGGACGGGCGCGAGCCGCGATACCTTGCCGCGCCGGCCGCTATTTCGGGATGTGCTTTGTGAATATTCTGACGACATAGCCCTTCACGGCCGGCGCCGTGTCGAACATGTCGGAGGCGATGCGCTCGACGGCATCTCGCAGCGCCAAAAACTGCGCCTGTCTTGCCAGGCTCTCGGTTCCCTTGACGCCAGCAAGCTCGTCCATGGCGGCGTCACTGATCTGGCATTCGATCGGCTCGTCCCCATTTTGCATGGTGAACTTGAACGCCAATCGTTCGTTGTCGTGTCCTACAATTCGGCCCCGGGTCAGCGGCATCGAACGACAAACTTCCATACGGCTTGATGTGTGGATTTCGCTTAACCGACGAAACGCTGGCGCGCAAACCCCGCCGGGGGTTGCCTGAACTACTATTTTGCCGCTCCGGCGGTTTTGTGTCCTGATATCGCGGGCAGCGAACCGGTGTGGACCGGCTCGCCCCTGGCCATTTCGGGCGAAATCGGCGCGCGCGCGGTGGCGTCGGGGAAGCGGACCTTCATTTCCCGGATAAAGCCGTCGAGCGTGTCGACGCCCGCCGCCATCTTGGCGATCGAGACAAATTCGGCACTTGAGGCAGCGGCCGGCTTGCTTGCGATATCGAACGCCATCCGGTCGGTATCGCCCAGCATCAGCGGCGCATATTTCTCGCGGAAGCGCGACAGTCCAATGGCGTCCTCGGCGAGCGCATAGCCGACGACGGCGCGGATCACATCGCCCTTCTCCACCGCGTTCAGCGGTTTGAAGTCGCGCCAGCGATCGGCATAGTACAGTTCGATCTGTTCGGAGGCCTCGCGCCACTGCCGTGACGCCCAGTAGATGTCGGAACGCAGGCGGATCGCCTCGCGTCCGGTGATGTTGGAGATGATGTCGAGCGCGAGATCATGGCGTCCGACGTCGCTTTGCGCGCGCGCCTCCAGCAACAGGCGCTGCTGGCGCAACTCACCGGAGAGATCGGCGATGCGCGTGGTGCGCAGCGCCGCGACAGCGCGATCCGGCTTGCGGTTGGTCAGATAGACCATGGCAAGGCGCGCCGCCACCTGCGCGCGCGCGGCGCCCTCCAGCCGTTTGTCGATCTGATACTGCAGCAGCTCGGCGGCCTGATCGAGCAGGTCGACCGCCACCAGGCGGTCCGCCAGACGGCGGATCATCTCGTCGCCGCGGCGGCCGATCGGCGTCAGTTCGCGATATTCGTAGAACATGCCGAGCGCATCGATCGGCTTCATGTCCTCGCCCTTGGGGCTGAGAAAGAGCTGCGCAAACAGCGCGGACGCGGCGTCCTGGCCCTGCCGCGCCAGTTCGGAATTCGGCTGCAGCCGGGTCGCGGTCTTGGCCGCCGCGAGCGATTCCTCGTAGCGGCCCGCGTCGGCATATAGCTGCGACAATACAGCAAGGGTCTTCAACTCGATCGCGTCGCCACGCCAGATCGCCGACAGCGTTTCCAGTTCGCGCAGCACCTCGGCTTGCCCGAGCTGGCCGCGCCGCTGGCGGAGCAAGACCTCCAGCAGCTTGGCTTCGGCCGCAGCGGGCCGATCGGACGAATTGGCGGCGAACCGGTAGGCGTCGAGTGCGTCCTTGTCGTGGCCGAGCGCCTCGGCCAGCCGTCCGCGCAACACCGCGATCTCCGGCTTCATTTCCTTCGGCACGCCGACGACCTCGAGTTCGCTGCGGCGGCGCGAGGCTCCGGCATAGTCCTTCACCTCGAGCGACGCCCGCATCGCATCCGCGGTCACGATGCGCTGCATTTCCAGCGGCAAGGCCGCGATCGAGAATTCGGCGTTCTTGAACTTCTCGCGGGCGTCAGCCCATTTGCCCTGGCGGGCAAAGGCGAGCGCCTTCCACAATTGGGAGTCATAGCCGTTGCCGATCACCGGACTGGCCAGGCCCTTCAGTCCCCGCTCGGGATGGCCGATCAGGATGCTGGCGACCGCATTGACCATGACGACGCCAGCGTCTTCACTTCCAGCCTTGGATTCAGAGAGGATGAGATTGGTCACTCCCCTCGCTTCCTGAAACATCCCCCGCGCCATATAGAAATTGGCAAGGTCGAGCCGGGCTTGCGCCAGCCCGTCATCGCCGGCCGCGGCCGCCGCCTTGATCAGCGCATCCAGCCGGCCCAGAAAATTCTCCTCGCGGTTCTTGCGCCATTCCTTGGCGTCAAACAACGACCGCACCGCCGCGGTGGCGCGTTCGGCAGAGACGTCGGCCGACGACAGCGTCAGCCCGCCCGGCCGGCCGAGCATGACCTTGTCGGATCCGACCTCAGCGGTGATATCGTCGGAATTGGGATGAACGACGACGCCGTGGACGGATTCCAGCAGCGACAGTTCGACGAAGTCCTGCCGCTTGATGAAGCCGCGGGTCGGCGGCGGCGCGGTGACCACCAGCAGCGTGTCGCCGGCGTCGGGGTCGACCAGCCGATGCATGAGGCCGGGGTTCGCCAGCGGCACGGTGACGTTGGCCAGCGCCGGATCGGTGATGTTGCGCAACACCTGCAGCGGCAATGGTGGCGCCTGCACACGATCGGCAAATGTCAGCGTCCAGACCATGCCGTTGGCGCGGCCATCGCTTTCAAGCGACGGCATCTGCGGCCGGTTGAGACGAATGCGGATGGCCTGGCCTTTTTCCAGCGGCAGCCGGCTGACGTCGCCGATGATTGCGCCGCCCTTGGCGCGGATCTGCTCGACATCGATCGGCCCGGTCTGGTCGAACACCAGCCACACCGTGTCGGCGCGGCGGAACATGGCCGCAGGCGTCGGCGCGGCAAAGGAGAACATCACGCGCAGGCCGTCGCTGTCCCGCCTCGCCTCGACGGCAGCCGCCGGTGGTTCGGCTTTCTTCGGCGCCTCAACGGCAGCAGAAGCGGCCTTCTTCGGTGCTGCGGGTTTTGGCGTCTCGATCGCGGCGGCCGGCTTTGCTTCCGGAGGCTGTGCGGCTTTCGGCGTCTCCGCTGGCGCCGTCTTCTCGGCCGCTAGCGCCGGCTTCTGAGGCGCAGCCAGCAACTTTTCCACGGCGGGTGTGGGCGCTGCAGCCTGCGGCGCCGGCTTCTCCGCTGCAGGAGCAGCCTGCTCGACGACCGGCATCGCGCCCGGCGTTGTCGCGGGGGCTGGCGGCGCTGTTTCCATTGCGGGCGGCGCCTGCTGCGGTTCGCCGGAATTGATCTCGATTTTGGCCTGCTCGGCGATTGCCTCCGACGTAACCGGCGGCAGTTGCGGGAGATGCTGCGGCGGTATCGAGTCGTTGAGCGGCTTGCTGTGGGCGATCGCCTGGGCAGCGGCGATCTGCGCTGCGACCCCCGACCTGGCCGTCGGGGCATGCGCTACAGCCGGGGCATTCGCGGCAGCCGGGGCTTGCGCCTGTTCCGCCGCCGGCTTGTCGACCTGCTGGAAGGCGACGTCGATGACGTAGTTCTTCTCTTCGCGGAAGGAATGCACGTCGACTTCGCCGATCAACACGATATCGACCGCGGAGGCATCGCCATCGGTCCGCTGCGTGATCGAGGCGATATTCGGCGGCGCCGCCACCTTTGCATCGGCCAGATCGAACGCCAGCACGCCGTTGAACTGCAGCGTCAGCTTCTGCTCGTTCAGCACCGAAGAAACGTTGACCCCGTTGGGCATTTCAAAGACGAAGCGGACAAAGGTCGGCTGCACCGAGGCGCGGACGCGCACCGGCGGCTTCTTCTTGGCCGCGGCAACCGCAAGCTGGGCGCGCAGCGCGCGTTCGGCGGCGCGGGCCCGCGCGGCCAGTTCGCGAATGACGTCGGCCGGCAGCGTGGGCGGCGGGCCGGTCCAGCTGTCGGGCAGGAAGTCGACGAAGATCCGCTCGCCGGCCGTCATGGTGTTGATCGTCGCCCGCCGCGCCAGCGACAGCCGGATCGCCGAACCATCAGGGTCGCGCCGGGCTGAGCCGACATAATCGGGCACGGCGTCGCTCAGTTTGTCGACGGGAATGTCCACCGGACGCTTGAAGCGGATCACGATGATCGAGCCGGCCGTGATGACGTCGGACTCGACGTCCTCGGCAAGCTTCAGCACCAGCCGCGCATAGCCGCCGGACGCCGTGAACGTTGCTTCGCCCTTGACGAGGTCCTGCGCCCGGCACGGCCAGGCCGCCGTCAAGCCGGCGAGTACCAGCAGGATGGCAAGTGGCGAACGGAGCCCAAGAGATCGGTTAAGAGATCGGTTAAGGGTTACATCAAGGCAGCGCCGGGCCATCCGCGCCAATGCGCGGCCTTGCGACCCAATTCCAGCGGCAGCCCTTTGCCCCATCCAGGATGTCTCTTGGCCTCAACGATTGCAGCAGCGAGGCGCCCTCGCCTTCGCGGCTGAATCTTGAATTGGCCGGCTTAAGGTATTGTTAAATATCCCCGTCAATTGGGCTTTTGCGGCAGCATCTTGCCTTCAATTTTCGGCAATTCGGCCGTCGAGGCGGATTTGTCGGGTCCGGCGCGACGCGCCAGTTCCACGGTCAGCCGCTCGGCCGCCTCCGGCTGCATCAGGCCGAGAATGTCGGACATCTTGCGCGGCGCGATCTGGGAAGCGATTTCGTACAGAACGGACATTTCGAGCCGGTCGAACACCTTGGCGGCGTCCTTTGGCTTCATGCCCTCATACATCGTGATGATGCCCTTGAAGCGCGCGGCTTCGGTTTCGGCCTTCTGCCCGGTCGCGGTCGTGATCCGCGCCTCGGTGGCCTTCATCTCCTCGACCCGCCCCTCGATGCGCTTCTCGGCCGATTTCAACAGGCTCTCGCGGATCTCGATCTCTCGCGCGCGCTGCTCCAGTTCCTGCCGCCGCGCCTGCAGCCGCTCGAGAATGGCGCGCTCCGACGGCGATATCGACTGCTGGTTGGGTTCAGGAAAGATCACCGTGCCGCTTTGTTGCGGCGGCGGATCGGCGGCAGCGGGGGCCGCCGGCTTCGGCGCCTCCTCCTTGGGCTTGGGCACCGAGCCTGTGATGTCGTCGGGTTCAGGCTTGGAGGCGATCTTGGACGCCGCCTTGGAGCCGCCGCCCGGGAAATTGAAAGTATCCTGCGCCCACGACTTCTTGGCCGGCTGCGGCTGATAGTCGAATACGTATCCTCCGTCGATGACGAGGCCGGCCACCTTCAGCACCGCAAGGCCGAAGACGGCGACCAGCACCACCGGAATGACACGTATGTCGCGAAACGATTTCATGCAGCGAGGCCACTAGCCCTTCGGCGTTCCGAGAAAGCTTCCGCGGCAGCCGCGACTGCTCTTGCGCTCGATACCTTGGGAGCGGCGGCTTGTTCCGGCTCCGACGTCAGCGGCCGCGCTGCAACGGCGATCTTCGAGAGGCGGCGGATGATGCCGTCGCCCTCGGCCAGCATGCCCTTCAGCTGCGTCGACATCTGGGAGGCCGCGGTCAGCTGGCTGCCGAGGTGCTCATTGACGTCGCGAACGGTATGCTTGAGGCCGCCGATCGCACGCTCGGCGATTTCGGTGGCGGTGATCAGTTCGCCGATCGTTGCCTTGAGCGAATGCTCGTCCGCCTTCAGCCGCTTGAGGCGCGCGTTGAGCAGGATGCAATAACCGATCGTCAGCAGCAGCAGCACCGCCACCAGACTCTCGATGATAATTCCGAGGGAATGACTCATTGTGCCTCCATCAACTTGGTTTGCTCGTCGGCCTTCTCGAACATCGCGAAGGTGGTATTCGGTTTGCGCAGCTGCTTGGTGACGCGGATGGCGACGCGGTCGCCGACCCGGCCCATGCGGCCTTCGGTCAGCACGACGTTGCCGCAGCGGACCGACACCAGCGCGTCCTTTTTCATTTCCAGCGGCAGCGTGTCGCCGACCTTCAGCTTCATCAGCTGCTTGAGCGGAACGTTGGCTTCATACAGCACGGCGTCGACGGAGATCTCGGCTTGCGCCACCTCCGTGGCAAAGTGGCCTTCCCAGATCGGGTCGCGGCCGAACTTTTCGCCCATGAACATCTGCAACAGCACCGGCCGGATCGGCTCGATGGTCGCATAGGGCAGCAGCAGTTCGATATTGCCGCCGCGGTCTTCCATGTCGATGCGCAGCCGCACCAGGATCGCGGCGTTGGCAGGCCGGCTGATTGCGGCGAAGCGCGGATTGGTTTCCAGCCGGTCGATCGAGAACGTCACCGGCGACAGCGGCCGGAACGCCTGCTCGGCATCGGCCAGCACGACCTCGACCAGCCGCTTGACCAGATTGGTTTCGATCGTGGTGTAGGGGCGGCCTTCGATGCGCAATGACGTCTGGCCGCGGCGGCCGCCGAGCAGCACGTCGATGATCGAATAGATCAGGCTTGAATCGACGGTGGCGAGGCCGAAGTTTTCCCACTCTTCGGCTTTGAACACGCTGAGCACGGCGGGGAGCGGAATCGAATTCATGTAATCGCCGAACCGCACCGAGGTGATGCGGTCGAGCGAGACTTCGACGTTGTCGGAGGTGAAGTTGCGCAGGCTCGTGGTCATCAGCCGCACCAGGCGGTCGAACACGATTTCGAGCATCGGCAGACGCTCGTAGGACACCATCGCCGAATCGATGATGGCGCGGATGCCGGAATTGTCGTCGAGATTGACGTCGCCTACCGTGAAGCCGAGCAGATTGTCGATTTCTTCCTGCGACAGGACCCGCTCGCCGCCGGCCTTGTTGCCGAAATCGCGGCTGCCGTCCTCGACCATCGCGGCCCATTGCAGGGCCATGCTCTCCGAGAGTTCATTGGCCGCAGCTTCTTCCGCCGCCGCCGCCGGATCCTCGGAATCGAGCGAGGCCTCCCATTGGGCGGCAATTGCGTCCTGGTCGAGGTCTTTACCGTTGGCCATGATTATGAGACCTGCTGAGTCACTGGACCAGGATTTCCTTGAACAGCACCGCGCTCACCTGTTGCGGCGCCAGCGCGATATTGACGCGCTTGGTCAGCTCCTCCTTGAGGCGAAACAATCCGGCCGAGCCGTTGATGTCGCTGGGGCGCAGTTCGCGCAGATAGGTCTGGAACAGATCGGTGACGCGCGGCAGCGTCGGCTTGATCGCCTCGAGCTGCTTCTCTTCCTTGAACTCGAGCACGACCTTGACCTTGAGATATTGCACGCGCTCGCCGGGGGCGCCGACCAGATTGACCATCATGTCCGGGACTTCGACAAAGGACGGCGGCTTCGGCGGCGGCGCCTCGGCGTGCTTCTCCTCGCCGTGGCCGCGCATCAGGAAGAACCAGCCCGCGCCGGCGCCAAGGATGGCGACGAACCCGACGGCGGCAATGATCACCTTGAGCTTGCCCTTTTTAGCCGGGACGGCTTCCGCGCCTTCGGCAGCACCTTCTGCTTCGTTGTCCGCCATTGCCCCGCCCGATCCAATTGGGAACGAACACGGTTGCCACCAGCCGGGCCGTACGAGGCCCCAGACGCGATACAAAAGCCGCCAGCGCACACGCGCTCTCTTCAAATGCAACGCTAGGGTAATAATGGTTAACGGAACCTTTCCATTGGCCCTCAACTAGGAAAAAGTTGCCGGGCAAACATGGTCAACAAGACCTTTCTGCCGTCCGTAATCGCCCCGGCAAAACGCCTAACCCCTTTAAAAATCGTCGTTTTCCAAACTGGCACGGCTTTCGCTGAGTACTTGGCGGACCACGGGCTTGGGAGAGCCTGGGCGGTTCGAGAGATCGGCGGGCGGCTTGGGAGAGCAGCACGCTGATCGATGAAGGGGAGAACCACCGATGGAGAATACGCTTCTCGTCGGACTATCGCGGCAGATGGTGCTGGAACGGCAGATGGATGTCGTCGCCAACAACGTCGCCAACGTCAACACCAACGGCTTCAAGGCCGACCGGTCGTTGTTCGAGCAATTTCTGCGCTCGCCCGCGCATGAAGACAATTTCCAGCGCCCCGACCGCCAAGTCGCGTTCGTGCAGGACCGCGCCACCTTCAAGGATTTCGCGGCAGGCAATACCGAAATCACCAAGAACCCGCTCGACGTCTCGATCGACGGCAAGGCCTTCCTTGCGGTGCAGACCGCGGCCGGCGAGCGCTACACCCGCGACGGTGGTCTGCAGATCAACAATCTGGGCCAGTTGGTCACCGCCGGCGGCAATCCCGTGCTCGGCACCTCCGGCCCGATCGTGTTCCAGCCGACCGACAAGGAAATCAACATCGCCGCCGACGGCAGCATCACCGTGGTCGAGGGCACCGGCCGCATCGACTCGGTCCGCGGCAAGCTGCGACTGGTTTCTTTCGCCGACGCCCAGCAGCTCGAGAAGGAAGGCAGCAACCTTTATTCGGCGGGCCAGGGCGTCGTCGCCCAGATCGACACCACTTCAAGGGTTCGTCAGGGCTTCATCGAAAAGTCGAACGTCAATTCGGTGACCGAGATGAGCCGCATGATCGAGATCACGCGCGCCTACACGCAGATCTCGGCGCTGCTGCAGCAGCAGAGCGATCTGCACAAATCCGCAATCGAGAAACTCGCCGAAGTTCCGGCATAACCTGAAAGTTTTGATCGATGCGCGCACTCTACACAGCCTCGACCGGCATGGCGGCACAGGAACTCAACGTTCAGGTGATCTCCAACAACATCGCGAACATGCGCACCACCGGCTACAAGAAGCAGCGCGCCGCGTTCCAGGACCTGATCTATGACCATGTGCGCCGGGTCGGCGCGCAGGCGTCCGATCAGGGCACCATCCTGCCCGTGGGCGTCGATATCGGCGGTGGCGTCAAGACCGTCGGCACGCCGCGCCTGATGAGCCAGGGCACGCTGCTGCCGACCGGCAACGAGCTCGACATCGCGGTCCGCGGCGAAGGCTTCTTCAAGATCCAGATGCCTGACGGCACCTACACCTATACCCGCGACGGTTCGTTCCAGATGGACGCGCAGGGCCGCGTCGTGACCTCGCAGGGCAACCCGGTGCAGCCGACCATCACGATCCCGCAGAGCGCTTCCGGCCTCACCATCAACGCCCAGGGCCAGGTGTCGGTATTGCTGCCCGGATCGACCACGCCGTCGACCGTCGGCCAGATCGGCCTGACCCGCTTCATCAACAAGGCCGGCCTCAACCCGATCGGCGACAATCTGTTCACGGACACGCCGGCCTCGGGGCCGCCGCAGGACGGCATCGCCAACACCGACGGTTTCGGCGACATGCAGCAGTCCAACCTCGAACAGGCCAATGTCGAGGTCGTCACCGAAATCTCCGACCTGATCGCGGCGCAGCGCGCCTACGAGATGAACGCCAAGGTGATCAGCGCCGCCGACCAGATGCTGCAATCCACCTCCAACATGTTCCGCTGAGGAATTGTCATGATCGCCCGCGCGCTCCTCGTTGCCACCGCACTGCTCGCCGCCTCCGCGGCGACAGCGGTCGCGCAGACCCGTGGCGACGTCATCGCCGCACCCGCGCTGCGCGCCAGCGTGACCGTCACGGGCGACCTGGTGCGGATCGGCGACATCATCGACAACGCCGGCAGTGCTGCGCAGATCGCGATCTACCGCGCGCCGGATCTGGGCACCACCGGTTCGCTGCCGGTCGCGCAGGTGCTCAATGCGTTGCGGTCGCATCACGTGATCGGCGTCGACACACGGGACCTGAAGGAAATTTCGGTGACGCGGCTGGCCCGCACGCTCGAGGGCAAGGACATCGAGCAGCAGATCGCGCGCGCGCTGGAGCGCAAGAACGGCCTCGGCGAGGCCGCCAATCTCAATCTCACCTTCGACCGCGATCCCGGCGATGTCAGGCTCGATGCTTCCAACAGCGGCGGCATGCAGGCCGCCATCGTGCGCTTCGATCCGCGCAACGGCCGCTTCGACGTCACCTTCGAAATTTCCAACGACAGCGGCACGGCGCCGATCAAGCTGCGCTTCACCGGCACCGCGATCGAGACCATCGAGGCCGCGGTGCTGGCGCGCGCAATCGAGCGCAACGAAGTTCTGAAATCCTCCGACGTCGTGGTCGAGCGCCGCCCCAAGGCCGAAGTCGGCGCAGATGCCGCCACGCGCGACCGCGCGGTCGGCATGCAGGCGCGCCGCCAGCTGCGCGCCGGCCAGGCCGTCCGGGTTGCCGATCTCGCCAAGCCGGATCTGGTGCAGCGCGACCAGAACGTCACGCTGGTCTACGATTCCCCCGGACTTTACCTCACCGTGCGCGGCAAGGCGCTCGAAAGCGGTACCGAAGGCGACGTCGTCAACGTCATGAATTTGCAATCCAAGCGCACGGTGTCCGGCACCGTGATTGGCCGCGGCCAGGTCTCGATCACGGTCGCCGCGCCGCGCCCTGCGCCTGCCGCCGCCGATACCACCTCCTCGCTCGGCAGCACCGGACAAGCCGCCCCCCCCGTCGCCGTCGCCAAACTCAGTTCGTCAGTCGCTCCAAAAGCCGAGTAATGTAAATGTCAGTCTCCCGTATCAACCGCTTCATTCTCACCGGCGCCTTGCTGGCCGTGGCAGCGTTCGCAAGCGGTTGTTCCTCGATCGACCGTCTCTCCCAGATCGGCGAAAAGCCGAAGCTGACCGAGATCGAGAATCCGACCACGCAGCCCGGCTACAAGCCGGTGCAGATGCCGATGCCCAAGCCCGAGCAGGCCTCCTACAATGCGAACTCGCTGTGGCGGAACGGCTCACGCGCGTTCTTCCGCGACCAGCGCGCCGCGCGCGTCGGCGACATCATGACGGTGACCGTCAACATCACCGACAAGGCCAACATCGCCAACCAGACCCAGCGCAGCCGCTCCAGCAAGGAAGACTCCGGCGTTACCGACTTCCTCGGATCCCAGACGATCACGCAAGCCAACAAGATCCTGCCGGGCAAGATCCTGACGGCGGACTCGACCGCGTCGACCGACGGCAAGGGTTCGGTCAACCGCCAGGAAGCGCTGCAGACCAACGTCGCCGCCGTGGTGACGCAAGTGCTGCCGAACGGCAACCTCGTGGTCGAAGGCAAGCAGGAGATCCGCGTCAACTTCGAAATCCGCGAACTGATCGTCGCCGGCATCGTGCGCCCGGAAGACATCCAGAGCGACAACACCATCGATTCATCGAAGATCGCGCAGGCCCGCATCGCCTATGGCGGCCGCGGCCAGATCACCGACGTGCAGCAACCCCGCTATGGCCAGCAGGTAATGGACGTGCTGCTGCCGTTCTAATTCGTAATCCCGAGCTCCCACACCTCGTTGCGAACCTAGGCGCGACGATGTGTACCAACGCGGCCCTTGTCAGCTCCCCTGACGAGGGCCGCGGTCGTTTTGAGGAAATGACGGAAAGCGCGAACGTCAAGCCGACTTGCGCACACGGCGCTTGCGGACCGGCTGCGGCGTCTCGCTCTCGCGCAGGTCCTGCGCGCCGGCGAACGCGGCGAGCACTTTGTCGGCCGACACGACGCGGTTGCGGCCGGAATATTTTGCGGCGTAGAGCGCCTGGTCGGCCTGTCCCAGCAGCCAATCCGCGCGCGTATCCTCGCTCGGCACCAGCGTCGCGATGCCGATGCTCAGCGTCACGAACGGCGGCACACAAGGCGCGCCGTGCGGCAGCCGGCCCCGCGCCAGCGCATCGCGCAGCCGCTCGGCGAGTTTTCGCGCGCCGGCGGAATCGGTCTCGGGCATGATGATGGCGAACTCTTCTCCGCCATAGCGCGCCGAAAGATCGGCCGGGCGAAACGCGTTCTTGCCGATCGCGTCCGCCACCGCGCGCAGACACTCGTCGCCTTTTTGATGGCCGTGCAGATCATTGTAGAGCTTGAAATGGTCGACGTCGCACAACAGCAGCGACAGCGGCTTTTTGGTTCGTTGCGCACGCGCCCATTCCATCGCCAGCGTCTGGTCGAACGAACGGCGGTTGGCAAGGCCGGTCAGGCCGTCGCTCGCGGCCAGCGTCTGCAACGCCAGCTCCGCACGCTTTTGATCGGTCATGTCGCGCAGGGTCTCGACGACAGCGATCAGTTTGCCGTCCTCGTCGTGGATCGGGCCGGCGTCGATGGCGAGATACAATTGATTGCCGAGCTTCGGCATCACGCACCAGTTTTCGGCGGAAAAGCCGACGCCGTCATCGGGGATGGTGTGCTCGGGATAGAGCTGGCTCAATTTGTCGGGCCGTCCGAGCGCGACCAGATCGGCCAGGCAATAACGCTGCTGCTGATAGAACGCGCGCCAATGATCCGATGTGCCGATGACGTCAGCCGCGACGACGCCGGTCAGGCGCTCACAGGCCCGGTTCCAGATCACGACGCGCCGTTTCGGATTGAGCACGAAGGTCGGGACCACCAAATGCTGCATCAGCCGCACGGCATAGCCCTGTGCGACGTCTGCACTTGCTTTGGCTCCGGTCTTCAAGTCCTCAACCCTCGTATCGACAACGCTGGAGGCTATGGGTATCAGGCCAGCGATGAATGGAAGCCCGGTTAGGAATCCCAGTTAGTGTCGGGTTAAAAGGGCCATGATTCCCCGGTGCAGTGCGGCAGATTGCCGTGTTTTTCCGGCAAAAAGTTCCATCGAAACGACAAAGTGTTCCACCAGAATGCGATTCGAACTGATATTCCCTCGGTGCCTGACCGGGCCAATTCTCCTGAACCGGACATGACGATGCGCTTGTGCTGGCCGTTCCTTGTTGGCGTTCTCTGTGCGGCAACGCCATCGTTGACCGCGGGCGCGGTGGAACGTGAAGAGCCCGACATCGACATGTACGCGCACATCTCGGGCAAGTGCACCAGGCTCAAGATCGCCGGCAGCGATTTCGGCTGCAAGGCGGTAGCCTATTTCCACGGCCAGCAGGGCCGCGCGCATTTCACGATCGTGCTCGACGATCCCAAGGATGACAGCCACATCATTTCGTTCTCCGGCGAAACCGGCCGCCGCGAGCAGGACAACGTCTATGAACTGCAGGTCGACCGGATGCTGCTGAACTCCAAGGAAAGGCCGAAGGTCGACGGCCTGCCGGTGCCACTGGTTGAATCATCGACCGGCACCTGCCGTCAGATGGGGATCATCGCGACGCGGCAGGTCTCCAGCATCACCTGTGCGGCGACCGCCAGGGATGGCCAGAAATACGAACTGCAATTCGAGTCCGACGGCGAGCCGGTGACGCTGCGCCGGATCAGGCAATCCTCCCTCACCGAGGAGAAGGCGAACGCCAAGAAGGCCGAGCAACTCGAATGCCGGCGCAAGGCCCATCTCGCCAAGGTGCTGCCGCGCGACTGGACCGCTTTTGTCATCCGGTGCCTGGCGGATGACGATCAGAAGCCGGCGACGGCGGAGCAGCGCTGAGGCTGCCTGTGGCGCTGATCCTACGGATCGTTACCACGCCATTAACCCTTCGTTAACCAAGCCGTCTCATCCTCGAAAGTCCAGGAGAGGATCCAAGGGATTGACCAGGTCGGGTCACCTGGCCGGCGCGCGCAGGCGTTCCCTCTCCTGCCCACTCGTATTGATCACGGCTGCAAACATGAACGCTGAAAGCAATAGCAACATCGCCTGGCACCGGGTTCAGCTCAAGAAGAACCGCGAGGCCGTCAAGGAACTGGAAATCGCCCGGTTCCGGGTTGGCGAGATGACCGGCGCGGCCGGCCATGCGCAACAAAAAGCCCTGGCCCAGCTCAAGCGCAAGATCGCTGAATCGCAGCGATGCATCGCCGCGCACGAAAGGCAAACCAAGCGGCCGCTGGCGACCGACCTGCGCAGCCTCGCGCAGGTGAGCTGGGGCAGCTGGGACGCCTACAGCGTATCGCGACAGGCGTCGTCGCGGGCGTAAGGACGTATCTTACGAACTGTCATTTGAGCACACTTTGCGCGAACCCGCTGGGGTTGCAATCGGCGAGCCTGATTGCATCGCGTCACTCGCAGTGACATAAACGTCGGCATCGCTATCGTCTCCCCAAGGAGAACCGCCATGTGCCGTATCTGCGATGCCAGCCGTGCCATTGAAGTTCGTGAAACCTCACGCCGCCGCTTTCTTCAATTCACAGGCGGGATCGCCGCAACTCTGGCCTTTGCGCCGGCGGCCTTTGCCAAGGATCCTAAGGCCAAGGATACAAAACCGCCGCCGAAGCCGCAGAACCAGATGTCGCCGGCCGCGGCCCTCGATCGGTTGATGAAAGGCAATGCGCGTTATGTCGAAGGCGTCTCGCGCCGGCACGATTTCAAAAGCGAGCGGGAAGCTCTTGTTGGCGGCCAGAATCCCTTCGCCAGCATTTTGAGCTGTGCGGATTCCCGCATCGCGCCGGAATATGCCTTCGACAGCAGCCGGGGCGATCTGTTCGTCTGCCGCGTTGCCGGCAATTTCGCCAATGACGACACGGTCGCGAGCCTGGAATATGGCGTAGCCGTGCTCAACTCGCCGCTGATCCTGGTACTCGGCCACGACAGCTGCGGCGCCGTCGATGCCACGATCAAGTCGCTCAAGGACAACACCACTCTGCCCGGCCACCTGCCGTCGCTGGTCAACGCGCTTGCGCCTGCCGTCAAGGCCAGCGCGGACAAACCCGGCGACAAGCTCGCGAATGCCATCCGCCAGAATGTCATCGACGTTGTCGCCCGGCTCAAATCGGCGACGCCAATCCTCAGCGCCGCCGCAGCCGAGGGCAAGATCAAGGTCGTCGGTGGTATTTATCGGCTCGACAGCGGCAAGGTCGAATTGGTCGGCTGAACGTCAGGGCCGCACGATGACGCAGCTTCATAGGGTGGGTTAGCGACTTGTCCGCCGTCGCTCAAAGAGCGAAAGGCGGAAGCGTAACCCACCATCTTGGTCTTCGAGACTGCCGCACGACAACGTTGTCGTCCAATCGATACAGGCTGTACTCTTAGTCGTCTAATCGGCCCAAGTGCGCTGTCCGCACTTGCATTCGAACATGTGGACGATGCAGCCGGTGCTCGGGCTCACCATTGTTCGAACCAGCCTCAACCTCTCGCCACAAGAAGGGCAATCCTTGTCCGTCTCACTCTCCACAACGGCCACCATCTCAGCCCGAAATAATTCCATGGCCCGCTCCGTACCGACTGGGTTCCGGAAATACACGCTTGGTCCGGGAAATACTAAGGAGATTTTCTTGCTCGGATGACATTCCGTCGGGGCGTTGCCTTTCTGCATCGCGTGTCCTCGGCGGACGTGAGATTTCAGCTGTCGCGGCAAATCCCAGCGACTGGACCGCCGATGCCGAAAGCTTTGTCGTCGTGTGGCTGGTTTTACTCGCTTTCCCACGCTTGGCCGCGTGTTCATCAGTGACGATCAATGCTGCGCTGCGATACGCAGCTTACTTGCGTTGCGGAGTCCGGTATTACTCCGGAGATTGTTCACAGGGTTGATCCGATCTAGTCTGATCCCTGCGATTTGACGCTTTGCTTTACTGAAGACGATTTTTTTCGACTTATCGAATAGCCATAATGATTGACCAGAAAGCCGACAGAATTTTTGTCGGCACCCGTTTCAAGATGAGTAAACTTGGAGTCGCTCGGTGCCCAGAGCTGGCTGACCGGGCTGGCATTGTCATTGAGCTGAGCCCTCGTACCACCGGCATCACCGTGCGGTTCGATGGCGCCCAAAGACCAACTTGCCTGCACAGGGACTTTATATCTCCCGCCTTGGGTTGACGAGCGCAGAAACATCAACTTCCGAGCGCGCACCACCGCTGTGCATGACCGTTTTGCGTTGCCTTTCAGCCTACGGATGCGCCCGCCTTTGCCCGGCTGATTCCGAGGGCCAGAATGCGATTTAGCAGGTCGGGGTAGTCAAGCCCGTCATGCCGGGCGGCTGTAGCGAACTCTTGGCTCTTCGCTATTTCGGGATTGGGATTCGCTTCGATGAAATACGGAGTGCCGTCGGCAGAGAGCCGAAAGTCGATGCGTGCGTATCCATCGAGCTTCAGTGTACGGTAGATGCGTTTCGCGGTTCGCTGAATGCGGGCAGATACCTCCGGCGCAAGGTTCTTGGCCGGCCCGTCTACAATTCCGACGCGTTCCTGGTAACTGGGATCGTGTTTGACCTTTTCGGTGGCAATCTGCCGTGCCCCCTGGCCACCCATGCTGCCGAATTTCAATTCCCAAACCGGCAGAACTCGCAGCCGATTATTGCCGAGCACGGCGACATAGAGCTCACGTCCCTCGATGTACTGCTCGGCGATGGCGGCAGTTCCCATCCGTTCGTGGACGAAAGCGACTCTCTCTGCAAGCTTCTCGTCCGTATCGACGATGGATGCTTGCGAGATGCCGAACGATCCATCCTCGTTCAGGCTCTTGACGATCAGCGGCAGCGCAAGACGCGTCGGCCGTTTGACTTTGCGGCGCATCGGAAACACGGCGAAGGCCGGCACCGCGATCCGGCGATGGTGCACCAACGTTTTGGACAGGTCCTTGCCGCGCGCCAGGACCAGGCCGCGCGGGTTACAGCCGGTATACGGGACTTTCATCAGCTCGAGAAAGCTCGCGATGTGCTGGTCATACCCCGACGTATAGTGGAACTCCTCCAGCAATGTGTACACCACATGCGGCTTGAAACTTTCGATCGCGTCCCGGACCGGCTTGATTTCCTCCTGCACGCCGAGCGGGCGCACATCGTGGCCTGCCGCGCGCAAGGTGCTCACGACGTCGAATTCGGTTTTCCATCGGTTGATTTCCTGCGCGGTGTATCCGTCGGTCGAGTCCGGCGGCAAGAAGTCCGGATGCATCAGGACTAGAACGCGCAGGCGTCTCATAGCGCGATCCATTTGCGGCGTGACGGGCCGAACAGCGCGTGCATGGTCTTGGCGGTCAACAGAATGGTGAAGTTGATCACAAGCTTCCGTTCCGAGCCCGGGGCCCGGAGACCGAGTTCGCGGCAGCGGGAGATCATGTCATCGAGAACGGCATCGAGCGTAAGCTGGTTCTCGCCCGTCCATAGCGCGACCAGCTGCCTGACTTGCGCGCGGTGCCGCCTGATGAAGGACGCCGCCGGCTGCGCCCGTCGATGTCGTTGATCGGTGGAGAACAGACGGGATAGGTCGCGGTCATACGTCTTCGGCGGCTCGAAAGCGTAGAACGCCTGCTTCTTCTGGTAATGCTCGCCAAGCGTTTGGCTGAGCCCGGACAGCGGATCGACACGCTCCCGTGATGTAGTCGGCGGACGCTCGCCTGCAATCTCGCTCATCAGCTCGTCGACATATTCGAGCTTCTTCAGCGCCGGCCAACCGGCATAGCGTGCCCGCCATTTCGACCGCGGTCGCAGCCACACCGCAAAGGTTTCGGCGAAATCCTCGTCCGGATGGCTCTGCGCGTACCAGCGCCGAAGATGCTGGACGTAACGCCGGCTGGCCGGATTGGGCCGGTAGTAGAGCGGATAGTGTTTCGAGGACGGGCCGAACAACTGCTGCCAGCGTCGGCGGCGTTGCAACTGGTAAGCGTGCTGCATGGCATGGCCTGCCTCGTGACGGAGGATGGCCATGCACTCCGACCAGGTACTTCCCTCTACCTCGAGCATCATTTTTTTCTCGAGTTTCATCAGGCGGGGATGAGCAAGATAGAATGGGATGGCAATGCCGGGCACATCTGCCGGACTGAACCATTCGCTCGATATCCACGCGTGCGGCCGCAGCCGTATGCCCCGCGCCTGGAGCTCTTCGTTCAGAGTGCCGAGACAGTCCTCGAGCCAGGTGCCCTTGACCTTGACCTTCAGGCTGCTGAGACGCTGCTTGAGCAACTGCTCATCCGACAGCTTTTCCCAAGTATATTTCCGAGGTGGCATAGGCATCCAGAGATCATGAAAACGCGGTACCTGGATGGTGTCATAGGATGCTGCTGGCAACAACCGCCTAGTCTTCGCGGCGTGCCGTTCGCGGAGGTCCGAGTAGCGCGTTGGTCATTACCGCTGCTGTCCCCGGCCACCAGCCCACTCACCCCGGCTTGATCCCCGCCGCCTGCATGATCGGCAGCAGCCGCTTTTCCTCGTCGTCGCGGAATTTGCTGATCTCGGCTGATGACGCCGGCCAAGGCGTGGCGCCAAGCTCTGCGTAGCGCTCCTGCAAGGCGCGATCGGCGAGCGCCTTGACGGTGAGCGCACTTACCTGCGCGACAAGATCGGCCTTCATGTTCGCTGGCCCGATCAGCGCGGTCCACGACGTCATCGCATATCCCGGCAGCACCTCGGCCATCGTGGGCACATCAGGAAGTTCGGGAATGCGTTTCAGCGAGGTGACGGCAACCGCCTTGACCTGGCCTGCGCGCACGCTCGGCAATGAGCCGGGCAGATTGTCGAACAACAGATCGACGCGCCCGCCGAGCAGGTCGGTCAACGCCGGCCCGGCGCCACGATAGGGAATGTGGTTGACCTCCACGCCGCCCATGCTGTTCATCATCTCGCCCGACAAATGCAGCGTGGTACCGAAGCCCGCCGAAGCATAGGTGTATTTCTTCGGCTCCTTCCTGAACGCGGCCAGCAATTCCCTGATATCCGAGGAGAACAGATCCTTCCTCGCCACCAGGATATTGGGCAATTGCCACATGCCGCCGATGAAGGTGAAATCACCGCGCGGATCGTAGGGAAGTTTTGCGTAGCTGCCGATCGCCAGCACGTTGCTGGCGATGCCGCCGAGGCCGAGCGTGTATCCGTCGGGCGGCGATTTCGCCACAGCATCGGCCCCCAGCACGCCGCCCGCGCCAGCCTTGTTCTCGACGACGAAGGTCTGTCCGGACAGGTCGCTCATCTTCTGGCAGATGATCCGCGACAGCGTATCGGTGGCGCCGCCGGCCGGGAAACCGTTGACGTATTTCACCTGCCGCGTCGGCCAGGCCTCTTGCGCGAACGCTTCGCGCCTTACGAGATACGGCGCGGCAATCGAGCCGCCGAGCATGGCCAGCAATTTGCGGCGGTTCACAGGCGTGAGCTGCGGCATCATTTTCCCTCCCTTGCGCAGGTGCCTGCTTGATTGGTCGGGCAAGGCTTGCTGCGCTGGGGACAGCGTAGTGCGTCGTTCTCCGGCGTGAAAGAGCCGAGTTGCGCTCTGGCAAGTCAAAAACATGCGGCCTATTGGCCCGACGGCCGCGCCCGGCGTAGCCTTGGCGAAGCGGGGGCAAATCAGTTCTGATTTACGGAAATCGTGTCAAGTAGAAAATTTCTGTAAATCAAAAATATTTCTGTTGCCGGCCGACCCAAATCAGTGCGCATCTATCGCCATCCCGTCCCACTCAGAGGGCGTCGGCCGTCGTCACGGACGTTGGGCGGGTTGCGGTGGACGCTGGTTTACGCCTCGACGACGGCGTGGATAAGCGTACGGCAAAACCGTGTGGTCCTGGCACCCGTTGCAGGTGTCAAGCTGTCGGGTAGGCGAGAGCTGAACGGCAGCGACGGAGTCAACCAAGAACTCGTCTCCGGGGAGAGCACGGCATAAGCCGTAAAGCCATTGCGCAGGGAAGGCCG
>NZ_JAFCLY010000020.1:0-150698 GCF_018130185.1 Bradyrhizobium sp. AUGA SZCCT0182 | reverse complement strand
CGCAAACCAGCGTCCACCGCAACCCGTCCAACGTCCGTGACGACGGCCGACGCCCTTCTGAGTAGGACGGGATGGGCGAATATATGCCCCTGATTTGTGTTCTGGTAAACAGAAATATTTTTTATTTCAGGGCTTGACACAACTTCCGTAAATCAGAATTGATTTGCCCGTCGTGTTGTTTATGTCACAGCTAAGCGTCATTGCGAGGAGCGAAGCGACGAAGCAATCCACAATCGCTATGCCGCGCTATGGATTTGCTTCGCTTCGCTCGCAATGACGATGCCGGAACACCTACCGCTGCGGCAACCGCTCGAAACTCGGCATGCCCTCGGGAATGTGGTGGAAGGGCTGCTTGTCGACTGTGTAGATGGCGATCTGCGGCGTGATCATAGCGGGGTTATCGAGGGTTCCGACCTTCACCACCACGACCGGCCGCTGCGGCCGGGTCACCATATGCGTGCCGCATTCGGCGCAGAATTCGCGTGTCACCGGCTTCTCAAGGTCCTTGCGTGAAAACTGCTTCGGCCCACCTTTGGTGTATTTGAAGCCGTCGGGCGGCATCACAACGAACATATTGGGCGAGCCGCCGGTAACGTATTGGCATTCGCGGCAATGACATTGCGCCTGCATCATCGGCTCGCCCTCGGCCTGATAGCGCACAGCGCCGCAATAGCATCCGCCTTCGAGTTTCATGACGTCCTCCCGGTTCTTGTTGTGGTCAATTCTGCTCCGCGCGCAGGATTTGGCAATGCTTTTTTAGCTCTGGTTTCTGTTCCATCGTGAACTCTGCCGTTCCCGGATTAGTCTGTGCATGACGCCGGAAGGCGAGCCCGCAGGAGCATGTGATGGACGAGGACGGTTTCTGGAAGATCGTGCAGCGCGCGCACGATAATTCGGGCGGCGACATGGATCAAAAATGCGAAGGGCTGCGCCAGCAAATCGCAGCGCTGCCGAAGGACGAGGCGCTTGAATTTGCGCAGCACTTCGATGGGATGATGGACAAGGCCTATTGCTGGCCGCTGTGGGGCGCCGCCTACATCATCAATGGCGGTTGCAGCGACGATACCTTCTCCGATTTTCGCGCTGCGTTGATCTCCAGGGGACGTCAGGCATTCAAGCGCGCGCTGTCGGATCCGGACTCACTGGCGGACGACGGTTTTGATGAATTGGACTGGTTCTACGAAGGCTATCAATACGCCGTCACCGATGGTGTCGAAGCGGTTGCCGGCAATCCACCGCAGCGGAGTGCGCCGGCTCAGCCATCCGGAACCGAGTGGCAGGAAGACGAGGTATACGACCTGTTTCCGAAACTCAGCGCGAAGTTCGGGTGATGGTCCGCAGGATGGGTGGAGCCAACGGGTCGCGCGAATTCGCGCCCGATGACAGGCGGGATACCCATCACCTCACCCGCGCAATGGAAGGATGAGTATCGCTGCGCTCCACCCATCCTACGATTCTTGTCCAGCGGCCCGAACAAAAAGAAAGGGGCTCCAACTTGCGCTGGAGCCCCTCAACGGTCAGGGCATTGCCGGGTATGTGCCCGAACCGGAGTTGTGGGTGCGACCCCAAGGGATCGCACCCCGGGAGAACTCACATATTGTAGGCGCGCTCCGTGTGCTCGGTGACATCGAGGCCTTCACGTTCGGTCTCGACGTTGACGCGCAGGCCGACGATGACATCGACGACCTTGAAGAGGATGGCAGACCCGATGCCCGACCACACCAGCGTGGTGCAGACGCCCCAGAACTGCGAGACCATCTGGGCCGCGAAGTCGTATTCCGCGACCTTGCCGATGGTGTAGTCCATGACGCCGGTACCGCCGAGGGCCGGGTTCACCAGGATGCCGGTGCCGAGCGCGCCGACGATGCCGCCGACGCAGTGGACGCCGAACACGTCGAGCGAGTCGTCATAGCCGAGCGCATTCTTCACCACGGTGCAGAAGAACAGGCAGACGATTCCGACCACGAGACCGAGCACGATCGCGCCCATCGGACCGGCGTAACCGGCCGCAGGCGTAACCGCCACCAGGCCCGCCACTGCACCCGACAACGCGCCGAGCACCGAGGGGTGACCCTTGACGATCCATTCCGCGAACATCCAGGCCATCGCCGCCGCTGCGGTTGCAACGAAGGAGTTGGTCATGGCGAGCGCGGCGCCGCCGGAGGCTTCGAGGTTCGATCCGGCATTGAAGCCGAACCAGCCGACCCAGAGCAGCGAAGCGCCGATCATGGTCATGGTCAGCGAGTGCGGAGCCATCAGCTCCTTGCCGTAACCGACGCGCTTGCCGATCAGGAGCGCACCGACGAGACCGGCGATGCCGGCGTTGATGTGCACCACGGTGCCGCCCGCGAAGTCGATGGCGCCCTTCTTGAAGATCCAGCCCTGGTCGTCTCCGAACGCGGTCTTCGCCGCATCGAAGGCGGCCTGCGCAGCTGCCTTGTCCGTCGCGGCTTCGAAGGTCTTGAGCGCCGCAGAGATCGCGTCCGGTCCGGCCCAGTACCAAACCATGTGCGCGATCGGCAGATAGATCAGCGTGACCCAGAGCGGCACGAACAGCGCGACAGCCGAGAACTTCATGCGTTCGGCGAAGGCGCCGACGATGAGTGCGGGGGTGATGCACGCGAAGGTCATCTGGAAGCAGATGTAGATCAGCTCCGTGATGTTGACGTCGGCGGAGAAGGTCGCCGCCTGAGCGTCGAGAATCGTCTTGCCTTCCGGCGCGATCTTCAGGAACGCCTTGGAGAAGCCGCCGATGAAGTCCGATCCGCCGGTGAAGGCGAGGCTGTAGCCGTAGACCGCCCAGATCAGGGTGACGATGCAGACGGTGTAGAAAACCTGCATCAGGACCGAGAGCATGTTCTTGGAGCGGACCAGACCACCATAGAACAGTGCAAGGCCGGGGATCGTCATCAACAGCACCAGCACCGTCGACGTGAGCATCCAGGCGTTGTCGCCCTTGTTGACAGTGGCTTCCGCGTAAGCGGAGGTCGCGGCGAACATGCCGACGGCGAGGGCCGTCAATCCCGCGCTATAGGGACGTTTGAACGTCATTTGTTGTACTCCTGAGTGGTATGATTGAGCGCGAAATC
This sequence comes from Bradyrhizobium sp. AUGA SZCCT0182, assembly GCF_018130185.1. NCBI lineage: Bacteria > Pseudomonadati > Pseudomonadota > Alphaproteobacteria > Hyphomicrobiales > Nitrobacteraceae > Bradyrhizobium > Bradyrhizobium sp. AUGA SZCCT0182. The sequence goes on along the minus strand of NZ_JAFCLY010000020.1, from coordinate 147,609 downwards.
AGAGGGCCGCGGCATCCGCCTCACCGGTGCGGATACGAACCGCATGGTCGAGGTTGATGACGAAGATCTTGCCGTCGCCGATTTGTCCGGTTTTTGCTGCCGAGGTGATGGCGTCGATGGTCTTGTCGACCTGATCCGAGGCCACAGCGACCTCGATCTTGATCTTGGGCAGGAAGCTCACCGCGTATTCAGCGCCGCGATAGATTTCCGTGTGGCCTTTCTGCCGACCATAGCCTTTGACTTCCGTCACCGTGAGACCGTGAACGCCAATGGCGGTCAGGGCGTCCCGGACTTCTTCGAGTTTGAATGGCTTGATGATCGCCATAACAATTTTCATGGGTCCTATCCCCGCTTGGCCCGGTTCAGACATACCGGGCGTTCTCGACTGAGGTTCACCACGCGGAGAAGTTCACTTCGCGGGCACAGCCAGGACCCATAGAATCAAATGCCGTGCCAGAACGGCGGATTTCCCTAACGGTTTATGAATCCGGGCCTTTTCGGCCTTTCGGGGAGGGGAACCAAACTGCGCTATTCCGTCGCGCCCAAAAAATAGGCACGTCTGGTCAAGGCGCGGGCACGCCAGACTCCGGACATAATCCTGCCCAGTGCGAGGGCAGGAAGGCGGTATTCAGATAGGTAGTTCTACTGAAGCGCCTCGCCGTGCTGCGAAATCTCCAAGCACTTTAGCTCCTGCCGCACCGAGACCTAGACGCGGACCCGTCAGGCGGCATCGCGTTCCGCGAGAACCTTGTCGATCAGTCCCCACGCGAGCGCCTGCTGGGCGGTCATAAAGTGATCGCGGTCCAGCGTCCGTTCCACCTCCTCTTCAGGACGTCCGCAATGCTGCGCATAGAGCCGGGTGATGCGCCGCTTGGTCTCCTGCATTTCAGTGGCATGGATCAGGACGTCGGACGCCTGGCCTTGGAAGCCGCCGAGCGGCTGGTGCACGTGAAGGCTGGCGTTGGGCAAGGCGGCGCGATGACCGGGCTCACCCGCCATCAGCAGGAACGATCCCATGGAGCGCGCGGTGCCCATGCACAGTGTATGAACCGGTGCCTTGATGAACTGCATGGTGTCGTACATCGCAAGCCCGCTGGTGATCACGCCGCCATAGGAGTTGATGTAGAGATTGATCGGCTTGTTCGGGTTCTCGGCCTCGAGGAACAGCAGCTGCGCGCAAACAAGTCCGGACATGGCATCATTGACCTCGCCGTTCAGGAAGATGATGCGTTCGCGCAAGAGTCTGGAATAGATGTCGAAGGAGCGTTCGCCGCGGGTGGACTGTTCAACGACCATCGGGACGAGTTGCATCATGTCGCGCATCGGCGACCTCCGTTTCAGTAGGTTGATGAAGTCTCAGAAGGTGATGGTGTCTGCGATCAAGCCGCGCGCATCATGCAGCCGCTGTTGCTGTTGGCTGGCCGCGGCTGAATTCTGCGGATATCGCAGGCCTCTTGAATGATGCGGAAGCGGGTGCCGCCGGCCTCGTTTGGCGCGATCTTGAAGGTGACGTGGCTTTCGCGGAACGGCGGTTCTTGCTCGCGCAGACGATAGCGGACCTCCTCGCCCGTGACTGACGATTCCGGTTCGGCTCCGGAAAGATCGCAATCGGGAAGCCAGCGTTCGCGCACCGCAGGAATGGTTACCGCGCGCCAGACTTTCTCGGGCGGCGCATCGAGTTCGTATTCGAGCTCGAGGGCCTCAGTGTGATCAGGCTCGACGGCATCGCTCATTGATCCATGTCCTTCAAGAGGTCGGAGAGCGCCTCGATGCGCTTCGGCCAGTAGGCGCGGTAGCGCGCAAGCCACGTCCCGATGCTGGCGATACCGTCCGGATCGACTTCGTAGTTCACGAAGCGGCCGTGCCGCTGTTCGCGCACGAGTCCAGCCGCGCGCAGCACCGCGAGATGCTGCGACACCGCCGGTTGGCTGATCTCCATTCCATCGCGCAAGGCGCTGGCGTTGAGGCTTCCGCCGGCGAGCTTCTCAAAGACCTTGCGGCGGGTGGGATCCGCCAGCGCCTTGAAGATGTCGGTTTCGATCATGTCAACACATAAGCACACACTTATGTGTTGTGCAAGCCCGACGCGACCCGGCGGCTTACTGAAGCGCCTCGCCGTGCTGCGAAATATCGAGGCCTTCGAGCTCCTGCTGCAGTGACACCCGCAGCGGCACGAACGCGCTCACCAGCTTGAGCAGCACGAAGGTGACGCCGCCCGACCACACCAGGGTGACGCCGATGCCGTAGAGCTGGATCAGCACCTGCTGCGGATGGCCTTCGATCAGGCCGCCGGTGCCGCCGATGGCGGCGGTGGCAAAAACGCCGGCGAGCAGGGTGCCGGTCATGCCGCCGATGCCGTGGACGCCGAACACGTCGAGCGAATCGTCATACTTGAAGCGGTGCTTGAGCCAGGTGCAGGCCCAGAAGCACACCAGACCCGCCACCAGACCGATGATGATTCCGTGCCACGGTGCGACGTAACCGGAGGCCGGCGTAATCGTGCCGAGGCCTGCGATCGCGCCGGAGATCATGCCGAGCACGGAGGGCTTGCGCCGCGTTGCCCATTCAATCGCGCCCCAGGTCAGCGCGCCGGCGCAGGCAGCCAGATGCGTTGCGGTGATGGCCATGACGGCGCGCGAGTTCGCCGCCAGCGCCGAGCCGCCGTTGAATCCGAACCAGCCGACCCACAGCAATCCGGTGCCGATGACGGCGAGCGACAGGTCGAACGGGGAAAGATTGTCGCTGCCATAGCCGTGACGCTGTCCCATCACCTTGGCGGCAACCAGACCGCCGATGCCGGCGGACAGATGCACGACGAGCCCGCCGGCAAAATCCAGCACGCCCATGGCGGCGAGGAAGCCGCCGCCCCACACCCAATGCGCCAGCGGCACATAGACGAACATGAACCAGCCGATCGAGAACAGCAGATAGGCCGAGAACCGCATCCGGTCGGCTACCGCGCCCGCCACCAGCGCGACCGTGATGATCGCAAACGTCATCTGGTACAGCATGAAAAGCGCTTCCGGGATCGTCTTCGCCGCCGGGTTGACGCTGTCCATGGTAATGCCGATGAGGAACCAGCGGTCCAGCGTGCCGATCCAGGGACCGTCGCCGACGAACGCCAGCGAATAGCCGAAACACACCCAGAGAATGGAGATGATCGCGACCGCAGCGAGACTCTGCGCCATCGTCGCCAGCACGTTCTTCTTGCGCACCATGCCGGAATAGAACAGCGCCAGGCCCGGTATCGTCATCATCAGGACGAGCGCGGTGGCGACGATCATCCACGCGGTGTCGGCGGCGTTGATGGTCGATATCTGCGCAAAGGCCGGCGTCGCCGGCGAGACGTTCATCGCAAGAATGCTGAGCGCAGCGATCTTCGCTGCACGAATCGAGAGTGCCCCCATGGAATTTCCCCGGCCTGTTGTCGTTCTGTTGTCGTTTTTTGTTCGCGCGTCAGGCGTCGTTGCCCGCGCGCGTTGAACTGAAATGAAAACTTCAGAGCGCGTCGCTGTCGGTCTCGCCGGTGCGAATGCGAAGTGCGTGATCGATCGGCGTCACGAAGATCTTGCCGTCGCCGATCTGGCCGGTGCGCGCATGCGCGGTGATGACCTCGACCGCCTTGTCCGCGACGTCGGAGGCGACCGCGATTTCGATGCGCAGCTTGGGCAGGAAGTTCACGACATATTCGGCGCCGCGATAGATTTCGGTGTGGCCCTTCTGACGGCCGTACCCCTTGACCTCGGTGACGGTCATGCCGTGCACGCCGATGGCGGTCAGCGCCTGGCGCACCTCGTCAAGCTTGAATGGTTTGATGATCGCGACGACGAGTTTCATGGTCAGGCCTTCATGTCTCTTGGGATGCACTCTTGAAAGTTCGCTTGAAAGTTCCTTGGACGGTCTTTTGGACGGTCTTTCTAGACGTAGTTTTTGACGATCTTTTTGACGTTCTTTCGGCGTGTTCGGCAGGCTGGCCGCCCCCGGCGGCTCGCTGCCGAAATGCAAATCTGGCATCTTTCTATGCAAATGGCACAAAAAAGTTGCAGGTTTAAGGGGAAAACATTTGCAGCTGGTGACCCCTGTCACTGTACAGGGAATATGATCCTCGGACACAATGGGTTTTTCGCCAGCCGCGCCGCCGGCTTCCCCCGTTTCCACGACCCAAGGGATTAAAAATGTCGAACCGATCGTGGTTTTATGCAGCGAATGGCCAGCAACAGGGGCCCTTTCCGGAAGCCCAGCTGCGCGATCTCATCACGAGGGGCACGGTCAGGGCCGATACGCTGGTCTGGTCAGAGGGAATGTCCGGCTGGCAGCGCGCGGGCGAAATTCCCGGCCTGATGCCGGCGGATGGCGCCCCGCCGCCGGTTGCGCAACCGGGCGGCCCGCCGCCGATGAGCCGCGGCGCTGGCGGTGGCTATGCGGGCGGAGGCGGTTACGCCGGCGGTCCTCTTTCGATCGATTTCGGCATCCTGGAGTTTGTCTGGCGCAGCCTCGTGATGATCATCGGAATGGTGTTGGTGATCCCGGCGCCGTGGGTCCTGGTCTGGTACCTGAACTGGCTCGTGCCGTGCATCAGGGTGCCGGGCCGGCCGAACCTCAGCTTCACCGGCAATGCGATGACCATCGTTCCCTGGTATTTCGGGGCGATCGTGCTTCTCGTTGCGGTAACCTTCCTCGGCAGTGATGTGCTCAGCAATCTGGCGAACCTCGTCCAGTTTGTTCTCTACTGGCTTTTCCTGAAATGGTTCATCGCGAACCTCGCGTCCGACGGGCAGCCGCTCGGGCTCAGCTTCTCCGGTTCGATCTGGGCCTATCTGGGATACTCGATCCTCGGGGTGCTCACCATCTTCACCATCATCGGCTGGGCGTGGGTTTATACCGCGATGATGCGTTGGGCTTGTCGCAATATCCAGGGCACGCAGCGTGAAGTCCTGTTCATCGGCACCGGGCTGGAATTCCTGTGGCGCGCGATCGTGGCCGGAATTGCCTCGATCTTCATTATCCCGATTCCATGGGTGTATCGATGGATGTGGCAGTGGCTGGCGTCGCAGACGGTGTTGGCCGAGCGAGGCGCGCAGCCGAACGGGTAGAAAACGCTATGCCCTGCGCTGGCGGATCGAGCCTTCCTGGGCCACCGACGCCACCAGCGTGCCGTCGGGCTTGAAGATCAGGCCGCGGGCCAACCCGCGGCCGCCCTGTGCGCTCGGTGAATCCTGCGAATAAAGCAGCCATTCGTCGGCGCGGAATGGCCGGTGAAACCACATCGCGTGATCGAGGCTGGCCGGCATCACGTTGCTGTCGAACAGCGTGCGGCCGTAGCGCGCCATCACGGCGTCGAGCAGCGAGAAATCCGACGCATAGGCCAGCGCGCACATATGCAGCGCCGGATCATCCGGGAGTTTTGCCGCGGTGCGGATCCAGACATTGATGCGGCCGTCGTCGATCTGCTCGCCGAAATAGCGGCCGAGTTCGACCGGGCGCAACTCGATCGGCCGGTCCATCTCGTAATAGCGCTGGATGAACTCCGGCATCTCCTTGAACACCGGCTGCTTGGCGACTTCCTCGGCGGAGAGTTTTTCCGGAGGCGGCACGTCCGGCATCTTGTCCTGGTGGTTGAAGGCGCCATCCTCCTCGGCGTGGAACGAGACCATGATCGAGAAGATCGCGTTGCCATGTTGAATGGCGGTGACGCGGCGGGTCGAATAGCTCTTGCCGTCGCGTAAGCGTTCGACCTGGTAGATAATCGGGACCTGCGGGTCGCCCGGCAGGATGAAATAGCAGTGCAGCGAATGCGGCAGCCGGCCTTCGACGGTGCGGCACGCCGCCACCATCGCCTGTCCGATCACCTGGCCGCCGAACACCCGCTGCCACGCGGTTTTCGGGCTGTTGCCGCGAAACAAATTCACCTCGATCGGTTCGATGTCGAGGATCGAAATCAGGTCGGTCACGCTTGCGGACATGGCGGCACTTTCGGTTTTTCGGGTCATTCCGGGGCACGCGTCGTCGCTTGAACCCGGAATCTCGAGATTCCCGGTTCGATGCTGCGCATCGCCCCGGAATGACGGGATAAAGCCTTGTTTCTCACATCTGTTTCACCCAGCTATACTCCGGTAGCAAGAGTATGAATGAAGCAGGTCCCTATGCCGGCACAGCGAAGTATTGTCATCTGCGGCGGCGCCTTTGCGGGGCTGGCGCTGGCGCTGGCGCTCCGTCAGGGCCTGGGCCGCGATATTCCTGTCATCGTGGCCGATCCGGCGCTGGCCTCAAAGCCGAGCCGCGATCCGCGCGCCACCGCGATCGTCGCCGCCTGCCGGCGGCTGTTCGAGGCGCTCGGCGTCTGGGGCCAGATCGCGCCCACCGCGCAGCCGATTCTCGACATGGTCGTGACCGATTCCAAGCTTGATGACGCCACCCGTCCGGTGTTCCTCACCTTCGCCGGCAATGTTGAGCCCGGCGAGCCCTTCGCGCATATGGTCGAGAACCGATATCTGATCGATGCGCTGGTGGCGCGCACCGAGGCCGAGGGCATCGAGCTGCGCGCGACCGCCGTTGCCTCGTTCGATTCACGCACTGACGGCGTCGACGTGACGCTCGCCGACGGCACGATCATCGAAGCCAGCCTGCTGGTCGCCGCCGACGGCGCGCGCTCAAAGCTGCGCGAACGCGCCGGGATCGCCACCCATGGCTGGGACTATGATCAATCCGGCATCGTCGTCACCGTCGGCCATGAGCGCGATCATGGTGGCCGTGCCGAAGAACATTTTTTGCCCGCGGGCCCGTTCGCGATCCTGCCGCTGACCGGAAAGCGCTCATCGCTGGTGTGGACCGAGAGCCGCACCGAAGCCGCGCGCATCACCGCGCTCGGCGAAGACGAATTTCACGGCGAGCTCGAACAGCGCTTCGGCCTGCATCTCGGCGAGGTCAAGGCGCTCGACAAGCCCCGCGCGTTTCCGCTCGGCTATTTCGTCGCGCGCTCCTTCATCGGCGAACGTCTGGCGCTGATCGGCGACGCCGCGCATGTGATCCACCCCATCGCAGGGCAGGGGCTCAATATGGGGCTGAAGGATGTCGCAGCCTTGGCCGAAGTCGTGGTCGACGCCGCGCGGCTCGGCATGGATCTCGGCCAGGCCGACGTGCTCGAACGGTACCAGCGCTGGCGCCGGTTCGACACCATGGCGATGGGAGTTGCGACCAACTCGCTGAACTTCCTGTTCTCGAACGAATCGACGCTGCTGCGCACCGTGCGCGATATCGGGTTGGGCCTGGTCGATCGCGCGCCGCCGCTGAAAAGCCTGTTCATCCGCCAGGCCGCGGGATTATCAGGTGAAGTGCCGCGGCTGCTGAAGGGCGAGGCGCTGTAGGTCGCTCTACGAGGCCGTCATTGCGAGCGAAGCGAAGCAATCCATAGCACGGCATAACGGATAGATGGATTGCTTCGTCGCTGCGCTCCTCGCAATGACGCGGAAGCGCCGGTGTTCTCTTCAATCGATCTTCCTGGCCTCTTCCGGCAGCATGATCGGGATGCCGTCGCGGATCGGGTAGGCGAGCTTGGCGGAGCGCGAGATCAGCTCCTGCGTGGAGGCGTCGAACTCCAGCGGGCCCTTGGTGATCGGGCACACCAGGATTTCCAGCAATTTCGGATCGACGGTGCTGTCGAGGCGTTCGGGCGAATTCATTTGTGATCTCCAGCTTGGCCGGTCCCTTAGCACACCAAACTTGTCATCGCGAGGTGGCTATCCGCAGCATTTCGTCGAGCATGGCCTGTTGCTGCGCCTTCGGCAGTGGCTGGTCCGACAGGGCAAAACCGAGAAACGCCCAATAGAGGATTTGCGCGCGGGCGCGGGCCACCTCCGCGGATAATCCGGACTGCGCCAACAGGCTCTCGACATAGCCGAGCCTGCGGCGGTCGATCGCCTGCACCGCCGCCCGCGCCGCGGAGTCGACGCTGGCCCAGGTGCGGACCGCGTTTTCCAGCGCCAGTCTTGCGCCGAACACCCGGCGCAGCAGCACCTCGAGCGGATTCTCGTTCTTTGATGCGGCCTCGACCCCGGCGATGATCTGTTCGGCGGCGATTTCGCGCCATTGCTTGAGGATCGCGGCATGGAACGCGGAAATATCCGCAAAATGCCAGTAGAAACTGCCGCGCGACACCCCCATCGCCTTGGCCAGCGGTTCCGCCTTCAGCGCCGTGAAGCCGCTTTTCGCCAGCGTCTTCAGACCCTGGTCGACCCAATCCTGCCCCGAGAGTTGATCGCCCATGTTCCCGTCCTGCGACATCCACCATACACTACTGTATTGACAGCCGCCAGGCGGCAAGTCATAACCATACACAACTGTATGGAGACTTATCCGATGCGCGATATCATTCTGCAATGCGCCGGCGTCGCCGGAATAGCGGTGTCCCTGATTCACGGCGTGCTCGGGGAAACCAAGGTGTTCGCCAAAGCGACCATCCAGCCCGAGAGCTTGCGGACCCTGATCCGGCTGGTGTGGCAGGCCGGCACCGTGGCGTGGATCGGCGGCGCAGTGCTGCTGATCGCAGCTCCTTCCTTCGGCTCAGAGAGCGCCCGGCACTGGATCGTCATTACCGTGATCGCGATCTACGCCTTTGCGGCCGCGGCGAATGCGTGGTGGTCGCGCGGACGCGGCTTTGGATGGAAGGCGCTCACCGCCGTCGTCGCACTGGCGGTCGCGGGATACTAGGCACCTTCCTGCGCCGCCGTGAAAACGGAGATGCCCATGGTCTGGGTGGGAGCAAGGAGAAGGGCCATGGGCAAGATGAATGCGCTTGATGCGGCGATGCTTACGGCGATTGCTGAAGCCGGCGCGTGCCTCAAGCAACACGGAAGCCTCCGCGCCGCCAAGCGGCTGCTCAATCAAACCGTCGCGCGTGACGCCTGCGAAGGACCCACCGCCGAAACGACGGAGCAGAAGGCGTTGCTCGGCAGCGCCAATGCAGGGCCAATCAAGTGGAAGCGGCCCGGGCAAATGTTAATGAGCGAAGCGAACGCATCCAGGGCCCGCTACCGCGGTTCCGTATCACGACGGAGCAAGTTCCGTACCGCTACGGATGCGCACCGTCGCGAGTTCCATTTCGCTGCGCGATAAGCAGTTCCGCGCGCGGTTCCGGATCGGGCGGTTCAATCAATCAAATGCACATTAGCGGGCAGATAGATCGAGATTTTCCGTAGAAACCCTGATGTATTCAACCATTATACATTCGTTCTTTACGCGCGGATAACTACGCCCTCGAAAGCTGCAAAGAAATTAGGAAGTAAAGAACCAGCGCGGGTAACCATGGTGACAAACAACCATGGCCGAATGACATGTTCCGCGTTCTTAGCTGCCTTACAGTCGAACACGACTGGCGACTGGTTCTCCTCGCCGGTCTCGTTTGCTTCGTCGCAAGCGTTGTCGCCATCCATATCTTTCATCGGGCGATCTCGTCGCATGCCAGGACGCGGCTGATCTGGATTGCAATTGCGGGCGCCGCGATCGGGTACGGGATCTGGGCGACGCACTTTATCGCGATGCTCGCCTACGAGCCCGGTGTCACGACCGGATACGGCGTGGCCTTGACCGGGCTGTCGCTCGCCGCGGCCATGATACTGACTTCCGGCGGGTTCGGCTTCTCCGCCAATGCGCCCGGCCGGTGGCGAGCGCCGGTCGGCGGCGGAATCATCGGCGCGGGCATTGCCAGCATGCACTATCTCGGCATGTGGGCGCTCGAAGTCCCGGGCCGGGTCACCTGGTCGCTCGATCTCGTGTTCGCCTCCATCATTGTGGGCATGATGTTCGGTTATGCGGCGCTCGCGTTCGCGGTCCGCTACAAGGATCTGTGGGGAACATTTGTCGCTGCGATTTTCCTGACGCTCGCAATTGTTTCGCATCATTTCACGGCGATGGGCGCGGTAGAAATTGTCCCCGATCCGACGCGGGGGCCTGACGAGATGTCACTTTCTCCCGCGTTTCTCGCGGTGGCGATTGCGGGCGTGGCTCTGTCGGTGCTCGGGATGAGCCTGGTCGGCGTGCTGGCGGATCGCCGCCTCGCCAACCGGACGCGCAAATTCGAGGAAATCATCGATCAGCTCTCGCTCGCGCGGCAACAGGTCGAAGGCTCCCAAAAGGAATTGCAGGAGCAGAAGCTCAGGCTGGATTCGGCGATCAACAACATGGGCGAAGGTCTCTGCATGTTCGATGCGGAGAAGCGGCTTGTCGTCTGCAACGATCGTTACGCCAAAATGTATCAGCTGCCGCCGGAACTGTTGCTGGCGGGGACACCACACCGCGAAATCATCGAGCATCGCATCAGCAACGGCATCCTCAAGGGTGGCACCAATGACAGCACCGCAAAGCAGGTGCTGTCGGCCCTGAATGCGCTGCCAAGCAACGTCCCGGCAAGTCGCGTCGACGAGCTTGCCGATGGTCGATTGATCTGCGTTACGAGGCAACCGATGCCCGGCGGCGGCTGGGTGGCGACGCACCAGGACGTTACCGAGCAGCGCAGGTCCGAGGCCAAGATCACGCATATGGCCCATCACGACGCGCTGACCGACCTGCCAAATCGCGTTCTCTTGAGGAAGCGATTGGAGCTCGCCCTTTCCATCACGCGCAGGGGAGGCGCCGATCTCGCGGTGCTCATGCTTGATCTTGACCGCTTCAAGGAAGTCAACGACACGCTGGGGCACCCCACCGGAGACGCGCTGTTGCAAGCCGTTGCCGCGCGGCTGCTGGCGTGCGTCAGGGAAACGGCGATGGTCGCGCGGCTGGGCGGCGACGAGTTCGCCGTCATTGAGTGCGTGGAAAATCCGCTGGTGGAAGCCGTGGCGCTCGCCGAACGAATCAAAGCCGAGCTTTGCGAACCTTTCGATCTTGGCGATCACCGGGTCACCGTCGGAACGAGCATCGGCATTGCCGTTGCGCCACGCGACGGAACCGATTCCGATGAAATTCTCAAGAAAGCGGACCTCGCCTTGTATTCCGCCAAGAATGGCGGGCGTGGTTCCTTCCGTTTCTTCGAGCCGGAACTCGACGAACTCATGCATGCCCGCCGCAACCTCGAACGGGATATGCGCAGCGCGCTTGCCAATGATGAGTTCGAACTGCGCTACCAGCCGATCGTCAATTTCAAGAACGGCAAGATCAGCGGCTTTGAGGCGTTGCTGCGTTGGCATCATCCCCAGCGCGGCTGGGTGATGCCCGGCGACTTTATCCCGCTTGCGGAAGAAACCGGCTTGATCGTGCCGATCGGAGAGTGGGTACTGCGGACGGCGTGCGTGGAGGCGGCAAAATGGCCGGCCCATCTCAAGATCGCGATAAATCTGTCTCCGGCTCAATTCAGAAGCAAGGACCTGGTTCGGGTCATTGTCAGCGCCCTGGCGAGTTCGGGAATTGCGCCACCAAGACTTGAGCTCGAGGTGACCGAAACGGCCATCATGCACGACAGCGAAGCCGTGTTCGCTGCGCTCGGTCAGCTGCACGAACTGGGCGTGCGAGTTGCACTGGATGATTTCGGCACGGGCTACTCATCGCTGAGCTTTTTGCAAAAATTCTCGTTCGACAAGATCAAAATTGACCGCAGCTTCGTCAGCGAGCTGACCAGCCCGCAGGAAGAGTCCCGCGTCATCGCGCGTGCGGTGGTTCGATTTGCCGTAAGCCTCGGCAAGACCACCACGGCCGAAGGCGTGGAAACCCAGGAACAATGGGACATCCTCCGCGGAGAGGACTGCGTCGAATCGCAAGGCTATTATTTCAGTCCGCCGGTAACGAGCGCCGAAGTTGCGAAAATGGTGCGCTCGCGGGTCAAGGCAGCCGCGAACGCGGCGTAGCCGGCGCGGTTTACTGCAGTCCCGTATCGCCGCCGCTGGTGCGCTTCTTGGCGAGGTCCATCTCGGTCACCGCGACCAGGATTTCCGCGCGCGTCTTCAAATCGGGCGCTTCCAGCATCGCCTGCTTTTCGGCGGGGCCATAGGGCGACATCATCGCCAGCGCATTGACCAGCGCCTCGTTGGGCGCGCTCTCGATGCCTTCCCAATCCACTTTCAAATTGTTGGCGTTGAGAAAATCGGTCAGCACCTCGAGCAGCGCCTCGCGGTCGACGGCCTCTTCGCCCTTGCGCGCGGTGAAGTCGTCAACAAAGGGGAAGAAATCCACCTTGCATTGCCGGTACGCGGTCAGCACCGTCAGCTCTTCGACCACCCGAAAGCGCGAGACGCCGGTGAGTTCGAGGATGTAGCGGCCGTCGCCGGATTCGGCGAGCTGGGTGATGCGGCCGACGCAGCCGACCTTGAACAGCATCGGCCGCGCCTCGTCCTTGCTGTGGGAAATATCCGGCTGGATCATCCCGATCAGGCGGTGGCCGTCGCGCAGCGTGTCGTCGACCATCGCCAGATAGCGCGGCTCGAAGATGTTGAGCGGCATCTGGCCGCGCGGCAGCAGCAGTGCACCCGGCAGCGGAAACACCGGAATGATTTCGGGAAGCTCGCCGGGTCCGCGGTATTCGGCATTGATCGGCATCTGCGGCCCCGGCTCTACTGCATGAGATGTCTATGTCTTGTGCGTATTCTTATCGCAAAACCGGTGTCCACGGTTGCGGAATACGCAACTCACGAGAACAGGATCGTCGACAGCCGCCTGCGTCCATCCACGGTCGCTTCATCGGCGCCGCCCCACGCTTCGAAGAACTGCACCAGCTGCTTGCGCGCGCCATCCTCGTTCCACTTGCGGTCCCGCTTGACGATTTCGAGCAGCTGGTTGGTCGCTTCGGCACGGTTGCCTTGGGCGTTGAGCGCGGTCGCCAGATCGAACCGGGCCTGATGATCGAGCGGGTTTGCGGCGACTTTCTGTTCCAGCTCGGTGACCGGGCCGACCGATTGCGCCTGTTCGGCGAGATCGATCGAGACCTGCACGGCCTTGACGGCGGCGTCATTGCGTTTGGATTCCGGCACCATCGCGATGGTCTGCTTGGCCTGCTCGATGGCACCGGTCGTCACGTAGCATTTCGCGAGACCCGCCAACGCGGCGATATTGGTGGAATCGATCGACAGCACCTCGGCATAGATCTGCGCCGCGGCAGCCGCATCGCCTTCCGCCAGCACGGCCTCGGCCTCCTGCAGAATTTCGGCAATGTTCGGTTCGCCCGGTGCGGCCATGCCCTTGGTGAGCTTGTCGATGAAGGCGGTGACCTGGCTCTCCGGCACCGCGCCCATGAAGCCATCGGCGGGCTGGCCGTTGACGAAGGCGATCACGGCCGGGATCGACTGGATTCCCATCTGACCGGGGATCTGCGGATGCTGGTCGATGTTCATCTTGACCAGCTTGACCTTGCCCTTGGCGGCGCGGACGGCCTTTTCGATGATCGGCGTCAACTGACGGCACGGACCGCACCACTCCGCCCAGAAGTCGATCAGCACCGGCTGGCGCTTCGATTCCTCGATGACGTCCTTCACGAAGGTCTGGGTGGTGGTATCCTTGATCAGATCGGGTACGGCCTGCGGCGCGGGGCCGCCGCCCTGCTCAATTATCGTCACGATGTATCCTCGCCTGATGTCTTGAGAATTGGTCTCGAAAGCTGTCCCAGAGATTGGCGACCTTCTAGCACGGAAGGGCGCGAAGTTCTTATCCGCTAGATGGCGGCTTGGTCACAAAATTCAATCGGCCCCGGCCGCGACCGGGCCTCGTCCCAAGGGGCCCAGGGGGTGGGCGGCCTCCCATCAGCGGCCCGGCCGGCGCGGCGAATTGACCGGCCGGCGGATCGGCGTGTCCGAGAGGAAGTCCGAATCGCGACGAGATAGGAGGGCAATTTGACCCTGGGGTTGCCACCCTCCAGGCCGGGGAACCGATTAATGCGGTTTGGGCGTTGTTTCGGACCGATTCGCGCCAATTTATTAAGAAAATCCGCCTGTCGGGGTGGTTTCGGCCGTGTGCTGGCTGTTGCATTCACGGCCTGCATTTGGCATAGCTCTGCCGTTGCCGGCGAGCGATCGCCGACATCTCGGATGCGGGTGTAGCTCAGTGGTAGAGCACGACCTTGCCAAGGTCGGGGTCGAGGGTTCGAGCCCCTTCGCCCGCTCCAAGATTTCTCGCATGCCCAAGCAATGATTGAACGACAAGCCGCCGTCAGGCGGCTTTGTCGTTTGTGGTGGCGGGCGACCTGCCGCCGCCGCGCTCTTCTTTCTCCCGAACCTGCATGCCATCTTCTGATACCAAGGATTGCAGCGTCGTCTTGTGCCGCGCCGCAAGGATCGTGACACAAGCGAGGCTGGCAATTGTTCGAACGTGGATATCGGCAGCGCCTTGAGGCGGACCTGGTCAAATGGGTCGCAGAGGGCGTGATTTCGGGCGACGCGGCCCATTCCATCCGCAAGGCGCGATTTGGCGAAGAGGCGACCTCGCGCCTGCCCGCCATCTTCGCGATGCTCGGCGCCCTGATGCTGGCGGCCAGCGTCAGCGCCTTTGTTGCCGCGAACTGGCAGGAGATTCCGCGCCTGGTCAGGCTGGTCGGCATCCTCTCGCTGATTGCGGCCTGTTTTCCGATCGCCCTTCTGCTCGGCCGGCGCGCGATCCCATGGGGCGCCGATGCCGCCGTGACATTCGCCACGCTTAGCTTCGGCGCGGGCGTGGCGCTGGTCGGCCAGATGTATCATCTGCCGGGCGACTGGCCGGCGGGAGCGATGCTGGTGGCGATCGGCGCGCTCATCGCGGCCGCGCTGACGGGCAAGAGCGGCCCGCTCGTGATTGCCTTTGCGGCGATGACGGCCTGGTCGTTCGGAAGGTTCGACGACGCGCAATGGCACGAAATCCATTGGCCGTTTTTCCTGCTGTTCGTACCGGCATTTGCGTTGGCGCTGGGCCGCGACAATCGCCTGGTGGCGCATGCTGCAGCTCTGGCGCTGGGCGTCTGGCTGGCCACACTGACGTGGGCGCCAGCGAATCGCCTGATCCATGGCGGCATTGCGTTCTCGGTAGCCTACATCGCGATCGGGCTGCTGGCGCTGGACCGGGACTGGCCCGCCGAGTTCCGGGCGCTCCTGCCATGGGGTGGCTGGGCCTTCGGCGTGTTTCTCTGCTTTGAAATCGAACTCGTTCTGGAAAAATCAGTCCGCTCCGCGCACGCCATCGATGCGCATCTCGGCCTTGCTTATGTCGCGGCGGCGCTCGCGCTTGCGGCCCTCGCGGTACTGGCACGTCACAGGGACAACGGGCGGCTTGTGATCATCGCGGCCTGCGCCATTGGCTTGACGATTCCGCTGATGCTGGCGGGCGGCCCCGCAATTCCGAGCCGCGTGCTGATTCCCATCGCCGTGCTCGTCAGCGCGGTGGCCTTGATCGCAGGCGGCCTGCTGGTCGGCCTGCGGACATTTGTCGTGGTCGGCTACGCGGTGTTCGGCGTTTCGATATTGATCCTGCTCTGGCGCACGGTCGGCACATTGCTCGACCAGTCCCTGTTCTTCCTTGCCGCCGGTGTCGTGCTGCTGGGGCTCGCCCTGGGGGCGCACAAGCTCGCGAGCTGGTCGAGGCGTGCCAATGAACAATCCTCGGGGAGTGCGGCCTGATGGGTACGATCGATACTTTCCTTGCGCGCGTCCCGCTGCTTCCGCGCTACATCCTCGCCGCGCTGCTGCTCTGCGGACTGATCCTCGCGATGGTCTATCAACGGGCGGAAATCTTGCGAAACGGCCAGGAAGTCCGGCTCGAGATCGTGCCCGTCGACCCGCGCGACCTGTTTCGCGGCGATTATGTCATTCTCGATTATCGAATCTCGGCGGTTGACCTGCCGAAGGACACAACGAGTGAGTTCAAACGGGGGCAAAAAGTATTCGTGACCCTGCGGCCCGACGAGAACGGCAAGGCGAGGGCGGTCGCGATCTCATCCGAGCGGCCGGCGGTGTCCGGCGCCGATATCGTCATTCTGGGCACGGTGAGCGCGGGATCGGTCTGTCCGCCTAACGAGGCGGGGCTCAGGGTCTGCACGCCCGGAATCCGCGCCGCGCTCGTGAAATACGGGCTCGAGAGCTATTTCGTGCCGCAGGGCGAGGGCAAGAAAATCGAGACGACCGAAAAGGCACGGCTGGAGGTGGTCGCGGCCGTGACGGCTTCCGGCCAGGCGGCGATCAAGCGCCTGCTGATCGACGGCAAGCCCGTCTATGACGAGCCGCCGTATTGACGGGCGGCCGCCCTGCCCGCGGTGTGCTTCTCTATTCGGTCAGAACGTGTCATGCTCTGATACCCTAGGTTGCATACTCATTTCATGCCGCGGGCGAGGCATGTCCCATGAGCCGAAAAATCATCCTGCTGTCCGACGGCACCGGCAATTCCTCGGCAAAAGTCTGGCGCACCAATGTCTGGCGCACCTTCGAGGCGCTGGATCTCTCCGGCAACGACCAGGTCGCATTGTATGACGACGGCGTCGGCACCTCGTCGTTCAAGCCGATGGCGATCCTAGGTGGAGCGTTCGGTCTCGGCCTGCGCCGCAACGTCATCGCGCTCTACAAATTCGCCTGCCGGAACTATCGCGACAAGGACGACGAACTGTTCGGCTTTGGCTTCAGCCGCGGTGCCTTCACCATCCGGATCGTGATGGGGATGATCGACAGCCAGGGGCTCGTCAAAGCCGATAACGAGGTTGAACTGCACAGCCTGGCGAGTGCGGCCTACCGTGCCTATCGCAAGGACCGCTACCCGAAACTGAGATTTGAACGGCCGTACCAGTGGATCCGCAACAAGTTCGGCCCGCACTACCCGCCAAGAGAGGTTCGCAGGAACGTCAAGATCAGGTTCATCGGGGTCTGGGACACGGTTGCCGCCTACGGCATGCCTGTCGACGAAATGACCCGCGGCATTCATGACTATATCTGGCCGCTTGAACTGCCGAACAAGCATTTGTCGCCGAGCGTCATGCGCGCCTGTCAGGCGCTGGCGCTCGACGAGGAACGCACCACCTTCCACCCCCAGCTCTGGGATGAAACCGCTGGTATCCATGGTGCGGCATCGCCGGCCGAACCCGGCGGGAAGCGCTTCATCAAGAACGAACGCATCAGCCAGGTCTGGTTCGCCGGCGTGCACACCAATGTCGGCGGCGGCTATCCCGACGATGCGCTGGCTCACATCCCCTTCGTCTGGATGATCACCGAGGCGAAACGCTGCGGGCTGAAATTCAAGTCGGATTATGCGGGCCAGCCGCCGAGCCCCGACCACATGATTGCCGATCCCGACACGTTCAAGAACGCGATCTCGAAGCGCGACAAGGACGGACGGCTGTACGATCCGCGCAAAGGCGTTGGCGGCTATTACCGCTACGGACCGCGCAAGCTGGTGCCGGCCTTCTATCCGAAGAAACTGGAAGAAGACGAGGTCGACGTCATCAGCGCCAAGATTCACGAGACTGTGTTCCGGCGCATCGAGAACAACGCGCATGCCTACGCGCCGGTTGGCCTGCCGCCGTACTACGAAGTCGTCAAGGAAGATGGCGAGATCGTCTCACCCGACACTTTCAGCATCGCGCCGTCGACACAACCGTTCGAGACCAGTGCGGCCGCGGCGCAGCGCGCACTGGCGCAGGAGCATGTCTGGAACTGGGTCTGGGCACGCCGTATCGCCTATTTCGCTACCGTCGGCGCGACGCTGTGGCTGGTGATCTTCCCCCTGGTCTCCAGTGCGCCACGCTACGATGAATATACCAGTCCGATCCGGTGGGTGTCGGACTTCGTGCGCTTTGCGTTGGGACTTCTTCCAACCCTCGCATCGACCTGGGCCGACGGTTATGCACGCGCGCCAGCCTGGTTTCTGGTCATGGTGGGCCTGGTCTCGGCGCTGTTGTATGTGAACTCGTGGATCGCAGGCCGGACCTCGCGCTTGATGGCTTCGATCTGGCGAAAATCGCCGCAAGCGCCGACAGGCCTTCCCGACAACGGGATTTACGGTCTGCGCAGCAGTCCGCTTTACATCCATTTCCACGACAAATTGAAGACCATGATCGCGCCTTTCCTGTTCGCGGTGATGTTCATCTATCTCGGATTGGCGTTTGTCAGCCATCTCGCTTACGACGGCTTCGACACGGCCGGACTAACCTGCGTGCGTCGAGATACCGATCCAAAACCTGCGGTGCTGGCCGTCAACCAGACCGCGCGCGTCGAATTCAAGACGTCGGATTTGTGCAAGGCGACCGGCATCCTGCTGCAGCATCGCGGCCGCTATTATGTGACCATTCAACCCGGCGCCAAAAGCGGCGAAGACAAGCAATGGTTCAATGGCCTTGCCCGCATCGGCACGCCGGTCGGGGGCTTTTCCAGCAAAGAGCGGCCGCAATGGTACGAGCGTGTCTATCTCTGGCTATTGCTGCCGATGCGGCGGGAATTATCCAAGGACTGGTTCCGCATCGTGCTGCGTTTTGGCAATGTCGGCGGCGAGGAGGACTCCTACGAGCCCGATCCCTATGACGACATCATCCAGTTCAATATCACGCCGACGATTGCGCCCAACGGCAAGGAAGAATTGTTCGTCTTCGTCAACGACGCCGTGATCGGCATTCCCGGTCTCTATGATTTGCTCTACCGCAACAACCACGGCACCGCCGTGCTGTCGGTAACGCGAAGAAGGTAACGGGACGGTCTTGCGCGAGGCGGGCCGCGATTCCGTCGATCCGACGTCGCCGGCAATCGGGCGTCACGCTAAATTGACCAAGCGTCGTCGCGGACACGCCGGATCGCGCCCGGCTGAATGATTCTTGCTCGAGCCCAATGAGTTGCCGCACCCGCGGCAGAGCCGGTCAGGCCTGTCCCACCGAGAACTAACGCGCGCACGATCTGCCTTGTTTTGTGGAAGCCCGCCGATCGGGACGCGCACCGTTCGATCCGGCCGCGGCGCTGGCTTCAAACGAATATTGCGGTGCAGCGCGTCTTCGCAAAAAGTCCGAAAAATTTTCTTCGCAATCTATTTTCGTCTGACAGGGTAGCGCAGCCTACGCTTCTCTCCTGCAATGGATGTGCTAACATTTTGCAGTCTACTCGACCCCACCTGACCAAGTTCGCCTCTCAACGTTCAAAATAATAACAGGCGCAGCCTCCAAGGCTGCATAGGGAGTGACGCGATGAAATCGGCTTTCCATCGATCTATTCTTGCGCTCACGGCGATCCTAGTTGTCGCGGCGGCCAGCCAGGCCAACGCGCAACAGAAGCCGCTGAAGAAATACGAATCCGGCACCAAGGAGTTCTGGACCAACCCGCCGCCCGACTGGTTTCTCGGCGACGAGACCGAGGCGCAGAAGGGGCAGGCGCCGCCTTCCGGCCCGCCGACCGGCGCATCGGAGGCCGAACTCGCCAAGCTGATCCCGAAGATCAAATTGCCGGCGGGCTTCAAGATCGAGGTCTACGCCTCCAACGTTCTGGAGGCGCGGCAGATGGCCAGGGGTGACAAGGGCACGCTGTTTGTCGGCTCCTTCAGCCTCGGCAATGTCTACGCGATCAAGGACAATGGCGGCAAGAGAGAGGTCAAGACTGTCCTCAAGGGCCTCACCATGCCGACCGGCCTCGCCTTCGTCGATGGCGCGCTCTACGTCGTCGCGATCAACAAGCTGATCAAATACGAAAACGCCGAAGCCAATCTCGACAATCTCGGCGCCGGCAAGGTGGTGTATGACGACATGCCGTCCTACGTCGCGCATGGCTGGAAATACATCGCGGTCGACAAGGAAGGCTGGTTCTACCTGCCGTTCGGACCTCCCTTCAACATCGGCCTCCCGCCCACCAGCCTCTCGCAGATCCGCCGCGTCGATCCCAAGACAGGCAACGCGGAAATCTGGGCGCTCGGCGTCCGCAACAGCGTCGGCGGCGACGTCGATCCACGCTCGGGGCGATACTGGTTCACGGAGAACGCGCGGGACTGGATCAG
This sequence comes from Bradyrhizobium sp. AUGA SZCCT0182, assembly GCF_018130185.1. Taxonomy (NCBI): domain Bacteria; kingdom Pseudomonadati; phylum Pseudomonadota; class Alphaproteobacteria; order Hyphomicrobiales; family Nitrobacteraceae; genus Bradyrhizobium; species Bradyrhizobium sp. AUGA SZCCT0182. Next base: position 127,719 of record NZ_JAFCLY010000020.1, on the reverse strand, counting down.
CGACGACCTGCCGAGCGACAAGCTCAACATGATCTCGAAGATCGGCGAGCATTTCGGCTATCCCTACTGCCACCAGGGCAATATGCCGGATCCGAAATTCGCGATGGGTCACAAGTGCTCGGAATTCACCCCGCCCGTGCTCAATCTCGGCGCGCATGTGGCGCCGCTCGGCATGAAGTTCTACACCGGCAGCCAATTCCCCGCCGAGTACAAGAACAACATCCTGATCGCCGAACACGGCTCCTGGAACCGGAAGAAGTACCAGGGCGCCCGGATCAAGCGCGTCATCGTCGGTCCGGACGGCAAGAACGCCAAGCAGGAGATCTTCGCGTCCGGCTGGCTCGAAGGTGACCAGGGCTATCTCGGCCGTCCCAACGACATCATCCTCGACAAGGACGGCTCGATCCTGGTGTCCGACGACTGGGCCGGTGCGATCTATCGCATCAGCTACGCCAAGAAGTAAGGCGCATAGCGTTTTCGAGCGAAGTGGATACCGGTTCGCGTGAAGAAAACGCGTCAAACAGGAGACGAGACGATCAGGGGCTGCGGTTGCTCGGGAACGAGTGGCCGCAGCTTCGCGTTTGTGAGGACTTCGATCGAACCCAACAGCCGTCATTCCGGGGCGCGCGAAGCGCGAGCCCGGAATCCATAACCACGATAATGCGTATGGATTCCGGGCCTGCGCCAAGTGGCGCATCCCGGAATGACGGAGGAGAGTGATGATGCGAACTGCATTAGCCGGAAGCCTGCTTGCAGCCATGATGATCTGCGGCCCCACCCATGCCGCCGATATCGCCGCCGGCAAGGCGAAGGCCGAATTGTGCGTCGGCTGTCACGGCGAGAACGGTATTTCGCAAATGGAAAACATTCCCTCGCTGGCGGCGCAGCCGGACATGTTCATCCAGTGGCAGTTGGTGTTCTACCGCGCCGGTGCCCGCAAGAACGAGCAGATGCAGCCGATCGTCGAGCAGCTCAACAACGAGGACATCCGCAATCTCGGTGCCTATTTCGCGCAGCTCCCGCCGCCGAAGGCGCCGCCCGACGACAAGCCGGATCTGTCGAAGAAGGGCGCGCAGGCGGCCGTGGGCGGGCGTTGCGCGTCTTGCCACCTGCCAGACTACGCCGGCACCAAGGCGGTCGCCCGCGTCGCGGGGCAGCGTCAGGATTATCTCATCAAGGCGCTGCACGACTACAAGTCAGGGGTGCGGTCCGGCGGCGGCATGGCGGCGATGGCGAGTGTCGCCTATTCCCTCAGCGAAGAGGAGATCGAGGCGCTGGCGCATTATCTGGCGCATCTCTAACCGTCGTCCCGGCGAAGGCCGGACCCATACGCCGTGTCCCATCAATTGGGCAATATGTCAGAGATCTTCTACAACAATTACCGCCGGTGGTTATGGGTCCCCCGATGCGCAATTGCGCATCTGTGCTCAAGGCCGGGACGACGGCGGAGTGCGTTGCGTGGCCGGCTATTCCCAGGCCCTCACCCCCGCTGCTTTTCATACGCCTTGAGATGGGTGTAGGTGATGCGCAGTTTCGGCACCGGAATTTTCGCGGCGTCGGCACGGGCGACGAGATCGCCGATGACGTGATCGGCTTCAACCGGGAATCCCGCCTTGACGTCGCGGAACATCGAGGCGGTCATGGGCGAGCCTTCCGCGGTCAACAAACCACGGGTGCGCTGGAAGAACGGCCCACCGGGCGCAAAGCCTTCCGCTGATGCGACCGCGCTGCATTCATCGAGCATGCCGAGCAGGAAATCCTTGCCGCCCGTCACCGCCAGGATGTTGCCCACCGAAGTGCGCATCAGGCAGGTCGAGGCCGCCAATGAGGCCAGGAATACCCACTTCTCCCACATATCCTGCATGATGTGTTCGCTGGCAACAGCGCCAATGTTGCCGCTGGTGAAGATTTCAGAGATCGCACGGACGCGATCCGACATCTTGCCGTCGCGTTCGCCGAAATTGAGCGACTGCATCGGCGCCAGCTGCACCACCTCGCGCGCCTGGTTGAGCGTCGCGGCAATCGCACAGAGGCCGCCCAGCACGCGCTCCGCGCCAAATCTTTCGTCGAGCACGTTCAGGTGCAGCATGCCATTGAGCAGTGGGATGATCGCGGTATTTGGGCCAACCGCCGGCGCAAAGGACTTGATCGCGTCCTCGAGGTCGAACGCCTTGCAGCTCAGCAGCACCACGTCGAATTTTTCGCTGAGCTTGTCGGCCTGCACCGTCGGCGGATTCTTCAGCGTGACGTCGCCGGCAGGGCTCTTGATGACGAGGCCGGCGGAGGCGAGTTCAGAGGCTCGCTTCGGGCGCACCAGAAACGTCACGTCGCGCCCGGCCTGGAGCAACCTGCCGCCGAAATATCCGCCGATGGCGCCGGCGCCGACCACGAGAATGCGCATCGTTCAACTCCGTTTTGTTCTAGCTTACTTCATCCAGAGAGCCGGAGATATCACGGTCCTCGTCATGCTCGGCCAGTAGCGCGAAGCGCGTCTTCGCGCTAGGTGTGCCGGGCATCCACGTCTTAACACCGCAGCAGCAAGCAAGACGTGGATGGCCGGGTCAAGCCCGGCCATGACGGAAAGAGCGTCCTACCACTTCTCCCCGAACGGACGAATCTCCAGCTCGAAGGTCCAGGCGCTGCGCGGCTGCTGGTAGAGCTGCCAATAGGACGCCGCGACCGAGGCCGGCGGCATCAGCAAATCCGGATTGTTGAGCGCTTCCTTGCCCCAGAGCTGTTCGCGGCGCTCGCGCACCCAGGCGGTATCGACGCCGGAATCGATGATCAGATGCGCAACATGGATGTTCTTTGGCCCGAGCTCCCGCGCCATCGATTGCGCCACCGCGCGCAGGCCGAATTTCGCGCTGGCAAAGGCAGCAAAACCGCTGCCGCCGCGCAGGCTCGCGGTGGCGCCGGTGAAGAAGATGTTGCCCTGGCCGCGCGGCAGCATCAGCCGCGCCGATTCCCGGCCCGCCAGGAAGCCAGCCCAGCAGGCCATTTCCCAGACTTTTCGAAACACGCGGTCGGTGGTCTCAAGAATCGGGAAATTGACGTTGGCGCCGACATTGAAAATGCAGATCTCCAGCGGCGCGTGCTGGTCGGCGTCGTTGAGGAAGGCGGCGACCTCGTCCTCCTTGCGCGCATCGAGCGAGCGCGCCACGATCGCCCCGCCTGCTGCCTCGATCTCCTTCTTCAGCGGCTCCAGCTTGGCGCCGTCGCGCCGGCCGGCGAACACGGTGAAGCCTTCGGAAGCGAATTTCTTGGCGATTTCGCCGCCGATATAGTCGCCGGCGCCGATCACCGCGACGGTGGCGTTTCGTTTTTGCATTGGTGAACTCCGCTGATTCTGTGTCGCCGTCATTCCGGGATGGTCCGAAGGACCAGACCTCAGGTGCGCAATTGCGCACCGGGGAATCTCGAGATCCCGGGTTCGCTTCGCGCCCCGGGATGACGACTGCGTCGTCATTTCCCCGAAATCATCTCCTCGACTTCGCGCAACTGCTCCTTGCCGAAGAACATCTCCTTGCCGACAAAGAACGTCGGCGAACCGAATGCACCGCGCTCGACCGCGGCTTGCGTGTTCTCGATCAGCTTTGCCTTTACATCCGCGTCCTGCGAGCGGGCCAGCAGTTTGGCGGCATCGAGGCCGGATGAGGCCAGCGCCTTCGCCGCGACTTCCGGATCGTCCATCTTCTTCGGCTCGACCCACATGTGATGAAATGCAGCTTCGACATACTTCTCGAACACGCCTTCCAATTGCGCGGCGACTGCTGATCGCATCAGGTTCAGCGTATTGACGGGAAAGAACGGATTCCAGGTGTAGGGCTTGACGGCAAAGCGCTTGACGAAGCGTTCGGTCTCGATCGCGTGGAACTCGCGCTTGTTCTTGACGCCGGCGAGCGTCTCGGCCGGCGACTTGTTGTTGGTGGCCTTGAAGATGCCGCCGAGCAGCACCGGAACATATTCGAATTTCGCACCGGTGCGCTTTTCGATCGCCGGGATCGCCTCATGGCTGAGGAAGGCGTTGGGGCTGCCGAAATCGAACAAGAATTGCGGATTTAGGCTCACGGCGGCCTCCCTCGGATGGTTCTTATATGATCCCTATCATTTCAACCAACCTAGCGGGTCCGATCAGCCGGATCAACCGGACTTCGTCTCAAGCTTCGCGATGAAATGCCGGAACTGCCAGCCTTGCAGCATGGTCCCGCACATCCGCGGGCCATTCGGCGATCAATTGCTCGAAACGTTTGGCGTCGCCCGCGAACAGCGCGCGGATCGCTTCCTCGAAATGCGGCCGGTTGCCGGCCATGGTCGACATGAAACGATAGGCGGCCTCCTGCGCAAGGCGGATGCGATCGCTGCCCTCGTTGTTGCGGCGCGCCTCGTCGACCAGTTTCCGGATTGCGACCGAGGCGCCGCCCTTTTGCTGCGCCAGCCAGTCCCAATGCCGCGGCAACAGAGTGATCTCGCGCGCGACCACGCCGAGTTTCGGGCGGCCGGGACCGCGCGGGGCGGCGAGGACGGTATCTTCATCCGTGGACGGTGGCTCCGGCAGCGGAATCCGCGCCACGACGTCGTCGACCGAGCCGCGGAAGTCGACATCGACCAGCGCGCTGGTCCTGCCGTTGAAAATCAGGATCGAGGCCTGCGGCTGCCGCCCGAGCGCCTGCCTGGCGGAACGGGCGACCTCGCGCAGATCGCCCGATCCGACGCAGCTGTCTCCTTCAAAAGCGATGTAGGCGGCATCAGATGTGGGATTCACGGCTGTTCCTCGATTCTACCTTGGATATTACCCGGGTAAATTAGGTCTGTCAAAGCCCATAACCCCGCCTTGAAGCCATCTCGACTTTCCCGTGCCCGGCTGGCACCAACGCGGCGGTCAATTTGGGGAGCGGCTATGCTGACGGTGCACCATCTCAACAATTCCCGCTCGCAGCGCGTGCTGTGGCTGCTCGAAGAGCTCGCCGTGCCCTACGAGATCGTGCGCTATCAGCGCCAGGGCGACATGCGCGCGCCGAAAGAGCTGCTCGCCATTCACCCGCTCGGCAAGTCACCCGTGATCACCGACAACGGCAACACCATCGCGGAGTCAGGCGCGATCGCCGAATACATCATAGGCACTTATGGTAACGGCAAGCTGATCCCCGCAGCAAATACACCGGAGCGGCTGCGCTACACCTATTGGCTGCACTATGCGGAAGGATCCGCGATGTCGCCGCTGCTGCTGAAACTGTTGTTCACGCTGATGCCCAAGCGCGCGCCGGCCTTGCTTCGGCCATTGGTGCGCAAGGTCTGCAATACGGCGCTGACCACACTGGTCAATCCGCAGCTCAAGCAGCACATGGATTACTGGGAAGGCGAACTGGCGAAAAGCGAATGGTTCGCCGGCAGCGAATTCTCCGGCGCCGACATCCAGATGAGCTTTCCGCTGGAAGCCGCCGCCGCGCGCGGCGGGCTGGAGGTCGGTCACCCCAAGGCAATGGCGTTCCTCGAACGCATCCACGCCCGTCCGGCCTATGCGCGCGCGCTGGAAAAGGGCGGGCCGTATGTGGTGGGACGCTAACCTCTCCCGCGCTTGCGGGGTCGAGACGAGCGAAGCTCGCTCTTAGGTCGACGCGCGAAGCGCGGCGGGTGGGGGCTCTCTCCACACGAACAGTCTGAATCGCGGAGACACCCCCACCCCGGCGCTCCCCCGCAAGCGCGGGAGAGGGGGAAGATTCACGGCCCCACCACCGCGATCACTTCCTTCACCAATCGCGCGAGCCCGCCGATATCGCCGGTCGGATCGACGCTGTCGCCGAGGCGGACGACGACGAGACGCTGTGACGGCATGATCATAATGCGCTGGCCGAGATCGCCGGCCGCAAAGAACGCGTCGCGGGGAATGCCTGATCGCACGCGTTCTTTGGCGTGTGCATGCTCGCTGCGATTGGTCCAGAACCCGGCGCCATAGTCGGTGTCGAGTGTCGCAGCGGCCGAGAAATCCACCCAGTCCTCGTGCAGCAGGCGCTTGCCGCCGACAACACCGTCATTGACAAACAGCAGTCCGAACCGTGCCCAGTCCCGCGCGCTCGCCAGCATGTTGGTCGATCCCTGCAGCGTGCCTGTCGCGTCGAATTCCAGCGTGACGTCGCGCATGCCGAGTGGATTGAACAATTCGCGCCACGCAAACGCCAGGCTCTGCTCCGGTCCGCCGGCGGCATCGCGAATGATCCGCGCCAATAGCTGCGTCGTCGGGCTGGAATAGGCCCAGCGCGTGCCCGGCGGCGCGACAAGCGCAGCGTTGACCGCGAAGCCGGCCATGTCGTCCTGCAGATAGACCATCTCGCTGAAGCTGTTGGTTTCGTCGAGCGCCAGCCCGGTGGTCATGCGCAAGAGATGCTCGACCTCGATCTCGCGCCTGAGATCGCCGCGCCATTCCGGTATCGGCGCGGGCATCGAGGGCGTGACAAGCCCTTGCTGGGTCAGCACCCCGATCAAGGCATTGATCACCGACTTGGTCATGGAAAAGCCGAGCAGCGGCGTGTTGACGCCGATGCCGCTGGCGTAGCGCTCGGCGATCACCTTGCCGTCGTGCACTACGACCACCGCCTTGGTACGACGGAACGGCGGCTCGGCCCGCTCCTCGAAGGCGTGCTCAAGCGCGGCCTTCAATGCGGGATTGGACGGCGCCACGACATCGGGGCCGGCAATCTGGCCCAGCAGCGGCGGCGATTTCGGTACCTTCAATGCGTCAATGTCGCTCTTGAGGATATACGGCTCCTTCGTTCCGTGCCGCAGCACACAGCCGAGCCCTTCATGATAGACAGCTCGGCTGCCAAACATCCACGCCGCCGACGCATCAACACTCATCGCAGTGTGATCAACGTAAAATCGCAGCGCCGTGCGCAGGCGGCGCAGTCCGGGACGCTCGATAGTTTCCGAAAACACGGTTTGCGGATCAAGGCCGGAGACGAAGGTCTTGGCGCAGACATTGTGCGCCACCACGCCGGTGGCGATGCGGATCGCGCGATCGGGACGGTAGATGACGCAGGCCGTCGCCGACACGGTCAGCAGCAACGCGACAGCGGTCCAACTTCGCCAGCCCACACGCCTCTCCGCTGCCCGTCAGTTTCCAGCGCTACGGTTTCGCGGCGGCGACCGAGGGCAGCGCTTGCACGGTGACGCCGGGTGGCGGGACGTCGTCATCGGGAACGAAGAAGTCCGGCATCAAAGGTACCGACTTGTCGACGCGGTAAGGCTCGAAGTCGCGCACGCCGCTGGCATAGAGTACCTTGTCGTCGATGCAGAACTGCCCCGTGAATTCGCGGGAGGGTTTGGTGAAGATGACGTAAGCGGCGTCGCCCATGATTTCAGGCGTGCGGCTGGCGCGCATCATCGCGTCGCCGCCGAGGAGATTGCCGACCGCGGCGGTCGCGATCGTGGTGCGCGGCCACAGCGCGTTGACGGCGACGCCTGCAGATCTCAATTCACCTGACAGCCCGAGCACGCACATGCTCATGCCGAATTTGGCCATCGTATAGGCGGTGGAATGCTCGAACCATTTCGTCTTCATGTCGAGCGGCGGCGACAGCATCAGGATGTGAGGGTTGGTGGCCTTCTTCAGATGCGGGATGCAATATTTCGACACCAGGAAGGTGCCTCGAGTATTGATACCCATCATCAGGTCGAACCGCTTCATGTCGGTCATCTGCGAATTGGTCAGGCTGATGGCGCTGGCATTGTTGACGCAGACGTCGATGCCGCCGAACTCGGCCACGGTCTTTTCGATCGCCGCGATCACCTGCGCTTCGTCGCGGATGTCGCACAGCACCGGCAGCGCCTTGCCGCCGGCAGCGCGAACCTCGTCGGCGGCGGTGTAGATGGTGCCCTTGAGTTTTGGGTGCGGCTCCGCGGTTTTCGCCGCGATCGCAACATTGGCGCCGTCACGCGCGGCGCGCAGCGCAATCGCCAGCCCGATGCCTCGGCTGCCTCCGGATACGAACAGCGTCTTGCCTTTGAGGGATGTCATTGGACGACTCCAGGTTAGGGACGCACAAATGGTTATGCTCCCTCCCCCGCAAGGGGGAGGGAACGACCGAGCAAGATTGAAGAACAATCCTACGCCGATGCGTTCGTCAGGCAAACCGGCAACAGCGAATCGAAACCTACTGCCCCGCCGCTTCCGCGCCGCGGGTGCGCGGATCGGGGGCGCCGAGCAGGCCGGTGGGCGTAACCGCAATCGAATTGGCCGAGGTCTGGCCGAGCGGCACGATCACCTGATGCCCTCTGGCCTTCAGCGCGTCGAGCGTCTCTTGTGGAAAGCCGCGTTCCGCCCGCACTTCGTCGGGCATCCATTGATGGTGCACGCGCGGCGCGGCGACGGCAGCGGCGACATCCATCTTGTAATCCAGCGCGTTCACGACGATCTGCAGCACCGCCGAGATGATGCGGCTGCCGCCGGGCGTTCCCGTCACCAGCACCGGCTTGCCGTCCTTCAGCACGATGGTCGGCGACATCGACGATAGCGGCCGCTTGCCCGGGCCGGGCAGATTGGCCTCAAAACCCACCAGCCCGAAGGCGTTGGAGGCGCCGGGCGCGGCGGTGAAATCGTCGAGCTCGTTGTTGAGCAGTACGCCGGTGCCGTCGGCGACCAGGCCGACGCCATAGGGGAAGTTCAGGGTGTAGGTGTTGCTGACGGCGTTGCCACGGCTGTCGACAACCGAATAGTGCGTGGTGTTGCTGCCCTCGCGTTGCGGGGTAATTTTCAAGACATCGGCCGACGGCGTTGCGCGTTCCGGATCGATGCTGGCGCGTTGCCTGGCAGCGTAATCCTTGGCGAGCAGGACTTGCATCGGCGCATTGACGAAATCGGGGTCACCTAGATAGCGGGCGCGGTCGGCATAGGCGCGCTTCATCGCCTCGATCATGACATGCAGCGAGGGGGCCGAGCCCTGCTTCACGTCGGACATCGGAAAGCCTTCGAGGATGTTCAGCGTTTCCAGCAACACCGTGCCGCCCGACGACGGCAACGGCATCGAGACGATGTCGTAGCCGCGGTAATTGCCGCGCACCGGCGCGCGGAGCAGCGCCTGATATGATTTCAGATCGTCCGGCGTCATGATGCCGCCGGCACTGCTCACCGCCTTCGCCAGTTTTTCGGCGACCGGTCCTTCATAGAAGCCACGCGGGCCCTGTTCGGCGATCGCGGTCAGCGTGGCCGCCAGGTCAGGCTGGATCAGCCGGTCGCCGTCACGCAGCTGCTCACCATCGGCACGGGAGAAAGATTTGGCGGAATTCGGCCAGCGCGCCATCCGGCGATACATGTCGGAGAGTGTGTCGGCCATGTCGTCGGCGACGATAAAACCGTCGCGGGCCAGTTCGATCGATGGCTGGATGATTTGCGCGAGGGTGAATTTGCCGGAGCCGTATTTTTCCAGCGCGAGCGCCAGACCCGCCACGGTGCCAGGCACGCCGATGCCGAGCGCCGAATTGCGCGATCTGTCGGTGTCGGGTTTGCCGTCGGCGCCGAGATACATGTCGCGCGTGGCAGCGGATGGGGCGGTCTCGCGATAATCGATCGCGACGTCTTCGTTGCGCTCGGCGGAATGAATCACCATAAAGCCGCCGCCGCCGATATTGCCGGCGCGTGGATAGGTCACGGCCAGCGCAAAGCCGGTCGCGACCGCGGCGTCGACCGCGTTGCCGCCCTGCCGCAGGATGTCGGCGCCGACGCGCGCCGCGAGCTTCTCCTGCGCCACCACCATGCCGTGTTGGGCGGATACGGCGCGAACCGTGGCAAGGTCCGGCGGCGTATAGAGGCGGCGTTGCTCCTGCGCATAGGCCGTTGTGCCTGACGCAACGACGAGCGTGATGGTCACCAGCGCGCTACGCCACTTATTCGTGCAGAAAATCATCCAAAATCCGCCGCAGTTGGAGCCGGTGTGATGCCTGGCAATAGCACACGCATGATAATCGCATGCTATATGGGTTCGAATTCGACGGGCAAAACGCCTTGTCGTGATCGATGAAGGAAATTCCTGGGTATGACGGTGACTGCTCCTCAGGCATCTGGCGCTGATACTTCAAGAAAATATCCGCCCCGCGCCGCCGTCGTCAGCTGGATCTTCTTCGACTGGGCCGCGCAGCCTTATTTCACGTTGATCACCACCTTCGTGTTCGCGCCGTATTTCGCAGGCTTCGTCGCGCCGGATCCGGCGACCGGGCAGGCGCTGTGGGGATTTGCCACCGCGGCCGCGGGGCTGATGATTGCGCTGATGTCCCCGATCCTGGGCGCGATTGCCGACGCCAGCGGCCGTCGCAAGCCGTGGATCGCAGGATTCGGCTTGTTGCTGGTGATCGGCTCGAGCCTGATGTGGTTCGGAAAGCCCGGCGATCCCAGCATTATCCCGACACTGCTGCTGTGTTATGCGATCGCAAGTGTCGGCGTCGAATTCGCCACCGTGTTCAACAACGCGATGATGCCCACGCTGGTGCCGCCGGACAAGATCGGACGGCTGTCCGGCACCGGCTGGGCCACCGGCTATGTCGGTGGTATCCTCAGCCTGATCCTGGTGCTTGGTTTTCTCGCCGCCAATCCGCAGACCGGACGCACGCTGTTCGGGTTCATGCCGCTGTTCGGCCTCGACCCGGTGACGCATGCGGGCGACCGCATCACCGGACCGCTGACGGCGCTGTGGTTCATGCTGTTCACGCTGCCGATGTTTTTGCTGACGCCGGACTATCCGGCAAAGCTTCCGATGCGCGCGGCGTTGCGCGAAGGTTTGAGCGAGCTGAAGCAGACGCTGCGTGAATTGCCGAAGCAGAAATCGCTGGCGACGTTCCTGCTCGCCAACATGATCTATACCGATGGATTGGTCTCGCTGTTCGCCTTCGGCGGCATCTACGCGGCGGGCACGTTCGGCTGGCACACAATCCAGATCGGCACCTTCGGCATTGTCGCGGCGATCGCGGGCGTGTTCGGGGCGTGGCTCGGCGGCAAGCTCGATGATCGCGTGGGGCCGAAGCGCGTGATCGCGATCAGCCTCTTGGTGCTGCTGCTGGCGCTCGCCGCCATCCTGCTGGTCGACAAGGATTCGATCCTGTTCGTGAAGGTGGCGCCCCCCGTGCCCGGCGGACCGCTGTTCTCGGGTGCGGCCGAGCGCGCCTATCTCATCCTCGGATGCCTGATCGGCGGCGCCGGCGGTCCGCTGCAGGCGGCGTCGCGCACGCTGCTGATTCGCCTCGCGCCGCAAGATCGCATCGCGCAGTGTTTCGGGCTGTTCGCGCTGACCGGAAAGGTCACCTCGTTCGTCGGACCGCTGCTGATCGGCGTTGTTACGGCGGTGACTGCGAGTCAGAAGGCCGGCATGGCGCTGCTGGTGGTGTTCTTTGTCGTCGGGCTGGTGTTGCTGTTGCGGGTTAGGGAATTACCCGCTCGTCATGCCCGGGCTTGACCCGGGCATCCATCAATTTTGAAAATCTTTTTGCGTAGCGGATGGATTGCCGGGTCAAGCCCGGCAATGACAGGTGTGGCTCAATGCCGGAAATGCCGCACGCCCGTGAACACCATGGCGATGCCGTGGTCGTCGGCGGCCTTGATCACCTCGTCGTCGCGCATCGATCCGCCGGGCTGGATGACAGCGGTGGCCCCGGCTTCGATGCAGGCCAGCATGCCGTCGGCGAACGGGAAGAACGCGTCTGACGCGACCACCGAACCCTTGGTCAGCGGTTCGGCGAGTTTCATTTCAGCCGCGGCATCCAGCGCCTTGCGGGCGGCGATGCGGGCGGAATCGACGCGGCTCATCTGGCCGGCGCCGATGCCGACGGTGGCGAGATCCTTGGCGTAAATGATCGTGTTGGACTTGACGTGCTTGGCGACGCGGAAGGCGAATTTGAGATCGCGCAGTTCGGCATCGGTCGGCGCGCGCCTGGTTGCGACCTTCAGCGCCATGTCCTCGATCACGGCGTTGTCGCGGCTTTGCACCAACAGGCCGCCGGACACCGTCTTGGCGGTAAGCCCCGGCTTGCGCGGATCGGGCAGGCCGCCGACCAGCAACAGCCGTAGATTCTTCTTTGCGGCGACGACAGCGATGGCTTCCTCTGTCGCGTCCGGCGCGATGATGACCTCGGTAAAGATTTCGGTGATGGCGCGCGCAGCGTCGGCGTCGAGTGTGCGGTTGACTGCGACGATGCCGCCGAAGGCCGACGTCGAATCGCAGGCCAGCGCCCTTTTGTAAGCGCCGAGCAGATCGCTGCCCTCGGCAACGCCGCAGGGGTTGGCGTGCTTGACGATGACGCAGGCGGCGGTGCGGGCCGGGTCGAACTCGGCGACGCATTCATAGGCCGCGTCGGTGTCGTTGATGTTGTTGTACGACAGCTCCTTGCCCTGAAGCTGGCGCAAGGTCGAAACGCCCGGCCGCTTGTCGGGCGTGGCATAGAACGCCGCGGTCTGATGCGGGTTCTCGCCGTAGCGCAGCGACTGGATCAGTTTGCCGCCAAAGGCGCGGAAATCCGGCGCGTCGTCTTTCAGCTGAAGCGCAAACCAGTTCGAGATCGCGGCGTCATAGGCCGCGGTGCGGGCGTAGGCTTTTGCCGCGAGACGGCGGCGCAACTTCAATGAGGTGGCGCCGTTGTTGGCGGCGAGCTCGTCGAGCACGGATTGATAGTCGCTGGCTTCGACGACGACCGCGACATCGTCGTGGTTCTTCGCCGCCGCGCGGATCATCGCCGGACCGCCGATGTCGATATTCTCGATGCAGTCCTCGTATCCGGCGCCTTTGTCGACGGTCGCCTCGAACGGATAGAGGTTGACCACCAGCAGATCGATCGGCGCGATGCCGTGCGTCTGCATCGCATCAGTGTGTTCCTTGTTGTCGCGGATCGCGAGCAGGCCGCCATGCACCTTCGGATGCAGCGTCTTGACCCGGCCGTCCATCATTTCGGGGAAACCGGTGAGGTCGGAGACGTCCGTCACCTTCAGCCCCGCGGCTGATATCGCCTTTGCCGTGCCGCCGGTGGAGACCAGATCGACGCCGTGGCCTGCAAGCGCGCGGGCGAATTCAATCAGGCCGGTTTTGTCGGAAACGGACAACAGAGCGCGGGTGACGCGGCGGGGATGGTCAGTCATGGGCAAGATCCTCGGTTAAAGGGGGTGCCCAGGCGCGCGGCAGCTAGTCCCGCGCTTCCCGATGGTACTCCATCCAAGGTCGCCAGTCGCGCGAGCAGGGCTCGGTTAGCAGTTTTCGGCGGGTTTCACAACGGCAGGATCGGTTGTTTCTACAACGGCAATTCCGGTTCGCGCCTGGCGTTGCGGCGGGCGTTGGTGGCGGCGGCTGAGGTCGAGGAGCGCACAAAATTCCAGCGGATCGAGGTTGCCTGCCGCGAATCCTGCCGGATCACGATCTGGGCGGTGCGGCGGGGGCCGTCATTGCCGGCCAGGAAAACGCTGTCCTCGAGGTCGACCTTGTCGTCGAGCGCCTCGAAGGTCCAGACGTCGCGGTTGGGCAGCACCAGCATGACGCCGCGGGCGTCGGAAAGCCGGCTCGCCTTCACGGACGGGTGCAGGTGAAACCGCAAGGCAAAGTCGGTGCCGCTGCCCTTGAAGCGCGAGCCCGGCGCCGGCGACAGCGTGTCCTCGCCGTCGAGCCGCGCGCCGTCAGGCGCTATCATCAGCACGCGGCGGTGCACGACGCCAAATCGCGGCAAATAGCCGTCATGCGATGTGGTCAGAAGATCGCCGCTCTCCACCGCTTCGCGATAGCTTTCCACATTGGCCGGGCCGCTGGTCACCGGCGCCCCCTGCAACAGCCGCTTCATCGCCGATATCTCGACGAACTGGCACGACGACGTCTCGTGATAGGTCAGGGTCGAATGCGCCGCGGTGCTGCGCGCAAAGGCGCGCCAATTGTCGCGGCCGGTCGAGGGCATGCCGCAATTGACGACGATCCGGCTCGGCCCGGAGGACAATTCGAACGCAAGGCAGCCGGCATGCGCGTCCTGGCTGATATTCGGCGGCGGCGGCGGGCCGGTGTCCATGATGACGGTGGTGGTGCCGGCATCGAGGCGCTGAAAGCCGGTATGCGGCATGTGCGCCATCGGCACGCCGTGGGTGTCGTCATAGGCCAGCAGCGTCGCCACCAGATCGTTCGGCGCGTTGCTCATGCCGTTGAACAGCGCAAAGGCGCCGTCGCCATGGCGGAAGAAGCGCAGCATCGGCATCATGCGGTCGATCGCGTTGAGCAGCGCCGGAGGTGGCGCGATATTGCGCGCGGCAAAGGTCTGGCGCAGCGGCAGCATATCGCTGAGCAGTTCGACCAGCGCGCCGGGATTGCGCGAGATGTGCCCGCCGTCGGGCAGGATCTGCCGCTGCAATTCGTCGGACAGCCGCCGGCTCGCGGAGCGGATATGTTTTGCCTGGTTGGCGAGGCACAGCGAGGCGTAGCAAAGCGCGATCAGCACCTGCACCCGCGGCACGCCGTCGGCGATGTCGAGCATGGTGTAGCGCAGATAGCGGATCTCGCGGGTCAGCCCGCGCAGATATTTGCGATAGAACTTGCCGTCGGTATCGCCGAGCACCAGCGGGGCCTGCGACAACAGCGAGATGACGCGGCGCGCCAGCACATCGGCGCGGCGCTCGAGCGGCCGCTTGCGGCCGGGATTCGAAATCCAGTCGTCGACCAGCGAACGGGCGTTGGCGCGGGTCAGCGCGGTATCGGCCGCGCGCAGATGGCGCAGCCAGCCGAAACCGAGCAGCGCCACTTCCCAATCTTCCGACGGCGGTTCGAGATCGAAGATCGAGCGGCCGTGGCAGGTCACGATCTTGCCGGCGAACACGAAACGGCCGGCGTAGATTTCGGCGGCGCGGGTGGCGTCGGCGGTGCGCAGATCATGCGGCGCGATGATCAGCCGGTCGGCGCGGCCCGGCCACAGCCGCGACAGCCCGACGGTACCGCCGCTGGCGCGCGCCATCACGCCCCGCGCAAAGCGGCTCGCGACCAGCGTCGTAATGCGTCTGCGTTGAGCGACCGACACGCCTAACCTTGATGGGAGGAGATCTTGTGGCGAATCCTTTTAATCCGGAAACGCGCCCAAGACACCATCTTGAAAGTGCGCGAATCACCCGAAGGTCGCGAAAAACAGGTGCAAAATCAGGATTTAACCAGCCGCGCGGCGTAAAATCCATCCAGCCCGCCAAGCCGCGGGTCGTCGTGGGGCAGATGGCAGGGCAGGGTACGCAAATCGCCGTCCGCTGTTACGATCTCGGCAAGGCCTGCGACTTCGCCGGCGTCCACCGGCGCGCGGCGCACGCCTGATTCGGTCGCGAGCAGCGCCGCCACCGCCTGTTCGCCTTCTTCCGGTTCCAGCGAGCAGGTGCAATAGACCAGCGTCCCACCCGGCTTGAGCAGGGCGACCGCCTTTTTCATCAAGCGGAGCTGCAGCGCGCTCAGCGCCGCGATGTCGGTTTCCTGGCGCAACCAGGCCACATCAGGGTGGCGCCGGATGGTGCCGGTCGAGGTGCAGGGCGCGTCGACCAGGACGCCGTCGAACGTGGCGTCACCGCCCGGCCATTCGGCGCCATCGGCCACGACGTCATTGGCCTGCAGCGACAGCCGCGAAAGATTGTCACGCAGCCGCGTCATCCGCGGCGCCGAACGATCGACCGCGGTGACGCGTGCGCCGGCTTGCGCGAGCTGGGCGGTCTTGCCGCCGGGCGCGGCGCAGAGATCGACGATGCTCTTGCCGTTGAGGTCGCCGAACAGCCGCGCCGGCAGTGCGGCGGCGGCGTCCTGTACCCACCACTGACCTTCGGTGAAACCGGGCAGCATCGTCACGGAACCCTGCAACAGGGTGCGCACCGTCCCGGTCGGCAGCGTTTCGCCGTGCAGGCGGGTCGCCCATTGCGGCGCGTCCGACTTCACGGTGATGTCGAGCGACGGTTCATGGCCGATCGCAATTGCCATCTCACGCGCGGTGGTCTCGCCATAGGCCGCGATCCAGCGCGCCAGCAGCCACGGCGGAATGTCCAGCGTCTGCGCCTTGACTTCGTCGATCAGCGGCTGGCCTTCGCGCGCACAACGCCGCAGCACGGCATTGACGAGCCCGGCATATTTCGCGGCGCGTCGGTCCGATTGCACCAGCCGCACCGACAGGTCGACGGCGGCATGATCGGGCACGTCCATCCAGAGAATCTGCGCAGCGCCGATCAACAGCGCGCTTTGCGCGCGCGGCGCGTCGGTCGGAACGCCGCGGTCGAGCAGGCGCGACAACAAATGACCGAGGGTGCCGAGCCGCCGCAGAATCGTTGCAACCAGCCGCCGCATCAGCGCGCGGTCGCGATCGGCGAGCGATTTCAATCCGGGATGGGCGCCGGCGCCGTCGAGCTGCTCGTCGAGGGTGCGGTGCTTGTGCAGCACGCCGTCGAGAATGTCGGCCGCTATACGCCGCGCCGCGAGACCGGGAACTTCGGCAGGAACTGCGAATCTTGAAGGGGGCATGGAGAAGGAATATCTCGGAAGGTGCTGAACAGGGTTTCGGCGCATGCCATCGAAGTGAAGAACTTGGAAATGAAAAACTCATTTGGCATGCGAATATGCCAAATGTAAGAATCGCACCGGCGATTTCATGATTGTGATGCCGGCGATGCGTTCGTCGCTGTGCTACGAGATCGGCCGCAGGAAAGTTTTGCCGGAAATTTTGCCATGACCGACGATCCCCGATCACCGTCTGCAACTCTTCCCGGCGCCGCCCCCGGCAAGTTGCTGACGCCAGCCGCCCAGCGTGCACTCGCCGAGGCCGAAGCGCGCCGGAAAGCCGCCGAGGCCAACGCCGCTCAACCGGCACAAAAGGAATTTCAGGGTCCGAAGGGGCCCGAGCCGACCCGTTACGGCGACTGGGAGCGCAAAGGCATCGCCTCGGATTTTTGAGGCGAATTGCCGGAATAGCCGACTCAGCCCACCATATTGGGAATATGTCCCCATATAAAAGAATAAATACTTATCGGACGCAGCATCGAAGTGGCTGGCGGCGCCGATTCTCGGCGGCTTTGCCCTGGGTATTCGTGTTCGCCATCGCCGCGGCGTCGATGGTGCCGCTGCGGCATTGGGTGCATTGGCCGTTTCCGCATACGGCCGACAGCAGGCTGCGCGCGACGCCGAGACGATCTGGAAGAGCGCCGGCAGTCCCGATGTGCGTCACGCCGTCGAGGTGATCCGGACCGTCGACGGCGATACGTTCGAGGCGCGGGTGCATTTGCCTGACGGCCTTGCGCTGAACACGCGGGTCCGCCTGCGCGGAATCGACACGCCGGAATTGAAGGCGGCCTGTCCGCAGGAATTGCAGATGGCGGAAGCCGCGAGCGACGCGCTGCGCGGCCTGCTCCGCGAAGGCGCGGTCACGATCTCGAATATCGGGCCGGACAAGTATGCCGGCCGGGTGGTGGCCGACGTGGCGACGAGGAAGACCACCAGCGTCTCGGCTGCGTTGCTTGCCGGTGGCCATGGGCGCAGGTACAGCGGCGGTCATCGCAACGGCTGGTGCGCGAACGCCGGGAAATAGAAAAAGCCGCGCTCGATGCGCGGCTCTCTCAAATTTCAAAACAGAGAAGGCCGATCAGCGCGTCACCGTCACTTGCGTGCCGACCGAAACGCGCTGGTACAAATCGGTGATATCGGCGTTGAGCATGCGGATGCAGCCATAGGAGACAAAACCGCCGACCGAGCCCGGCGCATTGGTGCCGTGGATGGCGTATTCGCCGCCGGCGAGCGTCATTGCCGCGACGCCCATCGGGTTGCTCGGCGAGCCGCCGGGAATGACGTTGGGCATGTTCGGCTTGTCGCGCTTCACTTCGGCGGGCGGCGACCAGGCCGGGTTCTGATACTTGCCATCGATGCGGGTGGTGCCTTCCCACTGCTTGCCGGCGCGGCCGACGCCGACCGGATAGCGCACGGCGCGGCCTTGTTCGAGAATGAGATAGAGGCGGCGCTCGTTGGTCTTCACGACGATCGTACCCGGCGTGTAATCGCCGCGGACGCCAACTATCTCCGGCCGCGCTTCTGCCGCCGACGACATCAAAACGCTCACCCCGATGGTGGCCGCCAGCGCCACCGC
Organism: Bradyrhizobium sp. AUGA SZCCT0182; assembly: GCF_018130185.1. Lineage (NCBI taxonomy): Bacteria > Pseudomonadati > Pseudomonadota > Alphaproteobacteria > Hyphomicrobiales > Nitrobacteraceae > Bradyrhizobium > Bradyrhizobium sp. AUGA SZCCT0182. Next base: position 109,632 of record NZ_JAFCLY010000020.1, on the reverse strand, counting down.
AATCCTCGTCGACATCAATTTCTCCTGCCCACTCGCCCCCGTCAGGGGGTCCTCAAATGCCTGCGCAAACCTATCAGAAATAGTGGTTTGCCGTCTCACCCACGCATTTTTAACCGCGTGTCTTAACCGGATGGTTTCCAAGCCGGCCGTGAGACCCGTTTCGATGGCGGAACAAAAGGAAATGTTCGAATTAAAGTAAATGACTTGAAAACAACACTCGTCCGGAAACGTCCCGGGCAGCGGTCGCCGCCCTGACGATTGCGTGAGGCCGTCAGGTCCAGGCGGCGGGGGCCTCGCCCAAAGGAGCGGCAGCAAGGGCGCCGGGCGGTACCAGGCCCCGAACATGACGAAAAATTAAACCGGAAGCCCCGAACTCGGCGTCGTGACGACGCGGCTGCTGGCTGCGGCCCAATTCCGGGGCGCAGGAGTTCGTCTCATGCGAGCATTGGTTGAGATTGTTTTGCTGCGCCGAGCCGTCCGCGCCGGCGGCGGCCGCCTCACAGCAATACTGGCCGCATTGCTGCTGGGGCTATCAGCGCTTTCGGCAACCGCCGTGGCGCAACCCTCCTACGATGTCAGGGAGGAGGTTCGCGACGAACCGGTGCAGGCCGAAGCCCGCGCGGTGCTGTCGCAGTATGGACGTTTCGTCCAGCACGCCCGCTTCGGCGAGGTGTGGGTGCCGACGGTGACGCCGCAAGGCTGGCATCCCTATCCGCCGTGCCAGTGGGTCAAGACCAAACAATATGGCTGGTACTACGACGACAAGACGCCGTGGGGCCAGATCGTGCACCACTATGGCCGCTGGTTCTGGGATCAGCAGATCGGCTGGGCCTGGGATCCCGGTTCGGAGTTCAGCCCCGGATGGGTGGTGTGGCGGTCCAGCCCCGAATGGACGGGCTGGGCGCCGATGCCGCCGGACCAGGCGTTCCCCAGCATGTCGTCCGATCAGTTCAACAACAGCGATCAGTGGATATTCGTCGAGACCGCGAAGTTCGACAATGGTTGCGACGCGACGAAGTCGGCTCCGGTCGAACGCATTCCGGTAATTCTACGCCAGACCAAATGGATCACGGCGTACGAATTCGTCGACGGCATCGTCGTCATCGTGCTGCCGCCCTACCTGATCGGGCCGTTCGTCCATGTGCAGATCGGATTCGGTCCGTGGCCGGCGTGGTTCATGGTCCAGATGATGAAGAATTCCAATTTCGTGTGGCAGAAGACGTTGAACTTCAACGTCCCGAATGTCTGCACGCCGTCGAACGCGAAGTGAGGGAGCAATCATCATGACCCTTGCCCGGAACATCTTGATCAAGACCAGGACGATGCTCACGGCGATGTTCGCCGCAGCGCTTGCCGTCCTCGTGCTGTCAGCATCAACGCCGTCAGCTTTCGCGCAAGCGCCTGCGCAAGAATCTGCCCAAAACTCTGCGAACGCCGTGCCGCAGCAAGGCGCTGCGAAGCTAAGGGACGAATTCCGCGGCGTGCTCACGCAGTACGGCCGCTTTGTCCAGCACGCCAAATACGGAGAGGTGTGGATTCCCACGGTGACGCCGCAGGGATGGCGTCCGTATCCGCCCTGCAACTGGGTCAACACCCCAAAATATGGCTGGTACTACGACGACAAGACGCCGTGGGGCGCGATCGTCCATCACTACGGCCGCTGGGTGTCTGACGCACAGATGGGATGGATATGGACGCCAGGTGCGGAGTTCAGCCCGGGTTGGGTTGTCTGGCGCACGTCGCCGGAATGGGTCGGCTGGGCGCCGATGCTGCCCGACCAAGATGTTCAGACGGTTTCCACCGCCGACTTCAACAGTGCCGCTTACTGGATCTTTGTCGAGACGCAGAAGTTCGCGCAAGGCTGCAACGGCGCGGCGCCGCCGCAGCAGATCCCGGTGCTGCTGACGCAGACGACCTACGTTACCGACATCAAGCTCGTGTATGGAATCACTGTGATCGTGTTGCCGGGATACGTGGTCGGCCCGTGGATCGACATCGACATCTTCTTCTCGCCGTGGCCGGCCTGGTTCCTGGCGCAGAATTTGATCGACTGGAATTTCATCTGGAACAACCTCGCCGTCATGAGTGCGGTGGCTCCTCAGGACTGTCCGCCGGTGAGCCCGAAGCAGGGCGGTGGATACAAACCGTTGCCGGTCCACAACCCCGTGTCGCCGCTGCCGCCGCGTCTTGATCAACCGATCGACAATGGTCCGCCGGTCGTCGTCGTGGTCCCGCCAGTGTGTCCGCGCGGCACTTTCATGGACCATGGCGTATGCCGCTTGCCGGACTGCCGCCCGGGAATGGTGCGGGTGGGCAATCTGTGCGTATTCCCGACGAGGCCCGATCCGTTGCCGAAGCCGCCGGTGACCGAAAATCCCTGCGCCGGGCTCAGTGGCATTGCGCTGCGGCGCTGCCTCCACGCGCACCGGCCACATGGCGGCGACGACAAACCGCCGGTGACGGGTCCGGTTACAGGTACCGGCGACGGCCGGCCGGTCGGCAATCCACCGTCGTCGAACGGCGGCCATACCGGGCACAACCCGGTTGGCGGGGCATCCGGGGCAGGCAAACCCGATGTGCGGATTCCGAACGTGATCCGTCCCAACGGCTCGGGTGACAATGTGCGGATCAAGGAGCCGGTGCAGTTGCTGAACCGTCCGCCGCCGCCGATCTCAGCGCCGATGCGGCCGAATCCCAGTCCGGTGGTCATGGCACCGAGCGGCGGCGGCCTCAACAAGACGACGGTCGGCGCTGCACCGCCGACCGCGGCCCGGCCGCTGCCGGTGACCGTGCCGGAGAGGAAGACACTCACGCGGTGAGCGGCGGTTGAGGCGAAACAAAAAGGGCTCCGGTTATCTCGGAGCCCTTTGCAGTGATGGCAACCCTATTGCACGCTAAGCCCCCGCGCCCTTCTTGTTCTGCCGATTGTGCACGAGATCGTCGACCACGGCGGGATCGGCCAGCGTCGAGGTGTCGCCGAGGCTTGACGGTTCGTCCTCGGCGATCTTGCGCAGGATGCGGCGCATGATCTTGCCGGAGCGCGTCTTCGGCAGGCCCGGGGCGAACTGGATCAAATCAGGCGAGGCGATCGGGCCGATGTCCTTGCGCACCCACGCCACCAGTTCCTTGCGCAGCGCTTCGGTCGGCTCCTTGCCGGTCATCAGCGTCACGTAGGCATAGATGCCCTGGCCCTTGATGTCGTGGGGATAGCCGACCACGGCGGCTTCCGAGACCGCCTCATGCGCCACCAGCGAGCTTTCGACTTCGGCGGTGCCCATGCGATGGCCTGATACGTTGATGACGTCGTCGACCCGGCCGGTGATCCAGTAATAGCCGTCGGCGTCGCGGCGGCAGCCGTCGCCGGTGAAGTACTTGTTCTTGTAGGTCGAGAAATAGGTCTGCTCGAAGCGGGCGTGGTCGCCATAGACCGTGCGCATCTGGCCCGGCCAGGATTTGGCGATGCAGAGATTGCCGCTAGTTTCGCCGTCCAGCACCTTGCCGTCGGCATCGACGATCTCGGGCACCACGCCGAAGAACGGCCGCGTCGCCGAACCCGGCTTGAGTTTTGTCGCGCCCGGCAGCGGCGTGATCAAAATGCCGCCGGTCTCGGTCTGCCACCAGGTGTCGACGATCGGGCAACGCTCGTCGCCGACCACGCGGTGATACCATTCCCAGGCTTCCGGATTGATCGGCTCGCCGACCGAGCCGAGCAGACGCAGGCTCTTGCGCGAGGTTTTCTTCACCGGCTCGTCGCCGCCCTGCATCAGCGCGCGGATCGCGGTCGGCGCGGTGTAGAAGATGTTGACCTTGTGCTTGTCGATTACGTTCCAGAACCGCGAATTGTCCGGATAGTTCGGCACACCTTCGAACATCAACGTGGTCGCGCCGTTCGCCAGCGGGCCATAGAGGATGTAGCTGTGGCCGGTAACCCAGCCGACGTCGGCGGTGCACCAGTAGATGTCGCCGTCGTGATAGTCGAACACGTATTGATGCGTCATCGACGCGAAGACGAGATAGCCGCCCGAAGTGTGCAGCACGCCCTTGGGCTGGCCGGTGGAGCCGGACGTATAGAGGATGAACAGCGGATCTTCGGCGTGCATCGGCTCGCACGGGCATTCCGTCGTCACCATCTTGGCGGCGTCGTGATACCAGAAGTCGCGGGTCGGGTTCATGTCGACGGCGCCGCCGGTGCGCTTGACGACGACGACCCAGTCGACGCCGCCGCTCTTGGCAATCGCGGCATCGACATTGGCCTTCAGCGGCACCTTCTTGCCGCCGCGCAGGCCTTCGTCGGCGGTGATGACGACCTTGGACTGGCAATCGGTGATGCGCTGGGCGAGGCTGTCAGGCGAGAAACCGCCGAACACCACCGAATGAATGGCGCCGATCCGCGCGCAGGCCAGCATCGCATACGCCGCTTCCGGGATCATCGGCAGGTAGATGGTGACGCGGTCGCCCTTCTTGACGTTCCTGGTGCGCAGGATGTTGGCCATCTTGCAGACTTCGTCGTGCAGCTGGCGGTAGGTGATGTGTTTGGACTCATTGGGATCGTCGCCCTCCCAGATGATCGCGGTCTGGTCGCCGCGCTTGTCGAGATGGCGGTCGATGCAGTTCCAGGCGACGTTCAGGACACCGTCCTCGAACCATTTGATCGAAATATTGCCGGGAGCGAAGGAGGCGTTCTCGACCTTGTGGAACGGCTTGATCCAGCCGATCCGCTTGCCCTGTTCGGCCCAGAAGGCATTGGGGTCGGCGACCGATCTTGCGTACATCTCGCGATACTTGGCGTCGTCGATCAAAGCGCGCTTCGACCAGTCTGCCGACACGTCGTAAATCTTCTCGGACATCTTCCCCTCCGCTGATTGCGAGCCCTACCCCTAAGCGGTCGCAAGCCGTCTTGATTATTACGATGATTAGGCGTCGCAGGGGGCCCGGACAAGGCGGAAACATCTGCGACCTTGGTCGGTTCCCGCGCTTCCGGACGGCCCGGCCGGCCCGGTCCGGCCATCACTTTCGCGTTTTGATGCGACCCAAAATCAACGTTATCGCGCGAATGGCTCCCATGACCGGTATCTAATAACCGATAATCGCGGAATCGGGACTCGCAAAGGGGTTCGTTACCCCCTAAATGGCGTTTCCGGGGTGACAGGGCCCCGCCGGAACCAAGCCGTAGCAAGCGGCATTACCGGAAGAACAGGCGGAGCAGGACAACGACGGTCATGATGGATCAGGTGAATTTCGAGGCTACGCGGCCCAATTCCGCTGATCCTGCCGTCGCTTTGGCAGAAGCGCTTGGCCAATTGCCGAAAGCGCCGCTGAAGGCGCCCGCCAAAATCCCCTCGCCGAAGGAAAAGCTCGCCAAGCATGAGCCGAAGATTACGGTCGAGTCGCTGGCGCAGGAACTCGGCCTCAAGCTCGGCGACCAGAACGAGCTGACGATCCGCCGCATCAAGCGTGGCAAGAACTATTCATTTGTTCGCGCCAACGGCACGGCGATACGCCACGCCGGTACCATCCGGCGCCTGAACTCGATGGCGGTGCCGCCGGCCTATCAGCAGGTGCGTTATTCGCCCGATCCGACCTCGCACCTGCAGGCGGTCGGCGTCGACGCCGCCGGCCGGCTGCAATACCGCTACCACGCCGATTGGGAAAAGGTCCGCGAGCAGCGCAAGGCCCATCGCCTTGCGCGCCTGGTCGCGGCCTTGCCGAAGATCCGCCGCAACGTCTCGATGCATCTGTCCGGCGACGAGCCGACGCGCGAGTTCGCGCTCTCGGCGGTGATCGAACTGATCGCGCGCACCGCGATCCGGCCGGGCAACGAATCCTACGCGCGGTTGAACGGCACCCGCGGCGCCACCACGCTGCTGAAGTCAAACGTCACGCTGGAAGACGACAATCTGGTCCTGACCTTCAAGGCCAAGGGCGGCAAGGCCGTGCGCAAGGAATGCGACGCGGCCAAGCTCGTGCGCGCGATCGGCATCCTGCGTAGCGTGCCGGGCAAGCGCATGTTCCAGTATCGCGACAATTCCGGCACCGTGCGTACCGTCTCGACGACGACCGTGAACGGCTTCCTGCGCGAGATCGCCGGCATCAAGATTTCGCTGAAGGATTTCCGCACCCTGATGGCCTCGGCCGTGGTGCTGGAATCGCTGTCGCGGATTTCCCCGGCGGCCAGCGCCCGTGGCCGCAAGAAGCAGGTGCTGGAGGCGGTTCGGGCCGCTGCCGACGAGCTGTCGAACACGCCGGCGATCTGCCGCAAGAGCTACGTCCACGACACCATCGTCACCGCCTTCGAGGACGGCATCCTCGAGCGCTTCGCCGCGACGATGAAGGGCTATCGCTCGCAGTCGAAGCGCGAAGCGCTGCTGGCGCAAGTGGTGACGGCTGCCGCGGCGGCGTAATTTCCGCTTGTCATGCGCGGGCTTGACCCGCGCATCCATCTACAAAGTGAATTTTTGAGTGATGGATTGCCGGGTCATAGGCGAGCGGAAGCGACGCCGTCCTTCGGACGGCTATGCCCGGCAATGACAGATTGCGAGCGCTACTGCCCGCCCACCCTTGATGACATCTTCCGTTCATCGGTGCCGACAGGCTGTGCGTCCCGCACATCCTCCGCCGCCGCATGCGCATTCGACAAAAACACAATATTCCTGCCGCCGCGCTTGGCGTCGTAGAGAGCGTCGTCAGCCCATTTGGCGACCATCTCCGGCGCGGCGTTCTCCTGCGCGAACGCGACGCCGAGGCTGATCGTCACCACGCTGGCAGAATCATTTGCGGGATGGATTCCGGGATTGACGATGCCGAGCGCCTCCACCGCGCTGCGGATGCGTTGCGCGATCGTCCAGGCCAGATCGGGGGTGGCATGCGCGAGAACGACGAGGAATTCCTCGTCGCCATAGCGGAACACCGCATCCAGGCCCAACCGGACCGAGTCCTCGATCGTATCCGCTACCCGCCTGATGCAGGCGTCGCCAGCGGCGTGGCCGGCGGTATCGTTCAAGTGCTTGAACAAGTCGATATCGGCCATGATGAACGCGATACTGGCTTTCGGAACTGTCGGGTCGCGCCAGAGCCGGTCGATCAGATCGGTCGCCGAACGGCGGTTGCCGAGGCCGGTGAGCGGATCGCGCGTCGCCAGTATTTCCAATTGATGGTTGGCGCGCCTCAGGGCGTCGCTGCGATACTGGTTGCGCAAGGACAGCAGGAAGGCTTTTTGACCGAGGATCGACTGGGTCTTCCGCACGATCGTCGCCGCAAAGATTCCCATCGCATAAAAGATCGACGTCCCGACCGCTTCCTGGAGTTCGATCGCGGGATTGAAGATCTCAAAGCCAAAGAAGATCGCGGTGGAGCAGATCATCAGGGCCAGCGTCCAGATATAGTCGACGCTGAACACCACGATCGCGATCGTGTTCACGTACATGATGCAGATCAGGAAGCGCTCATAATTGCTGCCACCGGCCGCGACGGCGATGACGCCGTACGCCATCATGACGCTGGTCATCAAGAGCAGCAGCGACAGGCCTTCGACCGTGGCGCTGCGGGGCTTGCGCCAGACCAGATAGGCGCAGGCGTGCAGCGCCGGAACCAGCAATCCGCTGATGGCGGTGGTGAGGGTGAGGAAATCGGGAGCGAGAAGGTAGCTGAGCGGCACAAAGGCCACGCTGATGGCGGCGACCCAGACCATCCAGGCGCGAGCAATCTTGCTGCGTTGCGGCCAGTCCTTCTTGCGGTAGGCGCGGATCATTTCGGGAGAGAACTGGATGTCGCGCGTGCGCTGTGACAGCAGCCGCTCGGTCTCGGCTTCGAGCGCAGGCGTCACGAGCACGTCCGCCGCGTCGTCGAGCGGCGTCGCGTTCAGGCTGCTGGCACCCGATCTCAAGGCGTATCTCTCCCGCTGGCGTGCTTGCCGCACGTCCGGAGTTAGCGCCCGAAATGCTAAATTTCTCCTGCAAAAGGGATCGGGGAGTATTACGGGATAAGGAATGGTTAAGGGCCCAGGGCGCGGTGCTTTATTACCTTCCAGTAGGGATCCTGATACTTTGCATGGGGTTGTTTTCGCGATTTTGTGTCTGGCCCGCCAGGTTCCACCCACAGCGCGTCGGCGCTGCGATGCCTCCACGATGCCCTATGATCCGCCCATCTTGCAGACCATCTTCCATTCGTCCGAGGTGACCGGCTGGACCGACAGCCGCGAATATTTCACCAGCGCCATCGCGGCGAGCTTCTTGTCGGCCTTGATCGCGGCCATCGTCACCGGGGTCTTCAGCGGCTTGTCGGCCTTGATGTCGACGCAGACGAACTTACCCGTCTTGTCGGTCGGATCGGGATAGGCCTCCTTGATGATCTCCGCGATGCCGACGATCTCCTTGCCCTCGTTGGAGTGGTAGAAGAAGGCGAGGTCGCCCTTCTTCATCGCCACGAGATTCTGCCGCGCGGTGAAATTGCGCACGCCGGTCCAGGCTTCGCCCTTGGCGCCCTTCGCGACCTGCATATCCCACGACCACACCGAGGGCTCGGACTTCACCAGCCAGTACGCCATCTATTCCTCCGCCTTGAACGGCCGCGTCAGCAAGCCTTCGATCGCGGCATCGATCGTCACCTTGCCGGCCAGGATCGCCGCGACCGCATTTGATACCGGCATGTCGACATTTTGCGAAGCCGCCAGCTCGATCAGCACGGGCGCGGTGAATGCGCCCTCCGCAAGCTTGTCGCGCGCCGGTTGCTCGCCGCGCCCGAGCGCGATGCCGAGCGCGAAATTGCGCGATTGCAGGCTGGAGCAGCTCAGGATCAGATCGCCCAGTCCGGAAAGCCCCGCAAGCGTTTCCGCGCGCGCGCCGCAGGCGCGACCGAGCCGTGCCAGCTCGCTGAAGCCGCGCGTGGTCAAGGCAGCCAGCGCCGAGGCGCCGAGCTTGCGTCCTTCAACGATGCCGGCCGCGATCGCCAGCACGTTCTTCGCCGCCCCGCCGATCTCGACGCCGCGGATATCCGTGGTGTGATAGGGCCGGAAGGTGGATGAGCCGAGCGCCTGCACCAGCGCGCTTGCCAGCGCCTCGTCCTTTGCCGCCAGCGTCACGGCGGTCGGAAGTCCGCGCGCGACATCGTCGGCGAAGCTCGGTCCCGACAGGATCGCAGGTATCGCGTCGGGGGCGGCTTCCGCGATCACTTCGGTCATGAATTTATGTGTGCCGCGCTCGATGCCCTTGGCGGTGGCGATAACCGGCGTCGCCTTCTTCAGATGCGGGGCCAGCGCCAGGGCCGCTTCACGCAAATTCTGCGCGGGCGTTGCGATCAGGATGATGTGGGCGCCGGCCGCGGCCGCGATGCGGTTGGTGATTTCGATGCGCTGGTCGAGGCGCATGCCCGGCAGCCGCGGATTGGCATGCGCCATCTTCATTTGCGCGGCGTTTTCGGCGTTGCGTGCATAGAGGATGACATCGCGGCCCGCGCGCGCCGCGACGGCCGCGAGCGCGGTGCCCCAGGCGCCGGCGCCGATCACCGCCACGGTGTTCTCAGACGGCATCGCTAAAATCCCGCCCTGGTGTTGGCGTAGCCCGCCGGCGCCGCGGCATTGGCATCGAGCAGCCAGCGCGCGCGGGGCGGCGCATCCATCGTATCGGTCAGCCCGAGCGCCATCCGCTCGGCGCCGGCCCAGGCGATCATCGCGCCATTATCCGTGCAGAGCGCCGGCGGCGGAATGATCAGCGTGGTCTGCGCTTTCGCCGCCACATCCTGCAGGGCGTCGCGGATCGCGTGATTGGCGGCGACGCCGCCGGCCGCGACCAGCGCGCGGGGCGGACCGAACTGCTCGTGGAACAGCCGCAGGCCGACGCTCAATCGATCGGCGGTGGATTCCAGCACCGCGGCCTGGAAACTGGCGCAGAGATCGCTGACATCCTGCGGCTCCAACGGCATCATCCGGCTGGCCTCGTTGCGTACGGCGGTCTTCAGTCCCGACAGCGAGAAATTCGCATCCGGCCGCCCGAGCATCGGGCGCGGAAACGCAAATCGCTTTGGATCGCCGCCGGTGGCCGCGCGCTCGACCTCCGGTCCGCCTGGATAAGGCAGCGACAGCATCTTTGCGACCTTGTCGAAGGCTTCGCCCATGGCGTCGTCGACGGTGGTGCCGAGCCGGACATATTTGCCGACGCCGACCACCGCGACGATCTGGGTGTGACCACCCGAGGCAAGGAACAGGCAATAGGGAAACGCCAGCGCGCAAGTAAGCCGCGGCGTCAGCGCGTGGGCCTCGAGATGGTTGACCGCGATCAGCGGCGTGTCGTGCACCATCGCGATCGCCTTTGCGGTGGTGAGGCCGACGATTACCCCGCCGATCAGGCCGGGACCCGCGGCGGCCGCGACCGCCGACAATTGCGCGAAGCCGACTCCGGCCTCTTTCATCGCGCTATCGACAATGCCGTCGAGCAGATCGACATGGGCGCGCGCCGCGATCTCCGGCACCACGCCGCCGAAGCGAGCGTGCTCGTCGGTCTGCGAGCGTACGATATTGGACAGGATCCGGCCGCTGCCGTCGCTCGCCCGCTCGATCACCGCCGCCGCGGTCTCGTCGCAGGTGGTCTCGATACCCAGCACCAGCATCGGCGTGTCGTTATCCAATTTGATCCCTTGCGTATCAGGTCAAAACAACGCTTCCGTAACCCGGTAGCATTACGAGGTCGCTAGGTGCAATCGCCGGTTAAAGCCGAAATATTTTGCGCCAAGGCTTTTTCTTACGCCAAGGCTTTTTCTTGCGCCAAGGGTTGTGCCAAGGGTTGCGGCAAGACATTTTTGGAGGTCTGAGGCATGGCCGTTCTCGTCACGCGCCCGCATCCGGACGATGAGGCCACCGCCACAGCCCTTCGCGCCAGGGGTTTTGAAGTGCTTCGGGCGCCGATGCTGCGATTTGAGGCGGTGCCGTTCCATGACGACGCCGATGCCCGTTACGGTGCCATCATCGTCACCAGCGCCAACGCGCTACGCGCCATCGCGCCGCATCTGGCCGATAGCCGGCTGTTGAAATTGCCGCTCTTCGCGGTCGGCGAACACACCGCCTCGGCTGCTCGGGACGCTGGTTTCAGCCAGGTGATCGCGGCCAGGGGCGACGCCGGTGCGTTGCGCGATCTGGTGCTGGGAGCTGTGAAATCGAAGCAACTCAAGAAAGCCAGCACGCTGCTCTATCTGGCCGGCGCCGATCTCGCGCGCGATCTTGCGGGCGAATTGGGCGAGAAGGGATTTACCGTCGTGACGCACACGACCTACCGGATGATTCCGGCGTCCAGCCTGCCGCAGGAAGTATGTGACGCTTTCGTGGCGAACCAGGTCGAGGCGGTGCTGCATTATTCACGCCGCAGCGCGCGCGCCTTTCTGAACGCGGCGCGGTCGGGCGGCGTCGAAATATCGGCGCTGGCGCTGCCACAATGCTGCATTTCCGCTGCCGTTGCCGCCGTCCTGCGCGATGCCGGCGCGACGCAGGTCACGGCGGCCGCCCAGGCCGACGAAAATGCCTTGTTCGAGGCTTTGAGCCGTGCTTTGCGGACCCGATTGGCCTAACCCCGCCCGATTCTGCTAGGTTCAGGGTCACTCACGCTAAGGGAACCGCTGCGATGGTCGACGACAGGCCCGAAAATCAGGGATCAGTGCCCGAATCGGAGCGGCCCAAGCGCGAGCCGCCGACGATCGATCTCGATGCCACCGAAGTGACCAGCGAGACCGCGAAAGCAGGCGATACAACGAGGTCGGATACCACAGCACCCGAGATTGCTGCGTCTGAGACCGTGGCTTCTGAGGACGCGGCGGCCGAGACCGAGACTGCAACCGAGGCGGCTGCGGCGGAACCGGCGCCGCAACCGGCGCCTGCGCCGGCGCCGGTTTCCCCCTGGATCGTTGCACCCGTCTCCGGCGCGGTGGCGGCCGCGCTCGTGATCGGCGTCGGCTGGATGCTGGGCTGGCCCGCCGTTCAGCCGGCGGCAGCGCCTCCCGCGCCGCAGCCTAGTGCTGCTGCGATCGACGGCCTTACCGCCCGCGTCGCGGGACTCGAAACCAAAACGAGCAAGCCCGCCGCGCCGGTCGCCGATCCCGCTTCCCTGGCGCGGATTGATACGCTGGAAAAATCACTCGCCGCGCTGCGCGGCGAACTCACAACCGCGCGCACGCAGAACGAAAAACTTGCCTCCGCGCTTAACGAGGTGAAATCCGCGCCGCGCGCCGACGGCGCACCCGCACCTGCACCCGATCTCTCCGGGATCAACGAACAAATCGCGAAGATCGAAACCGCCATGCAGGCGCAGGCCGCGGAGATCGCGCAGCAAGGCAGCAAGATCGCCGATAAGCCGGTCGATACGAAACCTGCCGACGATCTGCCGCTGCGCCGCGTGGTGGCGGCGGCTTTGCTCGATGTTCTCGTTCGAACCGGCGATCCCTATCCGGCGGCGCTGACCACCGCGAAGGCGCTGGCGCCCAACGCCGACGCGCTGAAGGCGCTCGAGCCGTTCGCGGCAACGGGCGTGCCGAACGCCGGCAAGCTCTCGGGCGAATTGCTGACGCTGGTGCCGAAATTGTCGCCGGCGGTGCCGCAGGACACCGCCACGACTGGTTCGGGCATCGTCGAGCGGTTGCAGGCCGGCGCCGCCAAACTGGTCCGCATCGAACGCACCGATACCGCAGGCAATGACCGCGGCGCAGTGGTGGCGCGGGCGACCGCGGCGGCGTTGCGCAACGATGCCAATGAAGCGCGGCGCGAATTGAAAACGTTGGCGCCGGCCGATCGCGCCCCGGCGCAAGCCTGGCTCGACAAGGCCGACGCGCGTGATGCCGCGCTGGCCGCCTCCCGTCAATTTGCGGCCGACGCCATGGCCGTGCTCGCCAAACCAGCGCAATAAGGAATCCGATGGTCCGGATCATTCTGTTTCTGCTGTTGATCGCGCTTGGTGCAGCCGGCGCGGCCTGGGTTGCCGAACAGACCGGCGAGGTCGTGCTGTCGTCGGGCAATCTGAAGATCGCGACCACGCTGCCGGTATTCGTGCTGGGGCTCGGCATTGTCATCGTCGCGGCCATGTTGATCTGGGCGATCCTGTGCGGATTGTGGCGCACGCCGGCGCGTCTGCGTCGTAATCGGCGCGAGAAGCGCCACGCCCGCGGCCGCCATGCGATCACGCAAGGATTACTCGCGATCGGTCACGGCGATTCCACCGCCGCCCGCGCGCATGCAGACGTCGCGCGCCGCCATGCGGCAGAGGATCCGCTGGCGCTGCTGCTGGAAGCGCAATCGGCGCAGCTCGATGGCGATCGCGAAGGCGCGCAGCGCGCCTTCCACGCCATGGCCGAGCGCGAGGATACGCGGCTATTGGGCCTGCGCGGCCTGTTCATCGAGGCGCAGCGCGCCGATGATCCCGTCGCGGCCGTGATGGTCGCCGAGGAAGCGCTGAAACTGTCGCCGTCTTCGTCATGGGCGTCGCATGCCGTGCTCGGGTTCTGCTGCGCCAAGAGCGACTGGACCGGCGCGCTCCGCATTCTCGACAACAATCAATCCTCGGGGCTGATCGACAAGGCGACCTATCGCCGTCACCGCGGCGTGCTGCTGACGGCACGCGCGCTCGAGCTCGAGAAGGTCGATCGCGATCTCGCGCGTCAGAGCGTGATGGAGGCGGTCAAGCTGGCGCCGACGCTGGTGCCGGCCGCGGTGCTCGCGAGCAAGTTTGAAAGCGAGGCGCATCAGGTGCGGCGTTCGATGCGTCTGGTCGAAACCGCGTGGCTGGCGCAGCCGCATCCTGATCTCGCCGATGCCTATGCCCATGTGAAGCTCGGCGATTCCGCGCGCCAGCGGCTGGTGCGCGTCGAAACGCTGGCGGCGAAAGCGCCCGGCCATATCGAGGGCGCGCTCGCGATCGCGCGCGCCGCGATCGACGCCTCCGAATTTGCCAAGGCGCGCGAAGCGCTGGCGCCGTTCATCGCCGCGCCGACGCAGCGGGTGGCGCTGCTGATGGCGGAGATCGAGCGCACCGAACATGGCGACAGCGGCCGGGCGCGGGCGTGGACCTTGCGCGCGGTGCGCGCGCTGCACGATCCGGCCTGGACCGCGGATGGCTATGTCAGCGATCGCTGGCGCCCGGTCTCGCCGGTCACCGGCCGCCTCGACGCCTTCCAGTGGCAGACCCCGGTCGCGGCCTTGCCGTCCGACAAGGGCCCCGCCATCGAATCCTCGCCGTTCGAAGAGGCGATGCTGGCGACGCCGCGCCGCGCGGTCGTGCTCGAGCGGCCGGCTCCAGCCCCGGTCGAAAGCGAGCCGGCGGAACCGGCAGCACCCGTCGTGCCGGAGCCTGCTGTCGCGCCCGCAGCTGCGGCCGCCCAGGACAACGCGCCGCCGGCTGCCAGCGTCGAACCGGAACCGGCGCCTGCCGCGGAGCCTGAGCCGTCACCGACGCCGCCGCCTGCCCAACAACCGGCGCCAGCCGTCGCCGCGCCGCTGTTTCGCGCCCGGCAGGACATTCCGAAGGCGGTTCCAACGCCGATTCCGGCCGTGATCCCCATTGTCCGGGCGCCGGATGACCCGGGAATCGACGAAGACGGCCCTCCGGACGAATTCGCCCAGCAAATCGGCCCGCCCAAGGCCCAGGCCGGCGGCTGGCGGGGATTTTTGTCACGCTGGGGCGGGGAGTAGGCCCGGGGGCTTGCGTTTTTCTTGCCAAGGCGGGCGCTGCCCGATATCAGGTGGCACGCGTTTTCGGCCCAGTTATCGAACGCTGCGTCTGGTCCGCCGCAATAGCTCAGTTGGTAGAGCACGTCATTCGTAATGACGGGGTCACAGGTTCGAGTCCTGTTTGCGGCACCAGCACTTTCAGTAGGTTAGTTCAATTTTTGAATGACGCCTCGCGTGGATAATCAATGCAATAATCAATCCTACGGCAGATCGCCGGATCGGTAATTGCTGCGGTATCCTTGCGCGATGGTACCTTACGCCGTTCAAGGGCGAGCTTCTTTTTTGGCTTCAGCTAAAAACTCGCTCGTTTCTGTGGAACAGGAGGTCGGTGGTTCGAGCCCACCAAACTATACCATTATAATCAATAGCTTAGCTCAAAATCGGTTCATCCTCCAAATCTCTAAGCTAGCGCTAATGCGTGCTCATGTTCGCACCTTCTCGCTGCTCGTTTCCGACGCGCAAGCGAGCACAGATGCCCTCAAGGTCTAATTCCGGGACAACCCTCCCGGTTGTAAGGTGGGCGAAGCTCGCTAGAGTATAAGGCGGGAGCGGGGGACTTCGTGTCATTTGCCGAACGGCTCATCTCTGAGCCACAAAGAGAAAAATCTGGCGAAACGGGATACGAGCGTTTCGACTATCAGGCCCTCTGGGGCCTAGCGCTGATCTTCGCGCATCATGGCTCGTCCGAGGACTATGCCATCGCGTTTGAGTTCCATGATGACATTGTGTTGCTGGATAGCGAACAGACCCCTACGCGCGCCCGGTTTTATCAGGTCAAGACCAGAGACAAAGGGCACTGGACGCTGACCGATCTCTATCGGCGCAAGCCCAAGAAGGACGACCCCGCTGGCGCAAAGCTGCCCTCGTTTATGGGGAAGCTTTTTTCGAACTACGTCTTGTTCCCTGACGAGACTGAGCAGTTGAACTTCGTTTCCAACGTGCCGTGCGCATTTCTGCCGTCAGCATCGGGTGCGTGCCAACTCGTCACGTGTGACCCGGACACGCTGACAAAGTTCATCAGCAAGCTCGCGGAGGAGCACCCCGGAGCCACTCACGCCGCGGTCAGTCTCATGCATTACGTTCAAGCAGATTTGAGCCTGCATGACAGTTCGGCGCACATCAAAGGAAAGCTCAACGAGTTTATCTTCGAGCAGATTGGTTCGGTCGAATTCAATCCTGACACCCTCTACAAAGCGATCGTGGAAGAATGCAGGACGCGCTCCAAGTACACAGGGATCATCTCTAGCTTCTCCGACCTGATCCAAAAGAAATCGATTACGCGGTCGCAGGTCGAGGGATGGCTCGATCTCGTTCGCACGCGTCAGGCCTTGCCCGATTGGGCCACCATCAGTCAGCAGTTGTCCGTCGGCGCGCTTGAGCTGGCCAATCTAACTCGCGAGTGGCAGCGGTACCGGGCCGTCGCGCTTGACGCCGGCAATGAGGCGATCAATGTCCTTAGAGACAGGATCCGGTCCGAGTTGCAGAAACGCGCAGGGGGTTCCCACGGCGTAAACGAATTGGTCGATGAAATTTATCTGGAAGTCAAAGACCTGGCGCAGGTGAGCGTCACGCCGTTCAGCAATGCTCGATTAAAGGTCATGATACTCTACGAGGTGTTTAGTCATGAGACGACAGGAGAAGTTCAAACGATTGATCCGGAGCCTTCGGAAGCGCAATCATGAAAAGCTTGAAATTACAAAGGTTGCTCATCGCCTCCGATCTCGAGAAGTCGGCGAGGATCGTTCAGTTCAACGAGCGCAAGACGGTAATCTTCGGCGAGAATGACACTGGGAAGTCCTGCCTTATCAAGTCGATTTACGCCGCCTTCGGCGCGGATGCCTATAAGACCAACGACAATTGGGACGCTCTCAAAACAAACCTCCTTGTTGAATTCACGGTGAACGACGTGCCGTACCGTGTCATGCGCTCCGGCAGTTTCTTCGCTCTGTTCGATGGGCTTGGGCAAGCCCTTTGGAGCGGCTCCGGTGTCGGTTCGGGTATCGGTCCTCAGATAGCGCAACTGCTAGAGTTCAAGCTCACGCTTTCTGACCGTCAGGGCAATCAGGTCGTGCCGCCGCCTGCGTTTTGCTTCTTGCCGTTCTATGTGGACCAGGACATCGGCTGGCTGCGTTCATGGGCTTCGTTTTCCGGGCTCGGTCAGTTTGAAAACCCAAAGCGCGATGTTGCATATTTCCACGCTGGTCTGCGTCCGAACGAATATTATGTCGCAAAAGCAACAAAGATTGATGCAGATCACATCATCGATGATTTGAAAGTAGACCGCCGAGCGCTCAGCCGTGCGGCAGAACGTCTGCAGGCGGGTCGCAGGCCGATCAAATTCGACTTGGTACCCGAGAATTTTGCTGACCGGATCGATGCTCTGCTCGGCGAATGCCAAGTGCTGCAGGACAAGCAGGGCCACGTACAGCGAGGTCTTGCTGAACTTCACTCCAAGCGTGCGGCTCTTATCGAGCAGGGCGCCATTGCTGGCAACGCTCTTGCAGAGCTTGACGCAGATTATGAGTTCATTCGCAAGGCGGTCGATACTGAAATCATCTGCCCAACGTGTGGTACTACGCACCTCAACGATTTTGCTAATAAGTTCGGTTTGATTTCCGATGCGGAAACTTGCCGAGGCTTTTTGCTGGAGGTGCGACAAGAGATTGCCAAGGTGGATGGGGCTATTTCGCTGGAGCGTGCCAAGTTCGAAAATCTGGGCGAGAATATCGACCGGATAAACGCAATCCTTAATGAGCAACGCGGTGAGCTGAAATTGCGGGACCTCGTCAAGGGCGAAAGCGAACGCATGGTCGATGACGCGATAGCTGCCGAGCAGTCTGACATCAACACCAAGATAGGTGAGCATGACGCTCGTTCAGATGAAGCGGCGGCAACGATGAAGTCGTTCGAAGACAAGAAATTTCAAAAGACGATCAAGGATCGATATTTTCAATACATGAAGCGGTTCATTTCCGAGTTGCAGGTGCCGGGTCTCGCTGAGAAAAGCTACAAGCAAATTGACTGCGTAATAAATGAGACCGGTAGCGATCTTCCGAGGGCATTGCTCGCGTACTATTATGCGTTTGTGAACACAATGCGAGGCTCGTCAACGTCGGTGGTTTGTCCCCTCATCGTTGATAGTCCCGTTCAGCAGGATCAAGACCCCGCCAACGCAACGAGGATGATCCAGTTCGCTCTTGATCGCGTCCCAGATGACATGCAACTAATTCTTGGGTCAGTAAGCCTACACGGTGCAGCTTACGATGGCTTCAAAATCGAGATCGATGGCAAGCGCAGCTTGCTTCGGGCGGACGCTTACGATGAGGTGTCGGCCATTATGAAGCCGTACTATGAAGTGCTGATCCGGCCTCAAGCGTCTCCGTGAGCCGACACGCACTCTATTCCGGTCCGATGACGCCAGAAAAATTGAACTGACTGACATGCGATCCCGTCGGGGCCGCAGAGCACGGTGGACGATCTTCAGTGCGGCTCGTCCAGCTCCGTTTGCGGCGATCAGGGAACCCGAAATAGGCCCCAAGACGTTTCTTCCTACGGCTCGCCGACGAAACCGAAAAATCCTGCGACGACCCATTCTCGGCCTGCGATGGCAAACTCCTGAAACACGATGCGTGCATCCTTACTGCATCGAATTCGCCAACCAAGGAGCCAAGGATGCGCAAACTAGTCTGTTCAATCGGAGCCCTTGCGATTGCTTCATGGTCGCATTTGCCTGGTCGCAAACTGTGCTCACGCCTTCGCAAGCAGGCGTCGCTGGGTCAATCAATCCGACCGATATGATGTCGAATTACAAAGGAGCGCTTGCGATTGAGCGGTGGGAGGCGATTTAGCCGTTCTAACTTGGGTTAATACCAAGCCCGTGCCCTTTCCCGTGTCCTTGGTTGGCTTGTTCGCTCCGACCTAACTACACCAGCTTACAAACCGGCCGCCTCATCAAGGAACGCCTGCACCGCCTTGAATAGCTCAAGCCGATTCTTTTCCATGATGATGGTATGAGTCCCTTCGGCGAGTTGGACGTAGCGTTTGCCCGGCGAGTTAACCAGCAACGGGAACAGCGTTTGCGCCATGTAGGATGGCGTGTCCTGGTCCCATTCCGCGTTAATCAGCAGCGTTGGTACGGTGATTTTCGCCGGATCATAATACGCCTTACCGGCACCAAAGAACTCTACGCCGTCCTGTACCACGCCATTAGGGGCACGCAGTACCGGAGGATCCATATTGCCACCTTCAGGGTCGGTCGCCCACGTGGCGTCGGCCCATGCATCAAACCAGCCCGGGGGAATAAGGCTGGCCTTCTTGTTTTCGGCTACGCCCGTGAGCCATCGCCCCAGCGCCTGATCCTTTCGGACCATGCGATAGGCGGGAATTGGGCCGGGCCCGGCCTGAACCAGTGATGGCGTGGTGCGGATCCATGCCGGCGCATACAGAACCAGGCGTTCTACTTTGGCCGCGTTCTGCGACGTGTAGGTCGCCATAAGGGTCGTGCCCCACGACCAGCCGAGTAAATCCAACCGAGCGATGTTGCGACGTTTGAGGATGAAATCGACAACCGTGGAAATGTCCTTCACCGCGGTGTCGCCACGAACGATCGGTGCATTTGCGTGGGGCTTGTCGCTCATCTCTTTCGGCCGTGTGGATCTGCCGTAGCCGCGTAGATCAAGTAAGTAGACGTCGTACCCGCGTGCAGCGATGTAATCCATCCACGACATGCCGCCTAGCTGAAGATCGAATGCGGTTGATGAGGGGTACGTGGCACCGTGCACATATAGGAGGGTGCGCTCCGGTCGAAATGACACCATGTCAGCAGGGCGCTTGTTGCGCACGAAGATTTCGATCCCGGCATCACCCGACGGAACCATCATTTCTTCCATTACGATCTTCGGCGTCTGGGCAATGGCAGCAGGTGGTGCGATCATCGCTGAGAGGGCTACAAGCAGTACGGATGAAATGCGCATTTTTCTTCTCCCATGGTTTAGCCCAGCTCTTAAAATCAGAGTTCCAGCCGAACGAAATCACACTTCTAGAACCAGCGGAAGCAGGCAAACCAGCCCGGGCGCCATCAGCCGAGTGTCGCTTCCGGTCTTCTCCTTAGTCTGCGGTCATAACGGCGGAGATCAGATTGGCTCGTTGACCGACACATGCCGCCCAGTCCCTCTGACCCGCTCTGGGAGGCGGTAGTTTGACGGACCCGCTGTCAGTCATCGGGGCGGGGCTGGACACCCTCACGGAGCATTTAGGAGGCATTGAGAGGAAGTCTAGAAAAACATAGTATTTTCAGTGGGGTCGAAGTTGTCGGCAATTTGCCGTGTAAACCATTGGTCTTCATGTGCGGGAAGGCAAGCGTTGCAAGTTAGTTGATTATTCAACCGGTCGAACTGCTGTGGGTTGGTGAACGGACACTTCCGGTGGGGCACGATTTTGACCGATTACGTTTAGCGGTCGAAACAACCATGTCCGCCAAGTCGAGCCAAACCGAATTCGATTTTCAGCCGCGGCTTCGATCAGGGCTCTTTTGAGCCGTCCCTTTTATGGTGTGCAATTCCGCGGGGGAAAATTGATGCTGTTGATCCTGTTTTAGGGAATGAAGCGCATCGCCGTCCTGAATTTTACCAAGGGGATTTGAATTAGCTACAGCATCTACACCATGTCATGCGCTAAAATCGATTTCGTGCGCATGGATCGTAGGAGCGATCACCATAACAGCGAACCCCCACCCCAGCCCCGTTTAAATCGTTGGACCCACGTCACGACCGCAGGTTTGGAAAATCTACGCCTGCAGATGAAATTGATGGCGTTATTGCAGGGGATCTCTGCATCCCAGGATATCAAACTGTGACCATGTCCAGTACGGGCATGAGATCAACGCGGGGAACATAACCAAGAGGAAATCAAACATTCACAAAAACAAAACCTTAACCTGCATGGAATGTGATGGACCTATGACCATGCCAAGTTAAAGGTGCAATCGAGAGGGATGTAACTGTCATTGAAATCATGAGGAAATTTTAGGAGATTGGGGTAACGTATGGTGTTGTTATACAGGGTCGAGCAATTCAGGACCTTCGTGTCGGACGGACTGCAATCAGCCCCGGCGAACAGGGACGAGCGAAGCGAGAGGCAGACCAGGCCTATTTTTCGGCCATCGAAATCAGCGTCGGCAAACTGCAATTCAGTAGCATTGAGAGGTACGCGGTCCCGCTACTAGGAATGCTCGCACGATTTGGACCCAGCGATGCTGGATGCTGACTTAAATTATCAGGAACCGTTTGCTGACGCAGTGGGCTTGGAGGTTTAGCTTATGAGCATCTTCAATACGCAGGGTAATCTCGTCCCAATTCATGCCGATAATACCAAGACGCGGGATTGGCTCGTCTTGTTAGAAGCGTCGACCATTGTAGGCCACGAACGCGACAAGCTCCGAGTTGCATTGACTACGCAGGAGCGGAAGCTCGTAAAAAGGCGAAAGTTGTTCGGCAAAACGGAGCACTTTCTTGTTGTCGATGGATATGATCCGCGAATACACGCGCTGTATTTCTGCCCTCAGCTTTACAAAAACGAGGGCGGAGCGCTCGTTCCTTTGACCGGCGTAGAGATTGGGCTGTTGATGGCGCAAGCGCTTGAGGGAGGTGCGATTGAAAAGCCACCGTGGTACGAGCCGTCTGATAGCTTGCCAAAAGAAGCGGTTATAAAAGCAACGCCTGAGATGGAATTTGACAGCTTGGTTGTTGACGCCCCAAGCCCGAAAGCGAAATCGCCGGCGCTAAGGGCAGTACCTATCACCGACAGGGAAAACGCGAAGACGTAATTACGTGTGTTAACGGGGAAGCCGTCATATCAGCCCCCGCGTGGGAAAATCCAAAACAAGCCCAACCTACTATTTTGTCAGATACCTTCGCAGTGCCTCCCAAATGCCTCCTGGGGCGGTCCCGGGGTTCTCCGCTGTGCGTCATGCCCGGTCTCCAAAAAACCCACGTGCGCCGCGCGGAGAGAGCCTGAGAGGTGGGTTTATCATCACATCAGAGACAAGAGCTGCCCCCCTGCTAATTGAAACGACAGGGTCCCACGGGCGAAACCATTTCAAATCTCGGGGTTTAGTCGCTAGTCCACGATTTTGGCATTGATGCAGTGAAGCGAATTCTGAAACCTGTCACGTATGCCCTAGCCGCCCTGTATTTCCTGGTGGACGCGGCCTTCATGGCAATCGCCAAGCCGATATCGGACTGGTTTGCCAGGCATTTGGTGCTTAGGCGATTGCGGACCTGGATAAGATCGCTCCGGCCCTATCCGTCATTGGCGATGTTTTTGATACCGGTGATCTTACTTGAACCGGTGAAACCCGTGGCGGCTTATCTGGCTGCAACGGGTCATGTGGTGAGCAGTGTCGTGACATTTGTCGTCGGCGAGCTGCTAAAGCTGGTACTGATCGAACGCCTCTTCAGCCTCACGCGGGACAAACTGACAAACTCATGAAAATTCCCGCTTTCGCTTGGGCCTATACAAAATTCCTCGAAGCCAAGGCATGGCTGAAAAACACCGAGGCCTGGCGAACCATTCGCGCAATAAGCAAGGCGACCCGTCGGTATCTAAACGAGATGAAGAAATCCGCTGCGGTGGCGTTGCGCCAGTCTTGAAGACAACGGGTGCGGCGGTCCCGGAAAGGTCCGCCTCTCTTCAGTCCTCAAGGATAGATTTGGTCGCGTCGAAAACCTGCTCCACGGTGCCGTTGATAAGACCACTGGCCCGTGCCTGGAACACGATTAGTTTTTATGTGGCGTCGTCTGCCGAAAAATAAACTTCGTCAGTCAACGTATCTTTATCGTGCAAATCTCGGCTTGGGCGTCTTCGGCAACAACGGCAACAACTAATCGCAAGTTAAGTGGCTTGAGATCAGGCTCTGCAGCGCTTCTGATCGGCCATCGCTAATAGATGCCGCTGGCGAGTTTGCAGCGCGGCAATTTCAGTGTCTGCGGTGTCTTGGAAATCCGTGAACCACAAAACGGGTACGAACATGCCCGCAATGTTTGCGTTCCCGTTTTGCGCACTTTTCAGGGCCTTATCGGCAGCGATCAGCTTTACTCGCTCTTTGTTGGCGTTGATCGCCGCCAAAATAGCCGTGCAGTTGGTAAATTGGTCCGGCTGGAATACCACCGTCGGTGCGGGCATCCTGCCGGCGCAGCCAGTAAGAGCCACGCCCAACGCGACAATTCCCAATTTACGCATCTCGCTTTAGCTTCCTGGACCCGGAAGCATCGAAGCGCAACCGCCGTTTGAGAGCAAGTCGCTATTTGCATCGCCTTAAAGTGCGCTAGAGGCCACCGTCTTCTGGTTCAAGCCATCGATTGTTCATAACCCCTGAAGTGCGAAGCCGCCGACAGCAAAATGAGCCGCAAGCTGGAGTTGATCGACCCCCGGGACAGGCTCGCGCTTCTTTGTCGAGATCTATCGTGTGCGCCGCTTTCGTCCCGCATTAGGTTTGACTTGTCGCTGGATGCCGATTAGGCGCATCATAGTGGATCGCTGAGAGATGGGCTGTGGTGCAGCAACTTCGGGCACGTGTTGACCTTCAGACGGCGGCGTAGCCTCGGGCGTGGGTTCGAGGCGTGCTGTAATGGGTGGCGACGCAACGTCCGCAGGAATGCAGGGTGTTTCGGACATCGCCGCCGAGGCTGGAGTTTCGAGTGACGACAGAAACGCCCGGCCCGCGTCGGTAATCTGCCAACCGTCAACATCGACAGTCACAAAATGCGAACCGAAGATGCTTAGGCCGGGCGCAAGCGCAGCTAGCCGCTTGGTTCGATCGGTCCAATCGGGACCACTGGAAATGAGAATAGAAACCTGTCGCGTGAGTTCGGCGACCGTTGCTCGCCCGTCAACTTGACCGGCCAGCACCTTCAAAACCGTGATCTGAAAACTCACGTGAAGTCTCGCGCGTCCCGGATAAAAAACAAAAAGCCGCCTCCGGGACGATCGGGGGACGGCTTTTCCAACTACGCAACTACAAGCCCGGTAAGGCGACGATCAGGGTGGCAATTATTGGTAAACAAAAAGTTGACGAAATGAGCTAACCTTGGTGCCGCATGATTGTGAAGTGCTGCAAGGTGCAAGGGGACTTCAAGAATTGATGCTCGATTGGCCAATTCCGGGCGTGGCAATTCTTATTCAATCACACGCGGAAACGTACCGGAGCGTAGAGATCAGTGAACCCGCCCGAGGCAAGTGATCAAACTCGACGTCTCACACTCTCGTACGAAATCCCGCGAGGCCATTTGGGGCGGTAGGATTGACCTGAGAAGGCGCGGGTGAGCCGCCTCAAACAAAAGACCGCCCGAAGGCGGTCAGGTCTAGATGGGGACGCCCTGTCTCGGCAGGGTTGAAACCCGCAAAGGGGCGAGCTTGTTCGTCACATAGTCTAAAAGACGTCAGCGGGCCGTTGGCTTGAAAGCCGTTGCGAAGAAAGTTTTGTACATTTCGCCGATTTTTTTGGCCTCGGCAACGAACGTTTCATAGGCCGATTTCATGTGATCAGTTGTAAGTTGCATGGCTTCATTTGGAGCCTTCAAAGTGGCGAGCTTCTCGAAGTATCCCTTGTTCGCCTCAAAGGAGGCCTTCGCATAATCAGTGTGAGCGGTCATGATGGCAGTGAGCTTTTCTTGAACGGGAGCAAAATCGGTCATTCAATTCCCTTGCTAAATCATCCGAGGCCCATCCTCGATAAATGATCTCGATCTATATACTTTAGTATATGGCACGCGGCAACAAAATTGTTGCGACGCAGCATGTAGGATCTAGACTTGTGGCTGGATCCAATAGTTCAATCTTATCAAACGCTTGATCCAACTAGCCCTGCCCGACCAGCGCCCGGGGTCCTTGCGCATGCCGGCGTTTACGAATGAATCGGTTGGGCGGGCAAAATAACATTTGGTGGGCGGCCGTACTCTGTCTGATCAACCGACGTTTTCCTCGCGAATGCGTGAAGACGTTTCTTCCTACGGCCCCGACGAAGCCGAAAAATCCTGCGACGACACCATTCTTGGCCTGCAACGGCAAACTCCTGAAACACGATGCGTGCATCCTTACCGCATCGAATTCGCCAGCCAAGGAGCCAACGATGCGCAAACTAGTCTCGTCACTCGGAGCCCTCGCGATTGCTGTCATGGTCGCATTTGCTTGGTCGCACACTGTGGTCACGCCTTCCCAAGCAGGCGTCACTGGGTCAATCAATCCGACTGATATGATGTCAAATTACAAAGGCACGCTTCCGGTTGAGCGGTGGGAAGCGATTTAGCCGTTCTTCGACCCCTGTCCCTCTCTGACCGAAGTCTGAAGCCCGGGCAATTGTCAGGGCTTTTCTTTCTGACCTCATTGAGGATCGCGTGGTCGAGGCTCAAACGCAGGTCTCGCGACTGTCCCGCCGTGCGCACTCTTGATGACGGTTCGGGCCTGAGGTCGCAGCCATGGCGGCGGAGGTCAGACATGACCCCTTCTGCCCAATTGCGAGCCAGATGCGTTGACTGACATCGCGCCCAGTTCCTCTGACCCGGTCAGTGAGGCGGTAGTTTGAGGGAGCCTCCGTCATTTCATCGGCATGGGACAAACACCCTCAGGGAAGCATCCTGGAGGCATTAAGAGGTGGTCTGTAAAAATATCAGTGTTTTCAGTAGGGTCGAGGGGTCGGCATTTTGCCTGTATTCGACGGGGTACGGGAAAGCATTGTGCGCGTGGTTTTAGCCACCGGTCGAACTGATCGTGGTCGGTGAAATGACGCGCATAACAAGTTCAGCGGGTGACCGTCGGCCGCGTCACCGCTCCAGCGTGGCGAGATAGGCGGCAAGTGCCAAAAAGTCTGCCTCGTTGAGCGCTTTGACCATGTCGATCATCGGCTTGCTTTCCGGCCCAGCGCGGAAGCCGTGCCGATATTCGTAGAGCTGGCGGAAGATGTAGGTCGGCGAGCGCCCGGCGATGCCCGGCACGACGTCGGTGCCGGTCAGCTTCTCGCCGTGGCAGGCGGCGCAGGCGATCTCTGGCTTCGCGGCCAGCCCGTGGCCGGTAGCGACGCTGCCGGGCGGCACGTAGGCGGTGAAGCGGACGCGCGCGTCGCGGTTGACGAAGCGGCCGACGTCCGCCGGTGTCTCGATGATGCGCATGCCAAGCGGCTCGCGTTCATCGCTTTTAGTGACGAAGAACCAGCCGGCGACGGTCGGTTTCGGCACGGTCTCAGTCTCCACCACGTCGACCAACTTCTTTGGCTTAATGGCGGCAAAATATTCAGCCGCCGCCTTGATCTCGTCGTCGTTCGCTGCCTTCGCGGCCGAGATCATCCACGCTTGCGGAATGCGGTCGGGCAGTGCTGTCGAGCGTTTGCCGCTCCTGTAGTCCTGCATCTGCTGAACAAAATAGGCGACCGGCAGGCCGGCGATGTCAGCGTTCTCCGGACCTCCCGTGCCAGAAGCACGATGGCAGAAGCCGCAGGCGTAGACGTCAGGCTGGCGGCCGCTCGCCACCACTGCCGGCATCGCCGGATGGTCGCCTGGGTGCCAATCCGGTGCCAGGAAGCGATCACGCGTTTGTGGGACTGTATAGCTCGCGGTGCTGTCGGGAACGTGGCGAGGTTGGCCGTCATCGGGCGGCGGCTTGAAGTCGGGCGGGTTGTAAGTGTAGGCCCAGAACGGCGGCTTGTCGGTGATCTGCGCGTGCGCGCCCGCCATACATACGAAAATTATGGTGATTGCCACTGCCGCCTGAGCGGCCGGTCCTAATCGTGCCATGCTTGCCCCCGGGCTTTTGGCTAGCGGAGGACAAGCAAATTAGCGCAAATCCGCGCTGGAGCAATTGGCTCTTTTGAAGTACTTCCGAAATGGGCCGGGCCAACCGACAGCCTGCAATCAGCCTGTATGTCAATCGCGTCACTTTGATCGTCGGGAGACTATTTCCGGTTTTACTCCGGAAGCGGACATCGTCAGGGCCGGTCGGCATGTCTCAGAAGTGCCAGGAACCGACATCGTCGATGATGTCTGGCCTTACTGCACTCCTTTTTCATCGGATACTCAACTGTTAAGGATTGGAAATCCAGCGAACACGAGACGAAGTATTTGCCAGATTGTGGAAAGGTCGCATGAAACGGCGCGTTGTCATCACCCTGATCGGTTGCGGGTTTTTGTCCGCGCTGTGGCCGCAGCGGGCGCGATCGGCCGATAAGGTTCATCGTATTGCGTTTGTCGTTCCGACCGGCCAGTTCGTCGACGCCAAAGAGGGCGATGCGTGGAAAGGCCTCGTGATTGCCTTCCTCCAGGGCATGCAGGAGCTTGGCTACGTCGACGGTAGGAACATGAAGTTTGAGTTTTATTCCGCCGAGGGAAAATTCGGACAACTCGATGAAATCGCGGCACGGGTGCTCGGGACTTCACCCGATGTGATCCTGGCGGGAGGTGGCGGCGCCAACGAAGTCGCACACGCCTTCCAGCGCGCAACGCGAGCCGTGCCGGTTGTCATGGCCAACAGCTCCGACCCTGCTGCGCAGGGGCTAGTAGCCAGTCTCGCCCGTCCCGGTGGCAACATCACCGGCTTTTCAGGCAATACGGGACCTGACTTCGAGGCCAAGAGACTGCAGATGTTGACGGAAGTCGCACCGAATACGACCCGAGTGGCCTATCTGGGGCTGAAGCTCGATTGGGAAAGTCCGGCCGCGATCGGCGTGCGTAGCGCTGCGGAGAGGTTGGGCATTACTTTGCTCCACGCCGAGCACACGCCGACGAGTTACGATGAAGCATTCGGGTTGATAGTCCGGGAGCAGGTGCACGGGCTGTTCGTCGCGCGCAACCCCTGGAATTTCTCCAACCGCCGCGCCATCACCGGATTTGCAACGGATCGGCGGATGCCGGCCGTCTACCCAACGCGGGAGTTTGCCGAAGTCGCCGGACTGATCTGCTATGGGCCAAGTCTTTCCGACCTCTATCGCCGTGCCGCGGGCCATGTCGATAAGATCCTGAAAGGCGCTAAACCCGCCGAACTGCCGGTCGAACAGCCGACCAAGTTCGACTTGGTAATCAATTCAAAGACGGCGAAGGGTCTTGGGCTGAACGTTCCCCCGACGCTGCTCGCACTTGCCGACGATGTGATCGAATAATTGCTGCGGCTGGATGTCCGTTCTGGGTCGTCAAAAGCTGCCTCAACTTCCGCTTTGCGCCGGAAAGCGGACTCAAGTCGGACATCGCGTGAGGTCCAAAAAGTGCCAGAAGGCGACATGGGAGGCCCACGCTTGCGTTGGCCGATTATTGCCCTCAGCCGATAAGTCCATACGCATTTTGTTACCTAATCGAAAGGCGCGCAACGACCTAGACTAGGTCCATGCTTGAGAACCCAGCCGTCGAAGCGCTGGCAGACCTGCCGGAAAGGAACGTTGCGCAGCCGGTCTGGTGGGCGCAACCACTCCCAAGCCAGATAGGAGCCGATCATGAAATTCCTCGTCATGTCCCTTGCATCGCTATCATTGTTCGCTTCTTCGATAGTGCTCGCCGATCCGACCAAAAGCCGACCTGACGTGCCTTCGGTCGCGCCCGCGCTGGAAAAGTACAAGCAGGAAACAATTTTCGGCGATTTGTGGAAGCGTCCCGGCCTTAGCGTTCGCGATCGCAGTATTGCAACGCTGGCCACGTTGATTACCCGCAATCAAATCGCTGAGATGCCAGAATATCTCAACTTCGCGCTCGATAACGGCGTCAAGCCGTCCGAAATCTCCGAAATCGTGACCCATCTCGCATTCTACGCGGGCTGGGGCAACGCGATGCAGGCGGTCGCGGTCACCAGAGAAGTGTTCGTCGCCCGGAAGATCGCAACAGACCAGCTTTCCCCGGCCATGCCTAAGCTGCTGGCCCTCAACGAAGCCGCCGAAGCCGATCGGGTAAAGCGTGTAGGGGACCTTTATGGCGCTGTGTTCCCTGGCGTGACGCAGTACACGACCGATGTTCTTTTCCGTGACCTTTGGCTGCGGTCGGCTCTTGCGCCGCGCGACCGCAGCCTTGTCACGATCAGTTCGCTGGTCGCCTCGGGACAGGTCGCTCAGCTCACCGGTCACGTCACCATCGGGATGAACAACGGGCTGACCCAAGCCGAGATCTCCGAAGCCCTAACGCATCTCGCCTTCTATGCAGGTTGGCCGAACGTTTTCTCTGCGATGCCGGTGGTCAAGGAAGTCTTTGAAAAGCGCGCGCGCTGAAGCGCCGGGGGAGAAATAAAATGAACACGAGAACTATTGTGCTGCTTGCAGTCGTTGGTGCCGTAGCCACCGGAGCATTCGGAACGGACGTGATCTTTGCTCAGACGCAAAGCCAGTCCAAGCGACCTGCCTTTTACATTTCCGAATTCGAGGTCAGCGATCCCGAAGGCATCAAACCCTACAGTCAGCAAGTAGAGGCGACGTTTGCGCCGTTCACTGGCCGCTATGTCGTGCGCGGCGGACAAACCGCGACCCTGGAAGGCGATCAGCCCAAACGCATTGTCATAATCGCTTTCGACAGCATGGCTCAGGCACAAGCCTGGTATGATTCGCCGACCTATCGTGCGATCAGGCCGATCCGTCTTCAATCGGCGAAATCGCGTGTCTACATCGTTGAGGGTGCACCGGAGGTTCGATGAGCAAAGATCCAGGCGCAGAAGCACGCGTGCGCATCATCATTGGCGACACGTCGATTGAGGCAATTCTGGCCGACAGCGACGCGGCGCGGGATTTCGCATCCCTGTTGCCGCTCACGCTTTTCATGAACGATCTTTTTCGGCGCGAGAAGTTTGCAGCGTTGCCAAGGGCGATTTCCGAACGAGGCAAGCGCACACATGATTACGCGGTGGGGACTATCGGCTATTGGCCTCCCGGGCCGGACGTGGCGATCTTCTATCGCCATGATGGAGAGCGCATTCCGGCACCCGGCCTGATCGTTATTGGCAAGGTCAAGGCGGGAGTGGAAGCTCTCTCTGTGCGAGGCGCGATAAGTGCCACCATCAAACGGTCATGAGTGAAGCGCGTGGGAGAGGTGAACAATGAGCGTCAAGCAAGCCATGATCTTTGGTGTGACGGCCCTGCTGTTGCTGCTGTCGGGAGCGCCCGCCATGAGTGAGGAAAAATCAAAGCAACATATCCAGATCGCGGAAATCGTCGTCGATCCGGCTCAGCTCGATAGCTACAAATCTGCCGTGGCCGAACAGATCGAAGCCGCCATTCGGCTGGAGCCGGGCGTGCTCACTCTCTACTCGGTTTCCAATAAGGAAAATCCCAGCCAGATCACGGTGTTCGAGATTTACCGGGACCGCGAAGCTTACCTCGCTCACCTGCAAGCACCTCACTTCCTGAAGTATAAGGCGGCCGTCGAGAAGATGGTCAAATCGCTGAAGTTGATCCCGGTGGACCCGGTCGTCCTCGGCAGCCAAGCGAAGTAAGAAGCGCTGGTTTGCGGTCTCAGCTTCGGTGCCGTAGCGCATCCACCACAAGGTTGAAGGCTGCGGAAGACTGCCGGCGGCTTGGATAGAACAGGTGATAACCCGAATAAGGTGAGCACCAATCGCTAAGGACGCGCTTCAAGCGGCGCTTCGCCATATGCGGCTTCGCCATCTCTTCAGGAATGTAGGCCAGGCCATGCCCCGCCAGAGCGGCATTCAGCATTTGGATCGCGCCGTTGCAGGTCATTTGGCCGTCCACGCGCACCTTCAGCTCCCGGTCGCCTTTTTCAAACTCCCATGCGTACAATCCGCCATGTGAAGGAAGACGCAGATTGATGCAATTGTGGCTGATGAGATCCTGCGGTTTCTTCAGCTCGGGCCGTTTGCGGAAGTAAGACGGCGATCCAACGACCGCCATGCGCAAATCAGGACCGATGCGCACCGCGATCATGTCCTTGGCAACCTGCTCGCCGCTTCGTACGCCAGCATCGTAACCATCGGCAACTATATTGCTTAGGCCGTAGTCAACAACGATCTCGATTTTGATATCGGGATACTTCGGTAAAAGCGTAGCGAGTTTTGGCAACAGGATCGCGTCGGCGGCATATTCGGTCGCGGTGATTCGGACGGTACCAGCCGGCTTTTCACGCAACTCACGCACCGCCGAGAGCTCAGCGTCGATCTCTTCGAGGCGGGGACCAATGTTTTTCAGCAGTCGCTCACCTGCCTCTGTCGGAGCTACACTTCGGGTGGTGCGAGTAAGAAGCCGCACGCCAAGGCGCGCCTCAAGCTCGCGAATGGTGTGGCTGAGGGAGGATTGCGACACGCCCAACTGCGCGGCGGCCCTCGTGAAGCTGCGTTCCCTACCAACGACCGAGAAGGCGAGAATGTCATCGAGGTACCCGCGGTGCATTTATCGCTCTCCGTCATAAGTCCTTTCAGATTATAGCGGCTAGTCGAAAGACGCGCACGCCCTATATCGCTCGATGAAACGACGCGTGTATTCGGCTGGCAGAGCGAGGATGAGCGATGGATCCCGCTTCGGGTCATTCACGTCAGGTTGGACCTTCGTCCAGCCGCTTCCGGTCTTCCCCCAAAAGCGGGCCTTTAGCTTCTCAAAGGTCTGGTGCGCGCGTCCGGATGACGTCAAGAAGTGTGCCGTCCGAGATAAAAACGGTGCGCAAGCATATTGGCTTCCGCATAAGCAGGAAGCAGTATGCCAATCGTCGTCAGCGTTCTGATCCTACTGGGTCTGCATCTGCACGTGGTTGCGCTGTAGGTTGTTTTATGGCGGCGTGCGCACGCATTGACAATGCATTCCCCATCCACACTGGCAGCCATGTTTCGACCAGGCCTTGGGAGGATGGTTCTCGCAGACGAAGCCTATTCGCAGGCAACTCGGACAGTCAGAAGTTCATGTTTCTTACAGGAACGTGCGGTCCCTGCTCCTAAGATCGCAGGCATCCCGCGCGCCCTGATAACGGCCATGCTTGGAGGTTCAGGCCGCCACATCCTTCTTTCGATCCCGTCTATAGGCCTCACAAACCGTAATCGCGCCGTTCGACAGTAACGCCGATGCCGCACACCCTTGCGCATCATGTCTTCCACGGTCTGCATCACGGGATACATGCGCCCTTGTG
Organism: Bradyrhizobium sp. AUGA SZCCT0182; assembly: GCF_018130185.1. Classification (NCBI taxonomy): domain Bacteria; kingdom Pseudomonadati; phylum Pseudomonadota; class Alphaproteobacteria; order Hyphomicrobiales; family Nitrobacteraceae; genus Bradyrhizobium; species Bradyrhizobium sp. AUGA SZCCT0182. The sequence continues at coordinate 77,853 of NZ_JAFCLY010000020.1, read as the reverse complement.
ACACCACTCGGGCGCATTGCTGCGCTATGATTTGGTTTCTCGTGCCAGGCGCTCCGCCTTCAGCCTCTCAAAGTTGGCTCGGAAAGCGTCGTCTTCTTTCTTGAGCTCGGCGAGGACCTTCTCGGCTTCCTGCCGAGCCTTCTCCTTCTTCGCCGAACGCTCTTCCTTGGTAGCCGGTCGTTTTTCTTGGGTCTCGTAATCCATGATCGTCAACGTTTGGTCGGGCGAGAAGTTCCATTAAGGCATCAGGGAGACCTGAATTTGAAGGAGGCCACTACTCTCCACGTGGTAGCTATGAAGCAATCAGACATCTACAGAGAGAACGCAGAGAACTGTCTTCGACTGGCTGAAGGCTAACCGTCCCGGCAGCTTGCGCCGCGCGTCACTCACGTGCACACACGTCTTCGTGAATGCGCGAATACTCGGCTGAGACCCGTTGTGGCCCAGGCGCCGTTACGAGCCGTTCACCTTGCTATTGTTATCGTCGGGCGGGGGAATTTCGCGAGGCGCTCTGGATTGTGGCACTTGTTGGAGCGAGGACAGGGGGCTCGGGACGGTCACGGCTGAGCTTGGGCTGCAACTCTACAAGGTCTATAAAGACGTCAGCCTGGCGCCGCAATTCGTCGGCGATCATTGGCGGCTGGCTCGCTAAAGTCGAAATGACAGTAACCCGGACGCCGCGACGCTGGACCGCTTTCACGAGCGAGCGGAAGTCCCCGTCACCGGAGAACAAGAACATCTCGTCAACTTGCCTGGCAAGCTCCATCGCATCGACGGCAAGCTCGATGTCCATGTTTCCCTTCACCTTGCGACGACCACTCGCGTCAACAAATTCCTTGGTCGCCTTGGTGACGACGGTGAAACCGTTGTAGCTAAGCCAGTCTGTCAACGGGCGGATTGAGGAATATTCCTGATCTTCGATTATTGCCGTGTAGTAGAACGCACGTAGTAAAATACCGCGTCTATCAAATTCCTTGAGGAGGCGCTTGTAGTCGATGTCGAAGCCGAGCGTCCTCGCCGTCGAATGCAAGTTTGCGCCATCAATAAAGAGCGCGATGCGGTTAGATTGGATCGGCATCTGATTTTGACCAGCACTCGGTTGCCAACAGCTGCGAAAGCGAAATCCCGCCGCGCGCTCTGCCTGAAATTCTAAAGCGCCGCTGTGAGGCAGACGGTTTAGTCGATCAGTAAGTTATACCCAATAACTTTAGGGTTCAAATATTATTTTGTGATCCTTTCAAGACGGACAATGAACAATTGGCGGATTTTCGAAATATAAATATGTTGTAAGGACTTGAACCTGCAGAGAGAACCGACCGACCCATGTCCAGGGACCTAAATGATCGCAATGCTGCCTCACCTGCCTGTGTTTGAAGCGCGCCTAAAAAGGCGTGGTCGTCGATGGAAGTGGAGTGTCTGTACCGCCGATGGGCGGGTAGTAATGGAGGGCTCTGAAAGCCGCCGAATTGCCGCCAGCTACAATGCCAATAGAGCCATCTTCCTGATGTTGCTGTGCGCTCCTTCCTCCGATGTCCAGCCGCGCGATGGTAAAGTTGCAATGCGGCACTCCTATTCGGAGGGCTCCCGCTCCAACATTTAGACCTATCTTGCGAAAACGTTCTGGTTGGCAAGGGCTCACCTCAATGCTGGGATGGTTTCTCCGGCTTGGGCAACGCACTCCTTTCGGAACCAGCAGCGGCTGGGAGGCTGCGCTGGAGCCGCTTATTCCAGCCCCGGGCACCGCGAAAAGCGACCACGGCGGTTTAGATTACCGCAACTCGGTTGATCGTTCGGAGCTCCTTTGGAGTACCTCCGCGGTGAGCTCCCCAGCTTGCTTTTCGTGTACTCCCTAAAACATGTCTGGTAATATCGGAAATCCAGAAAAGCAGCCGAACCGTCGGCCGACGGGCGACCACCCCCGTCACTGCCCGTCTGCGCGAAGAAATGATCGCCGCCAAAGAGATGCGCGGCGCCAGCATGATTATGCTGGCCCGTGACACCGCCGACCCTGGTGAGAGTAACGGAACAAGTCAGGGCGATCTTACGACATCAGCAACACCACCGACGCAACCCGCGAACGAACTAAGAGCCGCAATCTGACGCGGCGACCCGACACATGAACGCGAGCGCAACCGGCATGGCCGCTGCCTTATCTTTCGAAAGCGTGTTCGTGGCGACTATTGTTTCGGCGCTCTTACCGCGCCTTTCGTGACGAGGGATGTGAAACCCTTTGCGGAATATTCAGAGATCTTGTTCCGAAGCGACCGCACTGAAACCCCAAGCAGTTGCACCGTCACGGTTCTATTCCCGTGAGTATGCGCGAGGGTCTCCAAGATCAGGTCCCCCTCGACAACGCTTATGGGCGCCGATCAGCCATCGCGCCGGTACCCATGCTCGCGCCGGTTCTCGGTCGTGGATGCGGAACTTCTCAATGGAACCCAGTGTTCAATTTTATACACCACGGCGGAACGATTTTCCGGTCTCGACGTGATCTATTCGGGTAGGGCAAACGGCACGAGGACGTGCAATGCCCAGCAGACCGATCAAGCTCCCTTCCGAGGGCATCATGAGCAGTATGCGCCTCGGCATTACAGTGACGGGCTTATACAGCGTGGTCGCAATGGGACTTATGATCGTCTTCTTGCGCGGGCTGCCCTAGGTGTCGTTGGAATTTTTGCGCAGGTACGGAGAATACCGCAATGCAAAACTCCATTGATATTGACTCCCGGCATAGCCGCGAGATCGTTCGAGAAATTGGCGAGAGACTGCGGGATTCATTCACAGTGGAGCGAGAGTTGCCCGCGCACCTCAAAACGCTAATCGAACGCCTCCGCCGATCAGACGACCAAGCGCAGCCCAGATAGGTTAAGCCGCCGTGTCACTGTTCGGTCGGTGCAACCCGTTCACCGTCCGTAACGCGACTGTCAAGAGTTCTGCGCCGACGATAGCTTGGCATGCCGGCCACCCCCGATCACCTCGGAAAGAAGCTCGCAAAATCTTTCTTTTCAGATTTGGCTACTGGACTTAAACTAGGCGGGCGCCCCATCAGGATGCTAACCGCTGGGTCAATCGATCACCCAGTGCTGGTCCAAGGGAGGGGTTTGTGAAGTCCGCAAAGCGACAATTCGATCCTCAAGCGTTCCTAGCCAAAGTCGGGCTTGGTAAAACGATATCGCAGTATCGAAAGGGTCAGATTATCTACGCCCAAGGCGACGAGGCCGATAGGGTTTTTTACGTACAGTCGGGCAAGGTCAAGGTGACCGTTGTTTCCGAGCACGGCAAGGAAGCCGTCGTAGGCATTTTGGTTTCTGCGCAATTTTTTGGTGAAGATGCCTGAACGGTCAGATTGTCCGCGTCGCGACGGCGACGGCAATGGAGGAGTGCGTTATAACCTCGATAACGCGAAAGGCGATGTTGGCGACGCTCCGCAAAGAACCCGAGTTTTCAGAACTTTTCGTGGCTTACCTGTTGACGCGTAGCAATCGCATTGAAGAGGATTTGATCGACCAGTTATTCAATTCCAGCGAGAAGCGGCTCGCACGACTTCGGTTGCGCCGCGAGGTGGCGCGGTGCCGCCGGCTGGAATGGTTCGAGCCGATCTCCTGCATTAGTGCCGTGAACGTCGCACCTGCGGATTCGAAGAAGATGGTGTTTCGCAGCGTCTTCCTCCCGTTTAATGCGCGCGACGGATGCTTGGAGGATCAGGCGGCACTGCGTTGACTGATCGCCACACACTCGGTGTGGTGTATCTCGCCAGAAGGCGTGAACCGGAACAACACACGCACTGGGTCGCCTTCATAATTTCGATAGTCAAGGCAAACGCCGTCAGCTGTAAGCGTCAGGTCATCCATTGCGAATGCGGTCGGACACGCCATCGCAAGTTGGGGTCCCCAGTAAGCAGCGATTGACGCCCGGCCAATTAAGGTCACGCCATCGCAGCCGCATTCAACCGTCGCTCGCTCGTCGTACATATCGACCAAAGCGTGGAGATCGCCGAGCCGACAGGCATCGAGCCAGTCTACGACAATGGCGAGAGGATCGAACTCGTGCGGTGATATCAGCATCGGTGCGCATCCTGTTCCTGATGCCCCCCGCCGCAAGCAGATATGTGTTTCATCGTGAATGTGGGTTGAATAAAGCGTCCGTAGGAATACGGAGAGTAACGCAGCCCAGCTATGTTCACTTTTGTGCTTTCATGCGGAACCACCTGACCCTTGCGACGTTTATGCATGGAACTTTTATAGGGCGGGAAAAAGTGGCAAACATAGAACACCGGTCGTTCTCATCGTCGAGGACGACCCTGAAATTCAAGTGATCGTCGAAGATGCTTTGAAAGAAGCAGGCTTTGAAACGGCAATTGCACCTTCGGCCGAAGAAGCCGTGACCCTGCTCAAGGGCAAGGTGATGACCTACCGGGCGCTGGTCACGGATATCAATTTGAAGGGGCGCATGAACGGATGGGAAGTCGCCAAACAGGCGCGGCAGATCGAACCGGACTTCCCCATCGTATACATGACGGGTGCTGCTGCTGACGATTGGACCTCGCACGGTGTGCCGAACAGCATCTTGCTCGTGAAGCCTTTCGCGCCCGCCCAACTCGTCACAGCAGTGTCCAATCTTTTAAACGCAGGCACTCCGACCAGCTAAGGACCATATGCAGCGGTTGTCGATATTTTTGGTCGAGGACGAAGCCCTGATCCGCATGATGCTCGTCGAAATGCTTGAGGAGCTTGGGCACCGCGTTGTCGCCGAGGCGGGAAGCATCCACGAGGCAGAACCCCTGGCCCGCACTTCCGTATTTGATTTAGCGATTTTCGACATCAATGTCGCCGGCTTTAACATCAGTCCCATTGCTGAGATCGTGGCGGCGCGGGGTCTGCCATTCGTATTCGTCAGCGGCTATGGTCCGGAGGGGCGGCCAACCTTGTTCAGCGACAGGCCGGTGCTCCGAAAGCCATTCTTGCTTGAAGACTTCGCTGCCATGATCGATGCGGCCATGGCTGTCAAAGCAGCTAGGCCGGCGAGATGAAGGCCGATGAGCGGATCCTGCGGCGACACACCCACGTGCACTGCGGTGCGCCATGGTTCGCGTCTGAGAGTGTCGCTGTTACACGTCTCGAGGCCCCGGCTGGGAAGTTTCTCTGGATTGCTCAGGCTGAATGTATTGTAGGCGCAGTGGATCTGGCGTCTTCATGCGGCGACGAGATGATGATCGGCTGCTCCACCCCCAGGCCATCGACGGCCTGCACAATGCCGTCACCGTCGGCATAAGTCACCATGTGACCTGCATCATTCACAAGGTGCAGGTTGGACCGACGGAGTTCCTTGTGTAGACGTCGCGCCTGTTCGGGCTCGATGAGGTGATCCTCTGCGCCGTGAAAAATATGAATTGGGCACCGAATGCTTGAATAGCGAGACTGAAGTCGCGCGGCTTCCGGGATGAGGAATGCGCTTTCCTCGGCGGCCGCCCTCAGTTGCTTCGGCCGGAGCGTCAGGGCGGCTGGGAAGTTATCCTTGAATTTGCCAGGAACGGAGCAAGGCGCAAATATCTTGCGAAGTAGCTCAGGCAAAATGGCCCATGAGATAACCGGCGCTACCGTGTAGCGCATGATATCACCCAACACCGGCACCGCGGGACCGGACATCATCCAGAAGTCCCAGCGCGCCGTTGGAAAGTAGTAGCCGGACACAAGCACGAGACCCCGGACGGGGTAGGTGTCCTGCAATCCGACGGCGATAGCGACCAGCGCGCCCCATGAATGGCCCAGCACGACAGGTTCGCGCACGCCGAGTTGATGCAGAGCCTTCACGAACAGCGCCGCTTGCGATGTCGCAGTCCAGACGCGCGAGCGGGGTCGTTGACTGTAACCGAACCCCGGCCGATCAAAGCATAGAACGCGGTTGCGGCGAGCAAGCATGTCCACCAAGCCGCTGATGATGAGATCCTGAAGCAGCGAGCCGTTGCCATGAAACAGCACGACGGGCGGCGCCGTCCTATCACCACGCTCCAGGTAATGGAGGCGCACGCCGTCGCAGTCGATGAAATTACCGAGGGGTGGGTTCCGTCGTTCCGCCACGAACGAGAACGCAACATTCCCGATCACCAGAACAAGAAGCATGCCGACAATAACGACGAAGCCAAGTTCAATAGAGAGCATTTTGCTATGCCTCCCGACGTGAATAGGCAACCCATGTGAGCCAAGCGAAAAGCCAGCCTGCGGCATAACCGGGACATATAGCCGTCGTTCCTAAGGGGCATCGCGCATTCATGGAAAAAACCGGCCGGCCTGGAACGGTCGCACGCAGATCGCGTTGCTCGACACGAAGCTGGGGCAAATCGTCAACCTGCAATCATCGGAGAACAATGATGGCAAACCCACGCGAGGACAAACCTAGGCAGGGCATGGAAGATGCGGTCCACCGCGTCGGCGAGCGGGCTGCTGAGCAGACCAGCCGCATTGGACAAGCAGCCGCCGATCAAACGGCGCGCGTTGGGCAAGCGGCGGCTGATGCCGGGGAGGATGTGGCTCGGGCAAGTGCGAACCTGCTCAAGCAAAACGCCGAGACCTTACAGAATGCGTTGCGCTTTGGCCTGGAAGCGGCGACCTCGGTCATGGGACGGTCCACCGAGCAATTTGGTCGCACTCTCGGCTTATCAGGAGAAGGGATGGAAGAGGCAACGGAACGTTCCACCCGCAACGCGCAAACAATACTCTACACAGGTACCGCCGCAGCCAGAGCTATGGATGGGGTTTCTCGAGAATACTTTCAGATGGTTCGGCATCAAGTCGAGAAAAGTATGGACCGTATGAACCAGTTGTGGACCTGTCGAACTCCCCAGGACTTTGCAGCCGTACAAACCGACGTGGTGCGGGAGATCATCGAAACCGCTCTGGAGAGCAGCCGTCGCATAGCCGACATGTCGCTCAAAATGGCTGACGAAACCGGAAAGCAGATCAAAAAGAATATGGAAGAGAGTAGGCGCGCTGCTTAGGTATGGTCTTAAGAAGGGCGCAGTTAGTCGCTAGCACCATGCGACGCGTGGGGGCCCGCCCCACTGACCGCGGCCGTGGCTGCCGGGCATGTCGCAAGAGTGCCAAGCCCGGAAGTGGCTAACGTCGTTCGATCACCTCGTCGGCGCGAGCGAGCAATGCGGGCGGAAGTTGCAGGTCGAATTGCCTGGCAGCCTTCTGGTTGACGACCAACTCAAATTCGGTTGGTGCTTGGACAGGTAGGTCGGCAGGATTGGCACCACGTAAAATCCGGTCAACATACGATGCTGCGCCCGCAATGATCCTCTCGATCTTCACCCCGTACGACAAAAGGCCGCCCGCCTCGCAGAAGGCACGAAGCGGATAGATCGCTGGTAGCCTGCACTCCGCAACCAGCGCAGCAATCTGGACGCGCCGGACGAAGGTGATCCCGTCCGGCAAAAAAATGAGACCGCTATTCGGCTTTTCCTTGAGGGATTGAATAAGACGATCAATGTCGGAACTATCGCCCCTCGGCGCCTCAATTGAGATAATGCCCGTCTTGCTCGCGACACCATCAATTGACTGGCGAAATGCCGAGGAATTGTTGCCCGGTTCGGGGTTATATACGATGCCGATGTGCTCGAGGTTTGGCGCGACTTCCTTGATGAGCGACACCCATTTGCCGCCGAGAGAAGGCTCAAATGGCGTAAAGCCAGTCACTCTGCCGCCAGGCTTCGGGAAGCTCTCGACGTAACGCATTCCGACTGGATCGCTGACCATCGCGAAAACGGTCGGAACATCAGAATGTTCGGCATGCAGTGCGGCCATGGATGTGTTGGTCACGGCAAAGAGAACATCAGGCTGCAATGCGAGCAACTCCCGGGCATATCTCTGTGAGAGATTGGTATCGCCACGTGTAATTCGATAGTCGATTTGGAGGTCTCGCCCGAGTATCCAGCCCTTTTCTTTGAGCGGCGCTTCGAGAAAGCCAGCCTGCGTGTGCTCCGCAATAAGGGCCCCGACACGTCGCACGCGGCCTTGCGCACTGGCTCGGTCGATGTTGGTGAGCAACGCGATACCTAGAATAAATGCCCGCCTCTTCATGCATCCCCCTTAGGTGCGTAAATGGTATCGCGCCGCAGAAATGGAAGATAGGGGCAGATGTCCGAGTTGGGTCAAACTGAGAAGTACGGGTGGGCCATCGGGAAGTCGGCTTTGCCTTCAAGAACGGACATCGACAGACCGGTCCCGTTGGTCTGGTTCGTGCCGCCAGATGCAGACGCCGCTTGAGATCAGTCGATCACTTCGTCGGCGAGTTGCTGGAGAAAGAGCGGCACTTCGAGACCAATCGCCCTTGCGGCCTTGAGATTTATCATCATCTCGAACTTGGTTGGCTGCTCGACGGGCAAATCGGCGGGCTTTGCCCCTTTCAGGATCTTGTCAACATACGTCGCTACCCGACGATAGACGTCGGGGAAACTTGGCCCATAAAAGATTAGCCCGCCTGCTTCCATAAACTCCCGGCCGCCGTAGATTGCCGGCAGGCGACTCTTTGCGGCTAGATCTGCGATCAGACCGCGGTGCGCCTGGGTCAGAGCCTCCAGTCCTACTATGATCGCGTCGGAACTCTGGTCGAGCGCAGCAAAGGCTTGCTCGATGTCCTCGCGCTTGCGAACGTCGAACAATCTGAAGCGCCAGCCCCGGGACTGCGCGCCCTTCTGGAGTTCCTCCAATTGTGGCGCGGAGACGGGATTACCCATGTTCAGGAGCGCAGCGAGGCCAGTGGTCGAAGGCGCGATCTCCTTGAGCAATTCCATGCGCTTGGTTTCAAGCTCGGGCTGCACCCCACTGAAGCCCGTGATGTTGCCGCCTGGTCGCGCGAGGCTGTCGACCACGAGCAGCGGCTCTCCGACGATCATGACCGTAGGAATGGTGCGTGTCGCCCGCTTGACCGCAAGCGCGGCTGGTGTGCCGCGGGCGATGATCAGGTCGGGACTACGGCCGATCACTTCGGCAACAAGGCTGGGGTAGAGCGCGGCATTGCCGTCTGCAGACCGATAGTCCAAGACAAGATTGCGCCCCTCGGCGTATCCAAGTTCTTCCAAACCGCGCCGCAAGGCAGCGAGGTTGGTCGTGTTGAGCTGCGCCGATGTCGGCTCGACCACTCCTATACGGTAAGTCCGGCGGGTCGGCTGTGCCTGTGCCGCGCGTTGTGGCGCTACTGACGTTGCGACAAGAGCTGCCAGAAATTCACGACGGTGCATGACCACCTCGATGCTGGATCGGGAATAATACCGGCTTCGGCGTGCTTCTACGAGGCCCTTTAGGACGTCAGGCCCCCATGTCCGTTCCGGGTCATTCGCGTCGGTTTTGCCATCAACTGGTGACGTCCGGTCTACCCCAGACAACGGACATCAACCTATTGGCTCCGCTGGTCCGTTTCGTGCCAATAGCGGAAGTAGCTACCGTCTGATTGACTGTACTGCGGTCTGCTTTTGCATACGCGTCTCGATTGAACGATCCAGCCGAAGACGGCTAGGCGAAGATCCGTTGCAATGACCGGCTGCCCTCGCAAAGACCGGACGTCGTTACTCCGGCAGACCTGCAAACCGCGCGGCTTCAAGGAATTTCTGGACAGTGACCTCGCGCCGGTAGAGAACGCCGCTGCTCTCGGGGCCGAGGTAATTCGACACGCGCAATCCGGGTACCATGCGGCGTAAATCAGTCATCGACCTGCAGGCGTCTTCGGTCCGTCCCGCCCAGAAGTAACTGGCGATAACTCCCTTTAGTCCCGAAGGCCAGACTAGTTCGCGCAGCCCCTTTTCATACCAGAGAATGGCTTCAGCGTAACGATCTGCATTGAAGTGCGCGAGGCCTACCGAACTCATTGCGGCGTATCCGTAGAGGTCGCGCGGGCTGAGCCGCATCCCCAGCGTGAGATCGCTGATGGCGGTATCTGTTTCTCCGCGCCACGCTTTTATGATTCCACTTGTGAAGTGGCCGTGCGCGAGGTTCGGATTTGCGCGTCTCGCCTTCTGGATCAATTCGTCGCCGCCATCCAGATCGCCAAGATTGGTAGCCAGAGCATAGCCTACTGCGGTGAGCGCGGTAGCGTCGTCGGTACCGAGGTCTCTGACGCACTGCGCGAGGCGCCTGACCTCAGCGTCGTCATGGGCTTCATCCCCTGGCCATTGGTAGTGTCGCCGCACGACGAGGCACATCGCGGCATAACCGTAGGGAGTGGCGAAGCTGGGGTCGATTACCGTTGCCAACTTGAAATGCCGCAACGCCTCGTCATTGTTCTCGCTGGTCGATGGTCTGTACATCGCCGGAAGGCCAACGTAGCACGCCGTGATGGCATCCACGCTGTTCGTCGGCCTTCTGCGCGCTCGCGCGATCTCTTCCCGCTCCAGCGTCGGCGCGATCGCTGAGATGGCGCGCTCCGTCACTTCGTCCTGGAGGTCGAAAACGCTCGACAGCGCGCCGTCGAAGTGATCGGCCCACAGATGCGCGCCTGTGGTCGTCTCGATGAGTTGAGCGGTGATGCGCAGGCGATCTCCCGACTTGCGAACGCTGCCTTCGAGCACGTATCGCACGCCTAGCTCACGGCCGACCTGCTTTACGTCGACCGCTTTGCCTTTGTAGGTAAAGCTCGAATTTCGTGCGATCACGAATATCGACTTGAAACGCGACAACGCGGTGGTGATGTCTTCTACCATTCCATCGGCGAAGTAGTCCTGTTCGGCATCGCCGCTCATGTTGGTGAAGGGCAGGACGGCGATTGAGGGACGGTCGAAGGACAACTGCGGCGCAGCCAGGATCGGGACAGCGCCGTCGAGCCTGGCACGATAGGCGCGGACCGGTTGCGCGATATTCTTCAGGGTCTGGGGTCCGATGTCTTCAAACGAAACGTGGAGCTTCCCCAAGACCTGCTGGTAAACGTGGTTTGAAACGCAAATGCCGCCGGGCTCGGCTATGCCTTCCAGACGGGCGGCAACGTTTACTCCGTCGCCCAGAATGTCTTCGTCCTGGATCAACACATCCCCGAGATTGATCCCAATACGGAATAGCATGCGCCCGTCTTCCGGCACGTGCGCGTTGCGCTCGACCATGGCGGCCTGCACGGACACCGCGCATTCGACCGCCGCGACAATCGACGGGAATTCCAGTAAAACGCCGTCGCCGGTGTTCTTGACGGTCCTGCCGCCGTAGCGGCCGACAATCGGATCGACCGCGGCGAGATGTCCACGCATCGCCTGCGCGGTCCCGGCCTCGTCGAGGCCCATCAGCCGGCTGTAGCCAGCCACGTCAGCGGCCACAATGGCAGCAAGGCGGCGGACGACAGGCGGCGGATGCGAAGACTGCCCCATTGGATCGCGTTCTCTCCAGCGCGGCAGCATATAGGGACCGTTGCGTCTTGGGTAGTGAGATGGTTGCCCGAAATTGGCTCAATAGCATCGACCTGACGTCCGCTTTGGGGGTCCAAAAACGGACCTCAAATTGCCCATGCTCAACGTCTGCTAGGGCGTCAAGAGCGGACATCGGCTGAGCGCGGTCGCAGCAGTACTGAAGAGCCAGACTTCGCGATCGTAGCTGCGGTTGTTCCAGACGGTTTGCCGTTGATCTGCTGTTTCAGGATCGCCGATGGTTTGAATACCACGACCCTACGCGGCGAAATTGTCGCCTCAGTTCCAGTCTTTGGATTGCGGCCGACGCGCTGTTTCTTCTTGCGCACAATGAACGAGCCGAACGAGGAGAGCTTAACGGTTTCGCCCTTCACCAAAGTGTCGGTAATCTCGTTGAGCACCAATTCAACCATGGCCAAACACTCGGCTCGGGGCAGGCCCACGGTCTGGTAAACGGCTTCGCAGAGATCTATGCGCGTGACGTTCTTTCCTGTCATTGGGTCCCCATCCGCACATGGATTTCAAGTCTTGTATCACGACCGGCTCGCAGTGTCTGTCATCTACGCGACCCAAAACCCGCTGGCGCGTCGACCTGTGGCTTGTCGGTTGATTTGGCCCTTTCACACCGAACAACCAACGGTGAGTTTGACGAGACCGCCCACCTTAAAAACAACCAGTCGTTTGCCCTGGTCGCAAAATCGAGCACGTTTCCCCTTCCAGGATTTCTGCGCCGAGCATCCAGACGGGTTTAAAAGGCGCCGTCAGTTGTCGGGCAGTCACCTAGGTCGGGATGACGCCGTAGTAATCGTCCACGCCCCGAGTACGGGTTCGATCTTCCCAACTCCAGTCGTTGTCGCTGCTATATTTTGGCGCAGCTTGCAGTTGCTTTTCGGTGATACCGGTCCGATAGCCACCAAGGTTGGTGTCATACTTCAGTGACTGCCACGGCAAAGGGTAGTGATCGTCTCCAATACCGAGAAAGCCTCCAAAACTCAGGACCGCGTAAGAGACTTTACCGGATCGCTTGTCGATCATGACGCGCTCGATCGAACCGATCTGCGTTTCGTCCGCTCCGTATACCGCAGTACCTTCAACCTTATCGCTGCCGATCAAACTAACTGTTTCTCTTTCTTCCGTTGCCATCAGTTCCTCCCTTGAAAAAGGCCTAACCGCAGCTTTAGACGAAGGTTCCCTGGCGGCGCATATCGAAACGATAACCAGGACCCCAACCCTCCCAGGAGTTCTGCGCTGAGTGTCCAGGCGGGGTTCGAAGGGCGCTGTCAGTGACGGGGCTGATTGGCGATTTGCGGGGTGCTCAACGTGAACCAGCCACGTTGCTCACTCCCGGCCGACGCGCAACGAGGTGAGGTACGATTTTGACCATCTAGAGGTCGAAACAACCATGACGCGCAGACTCGTTGAAGCCAGCGCCTAAACCGAGTGTCGATTTCATCAGCGGCTCCATGGCCTTCAGGGCGTCCTTTTTATGGTATGCAAATCCGAGGGACAAAAATTCAAGGTTGTTGATTGATGGGATTACATTGCTCCGGCGTGGACATCGCAAGACCGACTTAGGGAATGAAATGCGCGCGGCGTCGGCGGCTCTTTACCAAAGCAGATTGAATTTGGATGCGGGATGCACCCCCAGGTCGACCGCCCGATATACCCTTTGGTGCATTCTCGCCTCTGCGCTACGCTAACGGAATACTCAAGCCCGGACCCCTCCAGGACCGTTTGCGCCGCCCTCTGATTAGTTATCTGCATTCTCCGCCGCAAGACACGGCCCAACCCCCAAATCGCCCTGTACGACCGGCGCAGAGGACCCTGGCGTCGGTTACGATGCTTCCGACCGAAGGACTGGCAGACGAGAGCGCCGTTCGCGGTTTTCCCAGGCCAAGCGGAGGCGAAACTCCCTCGGATCAACCATCCAAGCCTTTCCCTTGTAGATGCCGCCGGCGGTGTCCTCGCAAACGGGCGTTATCTTGTGCCTGCGCGAGGGTCTCTCAATGTGGGCATGGCCAATATCGAAATAGGACAGATGGAGGCTAGCGCTTTGACCATCGGTCAGAGAAACAAGAAGCTGGGTATTTTGCAGGCCGGGAGGATTTTGAGGCAAGGCGTCGTCCGTCTGCGAGTTCAAACACTATCGTTTTGGTGACCACGCAAAGAGCACTGCATACGTCGAATGACATTCAACTCTTTTCCTCCTGTGTCGCAAAACCTACGTCAAGGAATGACTGATTGTCGCAGGAGTTAGTTTTTTGCTGCATTGTCATCAGATATCAATGGGATAACTAGGTTATGATCGTTTGTGCAACATAAACAATATATGTGTCGTGATCCTTCATGCGTAAATGTGGGGTAACACCTCGAATGGTTCCGGGATGAAAATCGATACATCCAACGGGACCAGGAATGGGCCCCTTCCGTAACAATCTACAAATTGCTGAACGGACCTGACTTCCTGCATCGAGTGAGCCGCTCGGCTTCGAAACAATACAGAACCCCGCGCGCGATCTGCATTGTAGCAAAAGGTGCAGCAGATTTTCTGCCAAGCCGAACGACGCCGCTGTCCTGTTAGGCGGTTGTTGTGAAAACGACCAAGGCGATCCAGGTCGACTTCGAAAAGCCGCAGGTGATCGCGCCAGTAACTTGCGAAATCAAAAGAGAGAAGATCGGTGCAATTCTGTAATCCAAGGCGTCGAACGGCTCGTATCCCTTGATGGCACCCCTCCAAATGAAAGCAGTGCGGATTATTCCATATCCTATCCGGCTTGTCGCAGTACCACTTGTAATTCCGACCAGGTAAGCGCCTTATCTCTCTGTAAGTGCCATCTGGATATTCGAAGGTTTGTTTCCCTTTGTGCCAAGGCTGCACGAAATTCGTATTGAATAGTTGATGCAGCCGCCGTTTGGCCGCTTGATCATTGAGGATGACGTCTAACGCGACTTCAACTCGATTGATCGAAAGGTGCTGCAGCGTGGCCAACATCTCCAATCCCGTCGGGCGTGCCCCGAAAACTGTTAGGAGCAAGTGCTGATCTGATCCGAGAATCGGATGCCCAGCACCGAGGTCGAGATGTCGGGCATGCCGCCACAACTCACCTAGAAACGCTTCGGATGGCTCGGAGGGGAGGCGAAATGCGAGCTTATCGAAATACGCGGCTCGTCTTTGAATATCGCTGGGCTCAATTTCCAATGCTGCACCCGTAAGGTTTGCCGAATTACGCTAACCCGCTCCCTACGGGTATGAGAGACACCGCGCTAGGCGTGTTCTCGCGTACCGCGGATTCGCTCCGTCGGCTGAATTGTTCATCTCCAAGGAGGTCTCGATGATGCGTCTACGCCGCACGGTCGGACCCCGCCCTCTTCCCCTCACGCCGCGCGTAATAAACCCATCCAGGTTTAAAGCCGCGTACCCTCGCGATACGCTTGAGACGATCGCCGCTAAATTTGCCTCCGTCTGCCCGAGCCCACTTCAAGCATTCTTGGTACGTCATACCCGCAATATCGCCATCAGTGACCGGCGTTGCGATTGCTTCGGCCAATCTCTGCCCGGGGATGATCATCGGCGCCTTTCGCGGGCCTTGCGAGAGCTGTTCACCGCAGTTGGTGCATTCGACGGCACCCTGTGGATTAACGGCACCGCAAACTCGGCACCGGCGCAGGCCATCGCCGCAATCGTCGAGCAGACTGCCGTGCAATGACCACCGGCGTCCCGCAGTTGGCAACCCATGCCTATACACGTTGCCGGCGTGATCGAGAATGATTGCCCTCTCCTTGCCGGGCCGCAGGGCACGGCCAACCATCTGCAAATACAATGCGAGCGATTGCGTGGGCCGCAGGCAGATGACACATTCAACGCCCGGCACGTCGAGCCCCTCGGCTATAAGACCGCAGTTCGTCAAGACATCGATGCGACCGTTGCCCAACGCCCGTATTAGCGCGCGCCGTTGCTTGCGTGGTGTGCCGCCGTCAACGTGTTTGCAGCGGTAACCCCGACCGCGGAAAGCCTCGGCCACGAGCTTCGAATGGTGAATATCGACGCAGAACACGATCGCCGGCGCCTTCGGGCAACGCCGTTCATATTCCGCAATTGCGCCGTCAACGATAATCCCCTTGTACATTTCTGGACCAAGTTGACCAAGATTATAATCTCCAGCCCGGATCTTCACTCTGGCTAAATCGGGAATGCGTGGAGGTACAAACACCGTTACCGGGGCGAGCCAGCCTTCATCGATCAGCTTCGCAACCGAAGGTCCGGTCACCATCTTGTCGAAGATGTCATCGAGCGGCTTGCCGTCAAGTCTTCTAGGTGTTGCGGTCAGGCCTAAAATGTCTGCATGCGGAAATGCCCGGATGATCTTGCGCAAAGTCTTGGCCGCCGCGTGGTGCGCTTCGTCGATGATGATCAAAGTAGGTGTTTGGTCCATCCGGCCCAAGCGGCGCGACAGGGTCATCACCAAAGCCAATTGCACCCTGCGCTTGGTTTCAGGATAGCCGGGTGCGATAATGCCGTGTTCAAGATCTAAGCGCTCGAACGCGCGCGAAAACTGCCGCATGATTTCGTCGCGATGGGTAACAACGAGGATGCGTCTATCGCACCGACGTCGAATGAACTCAGTAGCCAGCACGGTTTTGCCGCTGCCGGTTGGCCCTTGATAAAGAACGCAACGATCTTCCTCGAAGGCGTTGTTTATCGCTGCAAGGTCATCAAGTTGATATCGGCGCAATTGCGGCCTATTTTGTTGCAGCTCAAGATTGTGCTTGCGGCCGAGATAGCCGGTGCGGTCGTTGGGCATGTCCTCACCTTTGCTGATGTTCAGTAGGCCTGCGCGTTGGCGCAGAACCCATTTTTTGGCTGCAGTTATGGCTTGCTGGCCCAGACTGAGCGTCGGGGCACGCGCGCTTTAGATTGCGGATGTCACATCTTGCGGAGGCGCGGTCGGCCTCATTCGTCCTGCGCTTCGCGAATGTTCTTACCTTTGTAATAGACTTGCGCAGTCGCCGATCGTTTGTTCAGCCGGATCGGCTTCAGAACGCCTTCCTTTTCCATCCGACGGAGAGTTGGGGTGCTTACGCCGCCCAAAAAACGGATTGCCTGGTCGCGAGGATAAAGATGGTCGTCGATGATAGTAGTCACGGGCTGATGGTCATGCTTAGTCATGTCGTGCACCTCGAATTGGATATCGAGCATGCGGCAAAAACTCGCGAAGTTTTATCGAATTAATTCCGATTTTTCTGGGAAGAGCCGCCGCTGTTCAATGCGGCGTAAATTTCCGCTTCGGTAATGGGATCGGCAAACGAAAAATCGTCGTCTCCGATCATGGCAAGTGCCTCCGCAATTTTCTTCCGGCGTCCTCGGAATGCCTTGTTCGGATTTTTCGCGAGCCAATCGCGTTCAAGTCGTCGGACCATCCCAACAATAATTCGAAGTGCTTGAGCCCTTTCCGATGGATCATGACCGCGAGGGCGGCCCTTTCCTCTCTTCGGAGCCGAAATCAAGTCGGCGAGTGCATCGAGGTGTCGTTGTTCAACGATTGTACAGCCCTCTCGCAGGTGCCTTGCCAGGGGGGCCTTATCCCCCCGTTTGGCTTTGAGAAGGCACTCATCCAACGTGTATACCGCCACCCTGCGCTTCGTGGCGCGTCGGCGAGCCTCGCTGTCATAACTGAAGGTGCGCTTGCTCATGACCGCGACGACCCGATCTCCACGACATTTTCCCTGGGATAAACAATGCGATCAATTTGCGCCGCCAGCGCTGTGAACGCCGCCTTTTTCTCCGCGTGATACTTGTAACGGTCGTAAGTACCTCTAACACCAGCAATCACGTGACCGAGACAGATTTCGGCGTGGTCGCTCGGAACACCCGCCCTGCTCATGAGCGATCGCGCAGTGCGCCGTAGGTCATGTAGCGTCCAACCCGTGATCCCGCATTCTGCGTCGAACGCCTTTTTGAACTTGCTGAAGCCGCTAATTGGCGATTTGCCGTCCGTACTGAAAACGAAATCGCACCCGACAATTCTTGGCAACCGTGACAGGACGCGCATTGCCTCATCGCTTAGCGGACGAACGAGGTCGACCTTGGTCTTGTTTCTAGCCGAGGGAAGGGTCCAATTGTCATTCGATAATTCAGCGGAGGTCAAACCCGCAGCTTCCGTGCGGCGTGCAGCAGTTAGCAGCAGGAATTGCAAGAAGCGTTCAAACGGGCCCTTGCTGTCCTCGGCTGTTTTCCAAACAGTGCGCAGCTCGTCATCGGTCAGGATACGCTCACGCGCCCTGTCCTTGGGCTTGGTGCGGGCCATACCGCGAACGATCGGCGACCGGAAGTCGTCGGACCGCGCGGCCCACCAATTCATGATTTTACGAATGATGGCGAGGGTCTGATCGGCCATCACCGGACCGCCTCTGATCGGGCCGCGTTTGTCGTTGGTCAACTCGCCGGCCTCAATCTTGTCGAGAAACCCGACGATTTCTGAGCGCCTGATGTCACCGATTGGACGGTCCCCAATGGCATTGTAGACGAGGCGTTCCAACACGCCGCGCCGCCATGCACCGCTGCGCAACTTTCCACCTTTGAATGTTGCTTTTCCGTCAGCATCACGCAGCATGCCGCACTCGCGTCGGAGATATTCTTCCGCGACCGCCTTGAAGGTATTTTCCGCCGCAGCGGCCTGTTCCTTGAACCTGTCGGGGTTTCTATGGAACTCGCGAGCCTTGTTGCGGGCATCCTTGACCGACAGGTTGGGATAGGTGCCGATTTTCGTGCTTTGCGCCTTGCTCCGGACGTAGGTCATTACCCGAAAGGCTTTGGTTCCGCCCGCGCCCAAGACCAGCACGAGTGCAAGGCCGCGATCCATCGTATCGATGAACGTGATCTGTTTCGGGTCGGGCTTGTCACCTTTGCGATATTGGTTGACGGCCTTAGCCCAGGTGAGGTTGCGAACCCATGCGTCAGTGATCTTCGCGGCCGGCATCCTGCGGATCCTATTAACCAATGCAATAACCAATGTAACAGTTGGATAACGAGATGTCGCGATTTGATCAGAGAAAAAGGGAGTTTAGGCTGTAACTAACTGATAATGTTACGTAATTATATTGCGCGCCGTTCCATTTGATCAGATTTGACTGAGGTTGATGCGTCTGAAGATGTCATTCGTAATGACGGGGTCACAGGTTCGAGTCCTGTTTGCGGCACCACTTCGCCTAATGGGCGAAAGCGGACCCGAGCGTATTTCGGAGTAACGGGAAGACCACTGCGGATTCCGGTCAAAATATCCGACGAGTAAGTCTCCTACCCCGAAAGCGACTTTCGCGAAGAAGCTATGACTGACAGACAAGCAATTCGGGCACTGTGTTGCCGAGATAGATGAAAACGAAGCTAAGGGGTCGCCGAGAAATACTTCAACATCTCCGGACGATATGTGAACCGAACTTCATTTTCCCCTGGATCGACACGTAAGGCTTTGAAGGTTCCGAACAACAGTTCGATAGTCCTTCGCTTGTCGTTCACAGTCGCGTTCCAGCCAGGGAGCCAATTGTCAACAAAGCTTAAGATCAGCGGCTCGCCTGCGGTGATGCGGACGCGGAGTTCGGTCCCATCATAGCGCTCAACAGTTATGCGGCTGCTCTGCTCCACTTCACGCGCATCAGCCAGGAAGCTGGCGATAGTGGGGTGGTCGAGAGTTCGGGTCAAGAACAGCCTGGAGCCATCACGGATGCCGAGGAAAGTTTCTAGCGCCGCGCGTTCCTCCGCCGGCAGGTCCGGCCGTACGCTAGCATCCCCATTGAAGTAACGATTATAAAAGCGGACATAACCCTCACTGTACCAAGCGGAGACGACTCCGAGGTTAAACGATGGGAGAAACTCCGGCCAAATTGCTCCATAAACACTCCGACGTGGAGCGGTAAATCCGGCGGAGACCTGATCCGCGATAGGGTGCGTTACGCGGGTGCTGTATCGGTCGGGATAACGAGCTGCCCACTGCGTGCTGGACTCCGGCCAAATATCAACGGTGATAACGCCGACGCAAACAATCAAAAATGCCGCTGGCGGTATGGAGATTTTGCGGCGAACGGCTGTAGACATGAAGAATGCCATCGTCAGCGCAGAAACGACGCCCATGAGCGGGTACCACCAAGCGGGCCCAAGCTGAGCTACGGCATAATGGAGCCAGTAGTAATCAAACGTTGCACCGAACAAAAGGCCGAGTTGAACTGCGACCACGAGTGCCATGAATGAATACAGAGCGAACTTACACGACCGAGATAGATCGCTTGGCGAAATCAGCTGTGTTTCGAAGACTTGCCAAGCGCGAGCAAGAAGGAGCGCGAAGACCGGAAGCAATACGATATTCAGGCGGCCCCAAATTCGCAGACCTTGCAGAAAAGGAAATGTGCTCCAGACCATGTCAAACAAATATGAATACCGCCCGAGTGTCATGCCAGTTACGGTCGCGATCCAGCATGCGCTGAGTACAATGAGCCAAAAGTCCGCGCTTCGCGTCTTGGGCCTGTGCAGCACAATCACCACGAAGAATGAAATGATGAAGAGGCTGAGCGTACCGAAATAGACCCACCCCTCTGGATTTCCCACGGGCGGGAAGACGTAGGCACCGAGAGTCTGAAGTGGCGAGTAAGAGTATCTGGTGGCGAACTCATAGTCAGCAGTTGAGCGCGCGGCGGTAAAGCTCAAGATCTGGCGCACTTCCAACAGCCAAGGCAAGCTTGCCAGACCTCCAATTGTCAGGGCGGAGGTACCCACCACCAGATTTTTGAGAAATCCCCCTCCTGGAACTCCTTCGTTCAAGGAGATGACACCTCGCGTCGGGCCGTAGCTCACGATCAACAAGTAGGGTCCGATTAGAAATAGGGCGTAGATTATGAAGTATGGATAGCCAGCGGTGCAAAGATTCAAGGTCGAGGCAATCGTGACAAGCCATCCGACCAACCCGAAGCCCTTACGCGTGCATAACGTCAATCCAATGAGTATCCACGGATACCAGGCTACGCTGAACACTGCGTTTGGGAACCGCAGAATGTCGGTCATCTTGAAGCTGACTGCGATAATGAGCGCAGCAAACAACGCGGCTCGTGCTGAAAGGCCCAGTTGGCGGCGTAGCCAAATTACGATTCCCAAACTGAAGAGGCAGACATGGAGTATGGTGTACCAATGATAGTCAAAGCTGCTGAACCCACCGACCACGCGGTAGAAAGCAATGAGAAGGATAGTCGGCGGATAGAATGGTTGGGCGAGCGCACTTCCAATCAGGGAAAAGCCGGCTGCCTCAGTCGGCGACCAAATCGGCATGCGAAGTTGCGCATAGAAATCCAGCAAATAAGGCTTGTACACGTAGTATAATAGGAAATCGTTGCTGATCGTCAGGGAATAGCGGCCGCCGACGCTCCCGATCAAATAGCGATGCAAGAAGATGACTGGCCAGATAAACGCGAGTATTTCCACATAATGCTGCTGTAAAAATAGCCGCACTCGTCGCGTTGCATGCCAACTGCGTCTAAAAAGGCTTATCGCAGTCGCATAATATTGGGAGCTCATAAGGTATCGTCCGATAAAGTCATACGTTTAAACGGCAAGAAGCGAGAGGGGCGGGGGTCGACATCGATTCAGTTGCTACCACAGTGCCGCCCTATCTTGCCATCACTGAAGTGGGCTGAGCGAGGGTCGCGGTTCGGATGGCTTTGATATCGTCCATGACCCGATGGGTCACGCCGATGGCCAACTAACTCGCTATCGTAAGCGGCAGCGATTCCAACGAAAATGAACTGACCCCCATCGAACGAGATTACTCCGGGTCGTAATTAGCCAAAGTCATTTCCCAACTGTAAGCGTGTTCGATGATCGTGGACAAATTGTCGAACTTTGGCTTCCATCCTAGACCGCGTAAGCGTGAACTATCTGAGACGAGTGACACTGGATCACCGATCCTCCTGCTGGCGATACGCTTTGGAATTGTTTTACCCGTCACGGTCTCTACCGCCTTCAAGACCTCCTTTACGGAATAGCCTCTGCCGTAGCCGCAATTCAAGGTGATGCTTTCCCCCGCAGTTTGTAGATGTTCGAGCGCGAAGATATGTGCGCTGGCAACGTCCGAAACATGGATGAAATCACGGATGCAGGTGCCATCTCGCGTCGAATAATCATCGCCGTAAATCTCGATAAACGGCCTGCGCCCGATTATGACCGACAAAGCCGTCTTGATAAGATGAGTAGCGTTTCGTGTAACCTGTCCACATCGCCCGCCAGGATCAGCGCCCGCCACATTAAAATACCTAAGGATCGCATAGTTTAAGCCGTGAGCAGCGTGGGCATCGCCAAGGATTTGCTCTGTCATCAGCTTTGACCGACCGTAGGGGGAGATCGGAGCTAGCGGGGACGCCTCATGTACTAAAGAGGATTCCGATCGCCCGTACACAGCTGCAGTCGAGGAAAAAATGAACGTTTTGACTCCGCTATCCGCAGCGGCTTTGATGATCGATTGAGCCTTGATCGTATTGGTTAGATAGTATTCCATTGGATTCGCGATCGACTCCGCAACATCCACCTTTCCCGCAAAATGAATAATGGTATCTATTTTATTCTTCTGAATGACGTCGATTACCAGATCCCTATTACCGATATCTCCGACGACGAGTTCAACATTCTTTGGCACAAAGTCACCGAATCCGGCGGAAAGATCGTCTATGACGATTGGGCAAAGCCCTCGTTCTAGCAGCGCCAAAACTGTGTGAGCGCCGATATAGCCGGCGCCACCAGTCACCAATATTGCCATTGTTGGCCCTCTTTTCGATTGACCGAGTCGAGCACGAAAATGCAAGTCACAGTCGTCAACGCCCGCGAACTGGATATTGATCGTCACATTCGATTGCTACGCGAGGCATTCGAACGGTCTACTTGGGCGAACCAAATCGGGGCGACACTAACTCGGGAGTTCTATCTCTGGAAGTATTTCTCGCCCGTTGGCGAGACCGTAATTTCCAGAGTTCGGGACAAGGGAACGATCGTTTCCAGCGTCTCTGCGATTCCAACGTTATTCCGCACGCCCTCTGGTGTAAAAAACGGATGGCAAGTAGGGGACATCGCAACGCTCCCTTCACAACGAAGTAAGGGCCATTATCGCACATGCCTGAGCGCATTGGTTGAAAAACTAGGGAGCCAACTCCTTGTCTGTTTCCCCAACGAAAACTCGAGGCGGGGGATCGAGAGCCAAGGCTTCGGGCTCGCCGCTGATGTGCTGACGTTTGTAAGACCTCTAAATCCCTTTGCGACAAGATCGAGGCTTGATGATCCTGGAAATAGTCGGATCACCTTTGGAGATTTCAATCCAGTTGATCGCGATGGCAGTTACTCGTTCTTCAGAAACCGAGAATATCTTGAATGGAGATACAAGAAAAATCCGGCTTGTCGATACGACATCATTCAGAGAGAAGAAGGGTATTGCGTGCAAAGATCGTTCAATATCTTTGGACGCAAGGTCGGCATAGTCATGGAAGTCGCAGCTCGCAGCGAAAGGGCACTTGCTGATCTGATAAAGGAATCAGAAAGCGTCGGTGCGGGCAAGGGCATGCAAGCGAATTTCATTATGACCAGCCCGCCGTTGTACCCCAGCTTAAGAAGAAGATATCTGCGACTTCCGCAAGTTCTACTGCCAAAACGTCAGTCGCTCTATTTTCGGGCACCCGGCGCCGAGCAAGTTCCAGCTGATTGGAACGTCCAGATCGGCGATTGGGATGGGCTCTAAATGCCCCTATGGTTTTTGCCAAACTGAAAGCGTTGCAAACGAGAGCGCCCGTCCCATTGCATTTTTATAAAAGAGCTTATCGAACGAGTACAACAAACTCACAAACGATTTCCCACCAATGTTCAGGGCAGGAAATGCGTCGGGATTGTAGTAGAGAATGTAGGAAAGCAGGCCTGGATATCGGATGAGCTCTCGCCTTAATCCAGCGTCAACAAACAATTTGCAGAGCTCACTTACAGGAAACGCACGTTCGGTTTGTTCATCGAACAAAGAGTTGTTCTTATAGATGCCTTCGCGCACCATTCGAAAAAGCGGGTTGCCGTGCGTCGGCTCATAGCTGACAAACAGACCGCCAGTTCGTAAACCTGTTGTGAGGTTTCTAACAATGTCTTGTGCGTCCAGGGGGGTGTGATGGAGGCCACCAATCAAGATGATCAGGTCATAACTATCGACTGCGGGCAAATACTTGGTTGCATCGGCTTGCCATACTTGAATTCCGGGATTGGTCTTCTTGATCGACTCAACAACCGCGTCGCTATAATCGAATCCCTGGTAGCTGATATCTGCTGAAAGGTGATTTCGGACGATATCATACCCGTCGCAAAATCCACACATCGGCTCGAGAACATCGAGATGCGAGCCCTTTAGATTCTGAAAACTGGAGAAGATATCACTCCACATCAGATCTTTTAGGAAGCGATGATTGGAGGCTTGCCGTCCTTCATGGTAACGATCGGCAATCGAATTGAAATGCTCTCGTTGCCGTTCCAGCAGCTGCACTTTCTTATCGTCCATGTGCGCGACCTCCGAGGTCTGTATGGATGGTATAGACATCCTCGTGTCGAAAGACCGCCATCATTCTCCTGCTCGATCAATGTTTGATTGCGAAATCACATATCCAGGTCGGTTCCGGGTCTCCCGAAGAATTCTTCCCACATACTCTCCCACCACTCCGAGCACAAACAGCTGGAGTGCCCCGATGACCGAGACCACCAATGCAACTGATGTCCAGCCGGGAACGACTCGGCCATAAGTCAGGAATATCATCATCGCGTACATCGCGTAGAGAGCACTAAGACTTGCGATAATGAGAGCTAGAATTGTAGCCAGCCTCAGGGGCTGAACGCTATTTGCAATAACACCGGTGATCGCGAACGAGATCATCTTTCGCAGGGAATACTTGGTCGAACCGTATAGCCTCTGATCCGGTGTATAATCAATTTTCGTAACGGGAAATCCGACCCAGGGAATGATGCCTCGAAGGAAAAAATCATGTTCGGAAAGGTTGTTGATAACGTCCACTACTTTGCGATCGAGCAAACGGAAATCAGCACTCCCTGGATCGATTGAAACGTCCGAGACAGAATTCATGAGCTTATAAAAGAGGGAGGAAGTTAGACGCTTAAAGCCAGAAAGATTTTCGACATCCTTTCGTATGGTCAAAACAATCTTGAAACCTTCACGCCACTTCGACACCAAGTCAGGAAGCAGGCGCGGAGGATGTTGAAGGTCGGCATCCATGGTGATGACGCAGTCGCCAGTCGCGGCCCTCAATCCGGCGCGGAGAGCAGTCTGGTGCCCGAAATTTCGCGAGAACCCGATATATTTTATCCGTTGATCTGAGTGAGACGCCGCCTTGACAAGGGCAAGAGAGTCGTCGGTGCTTCCATCATCCACGACAATTATTTCATGCAACCCCGTCGGAATAGCGTTGAGAATCTGATCAAGCAATACCGGCAAGTTCTCTTGCTCGTTATGAGCCGGGACTACTACGGAAATTTGCATTCGTGTCGACCACTATTGGCGGGATTTACGTACTTCTGGGACTGCTTCCGACAGTTTGCCCAGATCATTGTTTTGATTGGAACCGCAATTGAAGAGAGTGTCAAATCTCGACGCTTAGGGTTTCCCTGATGGGCGCCGTCCCTAGATTCTCTCACTCGTGCAGGCACAAATCGTTCTGTAATAAGCCGCGCTTCATGCGGCCAGATTACGAATGGAGAATCAAAGCCAGGCCCGGTACGCGACTTGTCGCGGGGACGCGGGGACCGGCGAAGACCCGCCAAGATACTATTAGCTAACTGGCCGAGGGGACCCTGTGGCACCAGCTTTTGCGGTTTGACGGGCCTTAGACGAACTGCTGCACCATCCCAAGCAATGACGGGGTAACAGGTTCGAGTCCTGTTTGCGGCACCAGCTTTCCGACGGATCCGAGGCGTCTTGCGGAGTACCGAGATCATTCCGCCAACCTCAGGGCTCGAGATCTATCTAGAACAATCCAAAAAAAGTTTTGGGCTTACTGTCAGCGATCATCTTGGCAAGGATGCGCTCATATTCCGCTTTCGTAACTTGCTGCTTCGCGCCGCCGTACACGGCTGCAAGCGCTTCATCGGTCAGCACGTCAGGGGCGGCAATCTGCTGGGTTTGCGTGTTCATGGCTCTCGCTCCTGTTGGGTCGGGCGCGACCGTTCGCGTCCTGTGATTGGGAGAATGCTTGAAGGTGAATCGGCGCGCTGTTCCCCAGGTAACAGCTGGTTCTGTAGCCGACTACGTTCCAGCGATGGTGCCCGCTGTTCTCAGCCCCGAGGTGGCCGTGCCGGCATTTTCCGTGCCCATCCCGCGCCGTTAACCCTCCATTAACCATGTCGGCGCACCCTGCGTCGTCCCTTCTGGAAACGAGTGTGCGGCGAGAAGCCGTCTCCGCTGTCCCGGTGACCGGCTTTTTGCCTTTCCGAACCGTGGAGTAGAGCCATGTCTGAACCGGGCAAGGTGCAACTGGGGGTAAATTTGCTTTCCGCATTCACATCGACAATTGCCGTTGCCCTGGTCTTGGGCTTGCCAATGGCAGTCGCTATTATCTGGCTTTGCTCCTGATTTCTTAGCCTGGCCAGAGGGCAAGGCAGTGTTTGACTGGTGGAAATCGAAAAAGCCTTCGACGAAGTCCGCCGACACGGGGCGCGTTGGCGGACCGCACGCGATCCTTGAAGAAATACGCAGCCGCGTTCCGCGATACCTCGATGATGCCGATAACGGCAAACTGATCTATCCGGCCTGCAAGCGGGCGCTTTCGGATCTGGATGGCGATATCAGCTCGGTTTGGGATCACACCCGGCTCGAAGCGATGCGATATGTGACGATGGTGCCAAGCCCGCAATTCGAGTTGCTGACCGGTGCGGACCGCCAGATCGAGATGATGAACGCTTATCTGTTTCAGCGCCCTCACGACGAGACCGTGATCGATTTCACCGGAACTGCGACGACCGATTTTGCGATCGCTATTTTGGCTGGCCTCAATTGGCTGACACATTGCGCTCAATTGTCCGGCGTTCACCCCGGCAAGCAGTCCGGCACGATTCGTAATTTTCGAAGGATTGTCACGTTGGCGCACCAATGGTGGCTCACCGAGGGAGCCGGCGAACGCGCCAGCCAATTGCTTGATAATGGAGAGCAGCCACCACTGATGTTCTATTTGATTTGGAACGACTACACGCAACTGGCAAAGCACGTCGCGGCAGCCACCGTATTTGGATCGTCCATCAACCGTGCAGCAAAGCTGGTTGCACTTCCCGCCGACATCATTCCCCGTTTTGAGGCCGCTCAAGATCCCCTGGAACTGGCCGACGGCGCAGCACGGCCCCGCTAGTGTTGTGCGCCCACGGGTTCGAATGCCGGCACCCCGCCCATCGTACACGCCCTTACGTGACCTATCTCACATAACGATCCGCGGTCCTCGCCTAGTTTTCCCGCCACCAAAAACGGGAGACACATCATGCGCAAACTCATTCTGATCGCAGGGTTCGTTTTGGCGTCTGCCACCGCGCAAGGAGGGGATAACCGGAGCCTCTCGCTGGCCGGAAGCGGCCTGCAGACGACCGCCCCGGCACCCGCCCCCAAGGCAAACACCATTTCGCAGACCGCCGAAGCTCCGCGCGTTGCGGAACTCCCGCAAGCAGCCGAAGCGCCAAAGGCGGACGCGCCGAAGACCGAGGCTCCGAAGTATGTCGAGCGGCCGGCGATCGTCGAACCCAAGCCCGAACGCTACAGGGACGAGCCGCGATACAAGGAAGAACCGCGATATCGGGATGAGCCGAAATACAAGGACGACCCCCGATACTCGGACTCGCGTCGGCCGTATGACGATGGTCCGCGCTACGATAAGCCCCGGAAGAAGCGTTACTGGAACGAAGCGCGCATCATCAACGAACTGCGTCGGCACGGCATCTACTGGTAATCCGAGAAAACAAGATGCGCCCCCGGATCAATCCGGGGGCGCGTTGCTGCTTGGGATGATTGCGTTGGCGGCGCTGCCGCGATCGCCTTAGTCCTGAGCCGTCTGCACCACGCTGGCGATCGGGCGGCTGGCAACGGTCGGGACCTTGAGGTCCTTGACCAGCATCGCATCATACTCGGCCAAGGTCT
Source organism: Bradyrhizobium sp. AUGA SZCCT0182 (assembly GCF_018130185.1). NCBI lineage: Bacteria > Pseudomonadati > Pseudomonadota > Alphaproteobacteria > Hyphomicrobiales > Nitrobacteraceae > Bradyrhizobium > Bradyrhizobium sp. AUGA SZCCT0182. The sequence continues at coordinate 50,295 of NZ_JAFCLY010000020.1, read as the reverse complement.
CAAGCTGCACCTTGGCCTTCATCAGCACGACCTTGTAGCCACCGGCCTTGAGGCGGCGCAGCAGCGTCGGCAAGGCGGTTGCCGTGTGCTTCTGCAGATCGTGCATCAGGATGACGCCTTTGCCCTGCTTGTCGAGCTTGGTCATGACGTTCTGGATGACCTGGTCGGGACCGCTCGATTTGAAGTCGTTGGAATCGACGTCGACCGAGAACATCGAGATGTTTCGCGTGCCGAGATAGGCCAGCGTGGGTTGGGTGTGTCCGAGCCCGGGGAAGCGGAAGAACGGCGCGGGTGCAGCGCCGATCGCCATCTTCACGGCGCTGAAGCCCTTCTCGATCTCTTCCTTGGCCTGCGCTTCCGTCATCTTCTTGCTGTCGAGATGCGCGTGCGACCAGGTGTGCGAGCCGACGGTGTGGCCGGCTACGAAAACCTGGCGGAGGATTTCCGGGTGATAGGTGGTGTGCTTGCCGACCGGGAAGAACACCGCCTTGGTGCATTCGTCCGCCAGCGCCTTCAGCACCGCAGGCGTGGTCGGCCACGGACCGTCGTCGAAGGTCAGCACGACCTCTTTCTCGGTCAGGAAGTCGAATTGCTTGTATTGCAGGAAACCGAAACCCGGTCCGCCCGTGGTGTCGATAATGACGGTGCGGCTGACGCCGAGCGCATCGGGATTGGCGCAAACGGATTTTGCGACCACCGGCGCAGCAGGTGCCGGCGGCGGGGCCGGCTTCGTGAGCGAAGCCGTTACCTCGACGTCATCCTTTGGCTTGGCGGCGGCCGGCAACGGCTCGGCCTTGCGGGCGGCGACAGTTTGAGGGGCCGCATCAGCACGCGGCGAGGAGGTCCAGAACCAAACACCGGCGATCACAGCCGCCGAAACAACAGTGGCCAGCATCAGGCCTAACGCATTACGCATCGCTACACTTTCCACATAACGCAAGGGACACAACGCAACGGGCCATTAATGCCAATAAGGTCTTAACGCCTCCCCAACACGGCGCCGGGAGTTCAGGAAAATTAGGGGCTTATCTCTGTGTGATGAACGTCACAGCGGGGTGTGGGAACCCCGGTGCATGGTGCGGTCATCAACAAGGGGCCCCGCATCCGCGGCGCCAATGGGAGCCGAAAATGACCGCTTTCTTCACCACCGTTCGCAACGTCAGTGTCGTGCTGGCCGTTGCCGCTTCGCTTTCCGCTGTTACCTCGACCGCGGGCTACGCCTTCAGCGAAGAAGCCCGCTCGCAGTGCACGGGCGATGCCTTCCGCCTCTGCAGCTCCGAAATCCCGAACATTCCGAAGATCACCGCCTGCATGGTCAAGAATCGCGGCAATCTCTCCAGCGGTTGCCGCGCGGTGATGGACCGCGATTTCGCCGCGCAGAAGTCCAGCAAGGTCGCCGCGCAATAATCCCATTCCGCTTCGGCTCTCGAAAAGCGCTTGCGTCGATGCGACGCAGGCGTTTTTTCGTTTCCCGGCCGCTGACTTCCTGCACCAAACCGTCTTTTGCCGGATCAGGTCCGGGCTGGCTTTCGCCTGAAAACGCGATAGAAGGCGGGGATCGTTTATTGCTGTGTGTGAAGGCAACTAAGATGACCAGATTTCTTTTCGTTATTCCCTTGGTTCTGATGACCTCAATGGCTTCGGCGCAGCAGCAGCCGGGCCATGACGCCTGCGCCCGCGACGTCTCGCGGTTTTGCCGCGCCCAGATGAATGACGGCGACATGGTCGTGCTGGCGTGCCTGCAGCAGAACCGCGCCCGTATCAGCAAGGGCTGTCAGCAAACGCTGGCGAGCCACGGGCGGTAACGCACTCCCGTCATTCCGGGCTCGCGACTACGTCGCGCCCCGGAATAACGATGGTGAGATATCTACGTACTGCTCCCCGCCACGGTCGCGACCGGCAACACCTCGTTGGCGGCGCGGTCGGGCGTATCTTCCTTCCAGCGCACCGATCCGAACGGCCGCTCCAGCATGCGGCGCACGCGGATCGGCTCGGGTCCGAGGTGGAAGTCGATCGCGCGCTGATGCAACGCGCGTTCGGATTGCGTCGCGCGGTTGCGCTGGCGCAGATAATCCAGCCAGGTCGGGCAGTGATAGCGTTCGGTCCACAATTCGGGATCGGCGATGTCGCGCGCGATCGACCAGCCATAGGCGCCGTTGCGCTGGCGGCTCAGCTGCACTTCCTGCATCACGTTGTGGAACAGCCGGGCGTTGTCCTGCGCCACGCGATATTCGATCTCGACCACCAGCGGTCCGCTGCGTCCGGTCAGCGACAGCCGCACTTCGGGATCGGCCAGCACTTCGGTGGCAGCCTCGTTGCGCGCGCCGACCGGCGGCATGCGAAGCCAAATGCCGAGAACAGGCGAAACCAGCATCAGGCCTGCGGAGACCAGCAATGCCGCCTCGACGCCGGCGTAGTCCGTAAGATGGCCCCAGCCCCAGCTTCCGACCGCGATGCCGCCGGCGATCGCGGCCTGGAAGGCTGCCAGCGAGCGGCCCGCGACCCAGCGCGGCGCCGAGAGCTGCACGCCGATGTTGAACAGCGCGACCGCCAGCATCCACACGCCGCCGGCGAGCACGAGGGCCGCTGCGGTCAGCGCCGCGTTCTTGCTGAACGCCACCGCGGCAATCGCGCCGGCCATCGATATCGCGCAGGCGCGCACCGCGGCTTCGCCGCTCAGCCGCTTGCGCACTTCCGTGATATTGAGCGCGCCGATAACGGCGCCCATGCCGAAGGCGCCCAACATGATGCCGTAGGTTTGCGCGCCGCCATGCAAGAGATCGCGCGCCACCAGCGGCATCAGCGCAGAGACCGAACCGCCGATCAGGCCGGTGACCAATGTTCGTATCAGCACGATGCGGATCGACGGCGAGTTGGCGATATAGCGCACGCCGGAGACCATCGCGCGGTTGAGGCGCTCGCGCGGCAGGCGCGACGGCTCATGGGTGCGGTTCCACAGGAACAGCACGACCATCAGCGGCAGATAGAGCACCGCGTTGACCGCGAACGCCGCGACCGCACCCGCGGTCGCGACCACGATGCCGCCGACCGCCGGTCCAAAGCTTCGCGCGATGTTATAGCTGATGCCGTTGAGCGCGACGGCCTGCGGCAATGTTTCCGCCGGCACCTGCTCGCTGACCGAGGCCTGCCAGGCCGGCCCGAACAACGCCATGCCGCAGCCGACGATGAAGCACAGCGCCAGCAGCACATTCGGGGTGACGAGGTCAAGCCACGCCAGCACGGTCAGCGCGGTGGCGCCGACCAGTGCGATCGACAGCGAGACCAGCGCCACGACGCGCCGGTCGTGCATGTCGGCGATGGCGCCGGCCGGCATCGAGATCAGCATGATGGGGAGCATCAGCGCGGTTTGCACCAATGCGACCTTGTCGGCCGAGGACGTCATCTGCGTCATCGCCCAGGCCGCGCCGACGCCCTGGATCAACAGGCCGAGATTGGACACCAGGCTGGCGAGCCATATCCGGCGGAACACCGCGTGCCGTAGCGGCGCTGCGATGCTGTCGGCGGCAAAACGCGAGCGCTTCGGCTGGTCGGTCATGGTCCGTTCCGCCTGTCCCCTGTCACTGGTTTGATTCCATTTGATTTTAAAGTGATGCCTGCGAAAACCCCGCCCTGTCCAGTAGTTACACCGCTCTCGGTGGTGCTAGGACACAGCTAAAGTACTGAAAAGTAACGGAAGGTCACATAATGAGTCTATCGCGGCGATCGATCCTGAAAAGCGCCGGCGCGCTATCTTTGCTGGGCGGCCCCTTCGGATTCGGGGCGTTGGCACAGGCTGTGCCTGCGGCCGCCGAGATTCCGCCGATCCTGTTCGTGCACGGCAATGGCGATCATGCCGCTCTCTGGATCACCACGCTGTGGCGGATGGAGTCGAACGGCGTGCCGCACGATCGGATGTTCGCGATCAACTTCACCGATCCCCTGGCGCGCAGCGACGACAAGATGGAGCAGCCGAACCGTTCGTCGACCGAAGACCAGCGCCGCGAACTCGCGGAAGCGATCAAGGAACTGAAGCGCCGCACCGGTGCGCCGCGCGTCGCGCTGGTCGGCAATTCGCGCGGCGGCAATTCGATACGCAACTACGTCAAGAACGGCGGCGGCGGCGATGTCGGCCATGCCGTGCTGTGCGGCGTTCCCAACCACGGCGTCTATGACTGGGACGACGGCCTCGGCGGCGAGTTCAACGGCCGCGGGCCTTTTCTGCGCGGCCTCAACGAGGGCGAAAACGAGGTTACGGCGGGCACGGCATTTCTGACGCTGCGCAGCGATGGCATCGACAAATTCGCGCAAGCCGACGGCCGCTTCGTCGGCAAGCCGGGCACGCCAACCGGCGTGACCGCAGAAGGTCCGGCGCTGAAGGGAGCAACCAATCTGGCGCTTGGGGCAATCGATCATCGCGAGACCGCGTACCATCCGCGCGCGTTCCGCGAGATCTACAAATTCATTGCCGGCCGCGAACCGTCGCGTCTCGATATCGTGCCGGAAGCGCAGGTCAGGCTGAGCGGGCTGGTGACGGGCACGCCGACCGGCGTTCAGACCAACCGTCCGGTTTCCGGCGCAACGGTCGACGTCTATCGCGTCTCCGCCGAGACCGGCGAACGCAATGGCGGGCCGATTCATTCTTCGCAGACCGGCGCCGATGGCCGCTGGGGTCCGGCGCAGGTCGATCCCAGCTGGTACCTCGAAATCGTGCTGACCTCGCCGCACGCGACCACGACGCATTTTTACCGTTCGCCATTCCCGCGCTCCTCCGACATCCTGCATTTGCGGGCCGCCCGGCCGCTCGGGTCTGCCGATTCCGGGGCCGGCGCTGTCGTGCTGATGTCGCGGCCGCGGGGCTATTTCGGTCTGCCGCGCGACGTGGTGCTGTTCGACGGCAAGGAGCCCAAGGACGTGAAACCGGGCGTGCCGACCGATTCGGTCACCACCTTGCGGCTTCCGGCCGAGGAGGCGGGCCGCGCCGTGGTGGCGCTGTTCAACCAGGAGCGAATCGTGGCGCGGGCCTGGCCGGCAGCGGAAAACCGGATTGCGGTAGCTGAGCTGACTTATTAGCTGTTTCTCGACCATTCCCGGTGCCGACGCCTTTGTCATGCCGGGATCGGAGACATAGATAGATATTGGATAGATTTTGGCCCGCATGAGCGCAGCGATATGCGGGGCTTTGGCACCATCCCGGATATCGCTTCGCTCATCCGGGCTACGAAAGTGGCGCCCATGAGCATTGCCGAAGCCTACGACATGCCGGTCGCGCAGCCGCTGGTGCCACCGAGCCCGCCGCGTGCGCCTGACGACATGACGATGCTGCGGCGGATCAAGGCGATCCGCGAGAACGTGATCGGCAGCTGGGGCCAGCGGGCCTATGAAGAGGACATCGTCCGCGGCCGTTTTTTCCGGCGCAGCACCTTCATTCTCAACACGCCGGACGCCATCCGGCATGTCCTGGTCGACAATTACGAGAATTATACGCGCACGCCGGCCAGCTTCCGGGTGCTACGGCCGCTGGTCGGCGACGGATTGTTGACCGCCGAGGGACGCGCCTGGAAACATCAGCGCCGAACGCTGTCGCCGGCCTTCACGCCGCGCGCGGTGACGACGCTGGTTCCGCACATGCTGGCCGCTACCGACCAGACCATCGCCAAGCTCAGGGCCGCCAGCAATGCGCCGGTCGATTTGCGCGAAGCGATGCAGCGGATGACGCTGGAGATTGCCGGACGCACGATGTTTTCGTTCGGTATGGACCGCCATGGCGCCGCCTTGCGCAATTTCGTGACGGAGTATGGCGAGCGGCTGGCGTCGCCGCATTTTCTCGACATGCTGCTGCCGCCGCGCTGGCCAAGCCCGCAGGATTTCGCGCGCGCCCGCTTCCGCAAGCGCTGGACGGCCTTTGTCGGCATGCTGATGGAAGAGCGCCGCGCCGCCGGCAAGACTGAAGGCGCCCCGCCGCGCGATCTGTTCGACCTGATGGGCGCGGCGCGCGATCCCGAAACCGGCGATGCCTTCACCGACGAACAACTCGGCGATGAAGTCGCGACCATGATTCTCGCAGGCCACGAGACGACTGCCACCGCGCTGTTCTGGTCGCTCTATCTTCTGGCACTCGACCCCACGACCCAGGAACAGGTTGCGGCCGAGGTGCAGGGCGCGAGCGTCAATGGCGAGCTCGCCACCGTAAACGGGGCGGTTGACATCGAGCGGTTGAAATTCACCCGCGCGGTGGTCGACGAGACCATGCGGCTTTACCCGCCCGCTTTCCTGATCATACGCGCGGCGGCCGGGCCGGATACGATCGGCGGCATGCCGGTGAAGAAAAACGACGTCGTGCTGATCGCGCCGTGGCTGCTGCACCGGCACGAAAAGCTCTGGCGTGATCCGAACGCGTTCGTGCCCTCGCGCTTCATGACGGGGACGCCGCCCGATCGCTTCGCCTATCTGCCGTTCGGCGTCGGCGCGCGCGTCTGCATCGGCGCGCATTTCGCGCTGGTGGAGGCGGTGCTGGCGCTGGCCAAGATGATCGGCGCGTTCCGTATCAGCATGGTCGACAAGGCGCCGGTGATGCCGGTCGGCGTGGTGACGACCCAGCCGGACCGCTCACCGCTGTTTGCCATCGAGCCGCGGTAATGCGCATGGCGCATTGCCTGGCTTGGAGGCCCGCTCAAACTGCTCTAGGCTGCGATCATGAGTGACGTAAAAGCGCAATTTTCCATGCTCAATCAGACCGCCGATCCCGCGGTGGCCGATGCGATCCGGCTTGCGGTCGAGAACGGCCAGGACCATGAGCTCAACCGCATCAACGTGCTGGATTTTGCGAAACGCAGCGGGCTGGACGAAGAGCGGGTGATTTCGGGCTTTCTGCACGCGTCGCGGCTTGGATTGTTCGACCTGACCTGGAACGTGTTGTGCCCCGGTTGCGGCGGTGTGCTCGGCGCCCACAGCACGCTGAAATCGCTCAGTCCGGACGACTACCATTGCGGCCTTTGCGCCTGCGGTTACGAGGCCTCGGTCGACGAGCAGGTCGAGGTGGCCTTTACCGTCAGCCCGCGGGTCAGGCGTATCGCCGCGCATGATCCCAATACGCTGCCGGTCTGGGAATACTACAAACAGATGTTCTGGAGTTCGGGCGTCGATTTCGACGCGGCTGATATCGCGACGCTGGCCGACGAAGTGACGCTGGATACGCTCGAACTGCCGGCGGGCGAGAAGGCGGTGCTGTCCCTGCAATTGCCGAAAGAATTCATCATCGTGTTCGAACCGGTGACGCATTCGGCGGAGTTCATCGACGTTCAGGGCGAGCCGACCAAGGAACGCCAGCAGCTGTCGCTGGTCTACAACAAGACCGCGACGCCGACGGGCGGAACCAGGACCCTGCGTCCAGGACCGCTGCGATTGTCGCTCGACAATCAGGCCGATGTGCGGACGTTGCCTACGGTCTTTATCGCGGGTGATGTGATGCATCACCTGATCGGCAAGCGGAAACCGTTTCTCACGGCCAAGCGGATGCTGTCGAACCAGACCTTCCGCGACGTGTTCAAGGCCGACAATCTCAGCGTCGATCAACGCCTCAAGATCACGTCGCTGACCTTCCTGTTCACCGATCTGAAAGGATCGACCGCCTTGTACGAGCGGGTCGGCGATCTCGCCGCGTTCGATCTGGTGCGCGCACATTTCCACGCGCTGCTGGAAATCATCTCGTCGGAAAAGGGCGCCGTCGTCAAAACGATTGGCGATGCCGTGATGGCGACGTTCATCAAACCTGAACACGCGATCGTTGCAGGCTTGCGCATGCGCTCCGCGATGGACGCCCTCAATGCTGCGCGCGGCACCGAGGACCTCGTCGTCAAGATCGGCATTCACGAAGGCCCGTGTCTTGCGGTCATGCTCAACGACCGCCAGGACTATTTCGGCCAGACCGTGAATATCGCCGCGCGCGTGCAGAGCCTGTCGACCTCGCAGGAAATGCACATCACCGGTCCGGTGATCGAGTCGCCTGCGGTTGCTGGCATCCTCGAGAGAGAAGCGATCAAGCCGATCCAGAAACAGGCGGCGCTGCGCGGCATCGCCGACAAGATCGTGGTGTACGAAATACCGTAGAGATGGGTCCGTCATTCCGGGGCGATGCGAAGCATCGAACCCGGAATCTCGAGATTCCGGGTCTGGTGCTAACGCACCATCCCGGAATGACGACGTGATCCAGATTGCGTAAACGTAATGCTTCTCCAGCAGCCCCCGCGCATTGCGCGGCCTGATTTTCCACGCCATATAACCGCTATCAATCTTCGTTCCATAGAGGTGTCGATGCTCGACGGACTTCGCCAATTCATCGCCGACATTGTCTCCCCCGATGCGAATCAGGATCGGGCGTTCGACGATACCGGGTATCTTCTGGCGGCGACGGCGCTGCTGGTTCACGTCGTCTCGCTCGACGGCGAGCCGACGGCGCTGGAGAAGCGCAAATTGCACAGCCTGATCGAAAGCCGCTTTGAGCTCGATCCCGGCACCGCGGACCGATTGATTGCCTCGGCGACGCGGGTCGAAGGCGACGCGGTCGATCTCTATCATTTCACCAGCGTCATCATGCGCAGCGTGAATGAGGAGGGCAGGCTCCGCATCGTCGAGATGATGTGGGAAATGGTCTATGCCGACGGTGACGTCACCGAGTTCGAGGATAACGTGCTCTGGCGTGCCGCAGATCTCCTGGGCGTCTCGTCGCGCGACCGTATCGATCTCAAGCACCGTGTCGCGGAGCGGCAAGGAAATTCCGAAGGCAAGTCTCAAGGCAAGCCCCTCGCGGGCGCGACGAAGGCGGCCGACGCGACGACGTAAGCGCTGTGCCTAGCCGCAGATGACGAAACTTTAATGTGGAGCGCGGCCCGCGATCCCGACGCGCGATAGACCCTGAAAATACTGGACTTCGATCCAGCAAACGCGTGCCTTTGCATGGCGATATGCTTGCGGGGTGGCTTGCGTCGCACCACAAGCCTATGCTCTCGTTCTCCCGTTGGGCGGCATTTCCGTAATTCATTTTAAGAGCATTCGATCGTGACTGAGCGTGTGGCGCTGATTACCGGTGCATCGGCGGGCATCGGCACCGAACTGGCGCGCGTGTTTGCTTCCAGGGGCCATCGCGTGGCGCTGGTGGCGCGGCGCGCGGACCGGTTGACGGCGTTGGCGGCTGAAATCACGGCGGCCGGCGGTGCTGCGCCGATCGTGATTCCCTGCGATCTCACCCAAACGGGGGCGACCGACCAGATTGCCGACGCACTGACGGCGGCCGGCGTCGAAGTGGAATATGTCGTCAACAATGCCGGCTTCGGCGTGTTCGGCAAAGCGATCCAGCGCGATCGCGCCGATCAGCTCGACATGATCACGGTCAACATCCGTGCACTGACGGATCTGTCACTGCGGTTTGCCGATCAGCTGATCCGCCATCGCGGCGGCCTGCTCAATCTGGGCTCGGTCGCGGGTTTTCTGCCCGGCCCGGGGATGGCGGTCTATTACGCGTCGAAGGCCTATGTATTGTCGTTCACCGAAGCGATGCGGGCGGAACTGGCGCCGCGTGGCGTCCGCGTCACCGTGGTGTGTCCGGGCCCGGTGCCGTCGGAGTTCCAGGCCCGCGCCGGCTTTGCGCCCGGATTCGATTCGGTGATCCTCAACGTCCTGCCCGCCGATGTCGCCAGACAGGCCTATGACGGGCTGATGGCCAACAAGCGCGCGGTGTTGCCCGGTCTTGGCATCAAGATCGTGCCGATCCTGCTCAGGTTCTTCCCGCGCTCGTTCATTCTGGCGGCGGTCGGCCGTTTCCAGCTGCGCAAGCGCTGAAAAGCGGCGTGATACGCCTCACAGACGCTCTGGCCCGCGATTTGCTTACAGATATTTGCAAATATCTGCAGGCCCCGCATGAACTCACCTGAAATTAAGACTCACTTAGGTATGGTTTTGGTTTGAGGCCCTGAGCATCGATGTCGTTCCGGTCGCGAAAAAATGGCGAAAACGTCCTGCCCTTTCCGGGGCGGAGGGCGCTGGCTGCCGCACCGACCCAAGAAACCCTACCTCTGCTGCCGGTCCTGATCGTCCTGCACCAGGAGAGCTCGACGCCGGGCCGGGTCGGCAACGCGCTGCGTGCGCTGGGGCATACCCTCGACATTCGCCGCCCGAGGTTTGGCGACCCCCTGCCGGAAACGCTGGATCTGCATGCCGGCGCGGTGATCTTCGGCGGCCCGATGAGCGCCAATGACGGCGACGAATATGTGCGCCGGGAGATCGACTGGATCGAAATTGCCCTGCGCGAGCAGCGGCCGTTCCTCGGCGTCTGCCTCGGCGCCCAGATGCTCGCCAAACAATTGGGCGCGCCGGTAGCACCCCATCCGCAAGGCCGTACCCAGATCGGCTATTACCCGATCCGCCCGACGAAAGCCGGCCACGCGGTTTGCCCGAACTGGCCGGATCAGGTTTACCACTGGCACCGCGAGGGGTTCGAACTGCCGGTCGGCGCCGAATTGCTGGCGGAGGGCGACGACTTTCCGGTGCAGGCGTTCCAGTCTGGCCATGCCTTCGGCTTCCAGTTTCACCCCGACGTGACCTACGCGATGATGCATCGCTGGACCACGCGCTGCGAGACAATGGATTTGCCGGGTGCGCGGGCGCCGCATTCGCACTTCGCCGATCGCGCGGTGCACGACGTCGCTGAGCGCGAGTGGCTGCAGCAATTCATCGCCGGCTGGCTCAAGCGCATGCCGATGTCGATCATGTCGGAAGCTGCCGAATAGCCGCCACGCGGAATTTCCCCGCGCCTCCACGCGCCTTTCAAAATCATCAGATGTGCTAATCTGTCCGCAAGGCGTGGCCGAAAGGCTCGCGCGCGAAACTCAATAAAAGAAAACAAGAGGGAGATCGCCGTGGACTATCAGCATATTCTTTATGAGGTCAGCGAGAAGGTCGCGACCATTACGCTCAACCGGCCGGACCGCATGAACGCGTGGACCGCGATCATGGAGCGCGACGTGCGCCATGCGATGGAAACGGCGGCCGCCGACGACAATGTGCGCGTCATCGTGCTGACAGGCGCGGGTCGCGCGTTCTGCGCCGGCGCCGATATGGAAGGGTTGAAGGGGATCGATCCCAACGAAATCAGGCGCGGCGAGAACACGCCGTTCGACATGAACCGGCGTGCCGACTGGCAGACGCGTTACGCTTATTACCCGGCGATTCCAAAACCCGTGATCGGCATGCTGAACGGCGCCACCGCCGGCATCGGCCTCGTGCATGCGCTGTATTGCGATCTGCGCTTTGCCGCCGACAACACCGTGTTCACGACCGCGTTCTCGCGCCGCGGGCTGATCGCCGAGCATGGCATCAGCTGGATGCTGCCGCGAATCGTCGGCCACGCCAACGCGCTCGATCTGCTGATGTCCTCGCGCCGCGTTTCCAGCGAGGAAGCGCTGCGCATCGGCCTCGTCAACCGGCTCTATGCGCCGGATCAATTGCGCGAGCAAACCTACGCCTATGCCCGCGACCTCGCCGATTTCGTCTCGCCCAGCGCGATCTCGGTGATCAAGCGCCAGCTCTACGACGTGCCGTTCCAGACGCTCGCCGAGGCCACCATCGACGCCAACCGGGAAATGCAGATCGCGCTCAAGGGCAGCGATTTCAAAGAGGGCGTAGCGAGCTTCATGGAGAAGCGGCCGCCAAGGTTTACGGGGAAGTGAGGGGGAGTAGCCCGGATGAGCGAAGCGATATCCGGGACTTTCCGGCAGACCCCGCTACGTACTCTGTGTGTTGAACCAGCCCGTCGTCGCCCTTCGGGCTATGCCGGGCGCCACGCATAGCCCGAAGGGCGAAGCGTGAAGCGTGGTGGAGCCAGGCGGGATCGAACCGCCGACCTCGTCATTGCGAACGACGCGCTCTCCCAGCTGAGCTATGGCCCCGTCGCGGCCGCCCAAACTGAGAACAGGCGACCGACAATCGGCGCCATTTACAGTCCGGCCCAAGGTCAAGTCAAGAACGGTTAAAGCGCCGATTCCGGGGTCTTTTTGATGGGAACTTCCCTTGTTTGCGGGGGGATGAACCGATATCTAGCAGGTTACCCCACCTGCGAGCCCCCTCCATCATGCGCGCTGTCCTCGACATCATCTCCATCGTCCTCGACCTCTATATCTGGCTCTTGATCGCCTCCGCCATCCTGTCCTGGCTGATAGCCTTCAATGTCGTGAATACGCGCAACCAGTTCGTCGCGGCGGTGGCCGAATTCCTCTACCGGATCACCGAGCCGGTGCTGGCGCCGATACGCCGGATGCTGCCCAGTCTGGGCGGGCTCGACATCTCGCCGATTGTCCTGATCCTGATCATCATGTTCATCCAGCGGGTGATCGCCTACTACATCTATCCCAACGTCATCTGATCGAGGGCGCCGCGAATTGATGGATCCTTGGCGTTATTCCACCGAGGGCATCAGTGTGGCGCTGCGGGTCACGCCGCGCGGCGGCCGCGACGACATCGACGGGATTGAAACGCTCGCCAACGGGCGTTCCGTGGTCAAGGTGCGGGTTCGCGCCATCGCCGAGGGCGGCGAGGCCAATCGCGCGGTCATGGAACTGATGGCAAAGGCGCTCGGCGTGCCCAAGGCCAGGGTGAAAATCCTGTCGGGCGTGACATCGCGTCTCAAGCAGGTTGCCGTCGACGGCGATCCCAAATCGCTCGGCGATACCTTGCGCAGGCTGACCGCAGTCAAACCGGATACGAAGGATTGAGATGACCGCCCGCATCATCGATGGAAAGATCATTGCAGCAGAGCTCCGCGGCCGCGTTGCCGGCGAGGTCGCACGGATCAAGGCCGCGCATCAGATAATTCCGGGGCTCGCGGTGGTGCTGGTCGGCAGCGACCCGGCGAGCCAGGTCTATGTCCGCAGCAAGCACAAGCAGACCCAGGAAGCCGGCATGGCGTCGTTCGAGCACGTGCTGCCCGAAGACGTCGCGCAGACGGACTTGCTGGCGTTGATCGCGCAACTCAATCGCGATCCCGCGGTGCATGGCATTCTCGTGCAACTGCCGCTGCCGAAATCGCTGCATACCGAGACCGTCATCAATGCGATCGATCCCGCCAAGGATGTCGACGGGCTGCATCCGAACAATGCCGGGCGCCTCGCCGGTGGCTTTGCCGCGCTGTCGCCGTGCACGCCGCTCGGCTGCATTATTCTCACCAAGAGCGTGCATGCCTCGCTCGAGGGCATGAACGCCATCGTGATCGGCCGCTCCAACCTGGTCGGCCGTCCCCTGGTGCAGTTGCTGCTCAATGAAAACGCGACGGTGACGATCGCACATTCGCGCTCGCGCGATCTGGCGCAATTATGCGCCCGCGCCGATCTGGTCTATGCGGCCGTCGGCAAGCCGGAAATGGTGCGCGGCGACTGGATCAAGCCGGGCGCTACCGTGATCGACGTCGGCATCAACCGCCTGCCGGCCGCCGACGGCAAGACGCGCCTGGTCGGCGACGTCGCCTATGCCGAAGCGCTCAACGTCGCCGGTGCGATCACGCCGGTGCCGGGCGGCGTCGGGCAAATGACGGTGGCGTGCCTGCTGGTGAACACGCTGCGCGCGGCGTGTGCGATTCATGGGTTGCCGAAGCCGGCTGTTTAGGGTCTCACACGCGAATCTCACCTCGTCATTGCCTGCGACAAACGCGAAGCGTTTGCGCACGGGAGCGCAGCGACGAAGCAATCTATTCTTTCCCCGCATGGAGGGCTGGATTGCTTGGACTCGCTCGCAATGACGAAGGAAAGTTTCACCCCGCAGCGTTCTCGATCAGCCGCCGATAAAACCGGATCATGTCGGCATAGCCCTCAAGGCTGAGGCGTTCGTTGGTGCCGTGGAAGCGCTTCAGATCGTCGGAATTGGCGCGCACCGGCGAGAAGCGGAAAATCTTGTCGGTGATCCCGGCAAAGTGGCGCGAATCGGTTGCGCCCACCATCAGTCCGGGCGCCACGATGACGTCAGGAAAAACCTCGCGGATGGTACGGTTGAACATCTGGAACGATGGGCTCGCGGTGCCCGTCACGGGTGGCGGATCGGTGTTACCGGGGAACGGTTTGATCGAAATGCGGTCGTTGCGGATCGTGCTGCGCACATGGTCGGTGACACTGGCCTGGGTGTCGCCTGGGATCATGCGGAAGTTGACGGTGGCTTCGGCGTTGCCGGGCAGCACGTTATCCTTGTCGCCGGCATTGAAAATCGTCAGCGCCGTGGTGGTGCGGATTGTCGCCTCGCTCGGGCCGTTCTTCTCGAACTCGCGGAGCAACAGCGGCTTGAACAGCCACAGGCTCGACAGCACCACGCGGTTGAAGCCGTTCATCTCCGGCGCCAGCGTGTCGAACATTTCGGCGACCGTGCCGCGGATATGCATCGGCAGGCGATGGTCTTCGAGCCGCGCCAGCGCCGCGCTCAGCATGCCGATCGCGGTGTCGCGCGGCGGCATTGAGGAATGACCGGGCGTTGCCTGCGCGTTCAGGACCAGCGTGGCGTAGCCCTTTTCGGCAACGCCGATCAGCGCCGCTGATTTGTCGAGGCCCTTGATCATGCCTTCGGTGATCAGGAGGCCCTCGTCGACGACGAAATCGAGGCGGACGCCGCGCGAGGCCAGCAACGCCGCGATGGCCTTGGCACCCGCGGTGCCGGCAGTTTCCTCGTCATGGCCAAAGGCAAAGTAGACCGTTCGCTTCGGCCGGAAGCCGCCCTTGGTCATCGTCTCGGCGGCCTCCAGCATCGAATAGAGGTTGCCCTTGTCATCCCAGGAGCCGCGGCCCCAGATGAAACCATCGGCAACGACGCCGTCAAAAGGTGGTTGCTGCCAGTCCTTCTCGGTGCCAGGCGCCACCGGCACCACGTCCTGATGCGCGAGCAGCGCGATCGGCGGCGCTTTGGAGTCGGAGCCTTCCCAAGTGTAGAGCAGGCTGTACTGGCCGACGATCTCGCGCTTCGCCGCGGCGTGGAACGCCGGAAAGCTCTTCTCGATATGCGCCTGCATGCCGCGCAAGGCCTCGGCGTGCTGGTCGGGGTTTTCGTGGCTCGAAATGGTGCGGAAGCGGATCGCCTCGCTGAGGCGCGCCGCAACGGCCTGCGCGTCAACCGCCACGCGCGGGATGGCCGCCACCTGAATTTGCCGCGAACCATGGCTGACGACGTTGAACGCCAGCACGCCGGCGAGGATCACGATAACAGCGATCAGGAGCAGCGCGAGATTGCGGATAATTCTGACCAGCCGGCGCATGGGTCTCTCCGTCATGGCCGGGCATAGCCGTCTGAAGGACGGCGTCGCTTCCGCTCGCCTATGTCCCGGCCATCCACGTCCTTCTTTCTGCGCGTGACTAAAGACGTGGATGCCCGGCACAAGGCCGGGCACGACGATCTATCACAAAGAATTGGTCCCGTGGCGCTAACCGCCTACTTCTTCCCCTGCGCCCGTTCGATGCCTTCGAGGATCAGCCTTTGGGCGTCGTTGGCATCGCCCCAGCGCAGCACCTTGACCCATTTGCCGGGTTCGAGATCCTTGTAGTGCTCGAAGAAGTGCTGGATCTGCTGCAGCGTGATGTCGGGAAGGTCGTTGTAGTTCTTCACCTTGTCATAGCGCTGCGTCAGTTTCGACGTCGGTACCGCGATGATCTTCTCGTCGCCGCCGGCCTCGTCTTCCATCAAGAGCACGCCGACCGGCCGCGCGCTCATGACGGCGCCCGGCACGATCGCGCGGGTATTGGCGACCAGCACGTCGCAGGGATCGCCGTCGCCCGACAGCGTATGCGGGATGAAGCCGTAATTGCCGGGATAGCGCATCGCCGTATAGAGGAAGCGGTCGACGACCAGCGTGCCGGCCTCCTTGTCCATTTCATATTTGATCGGCTCGCCGCCGACAGGCACTTCGATGATGACGTTGACGTCATGCGGCGGATTCTTACCGGTTGAAATGGCGTCAATGCGCATGGAGGGCTCCGTGGTTGCTTGGCGCAGTCGTGTTTCGACTGGCTGAATGGTCATGCCTGGCAAATGCGCCAGGCGCGTGTTCCGCGCTGGATCCCCGGCGTATCCATCGCATGCAGGCGGCTATTAGAAATGATGGGAGGCTAGGTCAAGCCATACTGAAGGCGCGAGTCGCGCTTTCGTCTGATATGACGATCAGGTCGAAAATGGGCGTTTCAGGCTGGCTCAGTTGGTCCAGGCGAAGGCGACCTTGTCGAGCGATTTGGGCCCGAACTTCTCCGACGAGCGGGCGACCATGCGGCCGCCGAGCGCGCGATAAAACTCCGTCGCGGGATCGTTGTCGGACAGCGCCCAGATCACCATGCTCTTGAGGCCGCTCTGCAAGAGATCGCGGCGGGCGGAGGTGAAGAGGCGGCGGCCGAAGCCGAGACCCTGGAATTCCGGACGCAGATAGAGCTCGTAGATTTCGCCTTCGAAATGCAGGCTGCGGGCGCGGTTGCGGCCGTAATTGGCATAGCCCGCGACCTTGTCGCCGAACACCAGCACGCTGACGCGGCTGCCCTTGCGGATCGCGCTGTCCCACCATTGCGGACCGCGACGGTTGATCAGCTTTTCAAGTTCGGCGCCGGGAATGATGCCCTGATAGGCCGAGCGCCAGGCTTCGTCATGGGTGGACGCCACCGCGGCTGCATCCGCAGCTTTGGCCGGTCGAACCTCGATCAGGGTTGTGCTCATGACCCCAATCAAAGCAAGTCAGCGCGTTGTCTTCAAGGTCCATCGTTAATTATCGGTTAACCTGTGGATTTTCTGCATCAGTTTCCGGTCCGGTTGTACCGAAAAAGGACAAGAGGCTGACTTTACCGGCATTTCGTTGATCCTCGGCCGGGCTAAACCATGCTCAGAATGATATCCGGGAACGTCTCCAGGAATTCTGGCACGGAAAAATGCGCTGGATTTGATTCGCCGCCGGTATTCTGTTGTCGAATTCGGATTCCCCATCCTTCGGCTGCGTCAGGCCAATTCATGCATCCGGCTAAAGTGTTAATCGCAGTGGTTGTGCTTGCCGCGCTCGGTGTGAAGCCCGGTGGGGCCCAGCAAAACCTCGGCGCGCAAGGCACCGAGGGCGAACCTAATCGCCTGCAGCAATGGCTGGTGCCGTCGCCTGACTTCGGTCCCCCGTCGCATGCGGTGTTGTTTCGTCCACCGGGCGCCGGCCCGTTTCCGCTCGCGCTGATTGCGCATGCTACCACCCAGAACGTGTTGCGTCGCGCGCAAATGCCGCAGCCCGAATACCGCGCGCTCGCCGCGTGGCTGGTGGCGCGCGGCTTTGCCGTGCTGGTGCCGGAGCGGCCAGGCCATGGCGCCACGGGCGGCAAATATCTCGAGGATCAGGGCGGCTGCGACGAGGCTGACTACGCCAGGTCAGGCCGCGCCACCGCTGACGTGATCGCGGCGGCAATGGGCTTTGTGCGCAAGCAACCGTTCATCCGGTCAGATGGAATGATCGTGATCGGGCACTCGGCCGGCGGCTGGGGCGCGCTGGCGCTGGCCAGTGAAGATCCGAAGGATGTTGCCGCGATCATCGCCTTTGCGCCCGGCCGCGGCGGCCATGCCAATGATTTTCCGGGTCGGGTCTGCGCGCCGCACACGCTGATCGCCGCCGCACGGGAATTCGGCAAAACCGCGCGCGTGCCCGTCACATGGCTGGTGGCGGCCAATGACAGCTATTTTTCGCCTGTTCTGTCGCGGCAACTGGCGGACGCGTTTCGCAACGCCGGCGGCAAGGTCGATTTCCGCGTGCTCGGGGCCTATGGCAGCGAGGGGCACTGGCTGCCGGAAACCGAAGGTGGTGTAACAAGCGTGGCAAGTGAGCTCGATCGCGCCTTGAAGCCGCGTCCGCAAAACCCGGCCAAAAAACGATGACGCAACGATGACGCTGTATTTTGCGATCAAATACCTGCATGTGCTTGGCGCCATCGTCATTCTCGGCACCGGCAGCGGCATCGCGTTCTTCATGCTGATGGCACATCGCAGCGGTGATGCTTCCTTCATCGCCCGCACGGGGTCGACGGTGGTGATTGCCGACATGCTGTTCACGCTGACGGCGGTGCTGCTGCAGCCCATCACCGGCGGTCTCTTGATGATGCTGTCATCGACGGGATTTGGCGAACTCTGGATTTCGGCCTCGCTCGGGCTGTATGCGGCGGCGGGGCTGTTCTGGGTGCCCGTGATTTTCATGCAGATCGAGATGCGCGATCTGGCGCGCGTCGCCGCGGCTGCGAATGCAGCGCTGCCGCCGCGCTATTTCGCGCTATTCCGGCGCTGGTTCCTGTTCGGTATTCCAGGCTTTGGTTCGGTCATGGCGATCCTGTGGCTGATGATCGCGAAGCCGGTTTAGGTGGGGTAAATGAACGCGGAAATTTCATCGCGCAAAATTCTCGTCCTCGGCGCCTCCGGCCTGATCGGACGGTTCGTCACCGACGACCTGCGATTGCAGGGCTTTCAGGCGATCGGGGTCGCGCGGCATTTCGAACCGTCACAAAAGATCGGCGCTTCCGACGTTGAGCTTCCGATCATGTCGATGGACGCAGCCTCGCTGGCGCGGTTGATCCGCGAACGTGAGATCGATGTCGTGGTCAATTGCCTCGGCGTACTGCAAGACGGGCCGGGCAGCGACACCCGCGCGGTGCATCGCGATTTCGTCGAGCGGCTGCTGGCGGCGCTCCGCGACAGCGGCCGCGCGGTGCGTTTTGTCCATATCTCCATTCCCGGCACCGCCGATGAGGACCGCACCGCCTTCAGCACCACCAAGCGCGAGGCCGAGCGGCTGATTGCTGCGTCCGGTATTCCCTACGCAATCCTGCGTCCGGGATTTGTCGTGGCACCTTCGGCCTATGGCGGCAGCGCGCTGCTGCGCGCGCTGGCGGCATTTCCGCTGCAATTGCCCGGTGACGAATCGGCGACGCCGTTCCAGCCGGTGGCGGTCGAGGATGTTTCCGCGACCATCGCCTGGCTCGCCACACGCGACATCGGCGATCCCGCGGCAAACGCCGTGACCTGGGACCTGATGCAGCCGCAGCCGATCACGCTTGGCAATGTCATTGATCAATTCCGCTGGTCGTTCGGCACTTCCCACATGCCGCGGATCACGCTTCCCGGTTTCCTGCTCAATCTCGGCGCCAAATCTGGCGATCTCGCCAACAGGCTGGGCTGGATGCCGCCGATGCGCTCCACGGCGATTGCCGAACTGCGCCGGGGCGTCACCGGCGATTCCGCGAGTTGGATGGCGGCGACCGGCATTGTGCCGAAGACGCTGGCGCAGGCGGTGGGCGGGCATGCTGCCACCATCCAGGACAAATGGTTCGCGCGGTTGTTCCTGGTCAAGGCGCTCGTGATCGCGAGCCTTGCGGTGTTCTGGATCGTGTCGGGCTTCATCTCGCTGGTGATCTCGTTTTCCGCCGCTGCCGATATTTTGCGGGCGCACGGTTTCCCGCAATGGCTGGTCGCGCCGATGACGGCGATTACCAGCCTGATGGATATGAGCATCGGGGTGTTGATCGCTTTCCGCCGCACCGCCGCGGTCGGACTGATCGCCGGCATCGTCGTCGCGCTGGGCTACATGGTGGGCGCTGCGATCCTGACGCCGGATCTCTGGATCGAGCCGCTCGGCGCTCTGGTCAAGACGGGACCGGCGATCGTGCTGATGTTCGTCGCCTTACTGACGCTGGATAATCGATGAACAGATGGCCGGACGATGACGTGATCCTCTACGACGGCGTCTGCATCTTCTGCTCGCGCTGGGTCCGCTTCGTCGCCACGCGAGACGCTGAACGCCGCTTTCGCTTCACGCCGATCCAGTCCGGCTACGGCACGCGGCTGGCACAGGCGTTCGGCATCAATCCCGATGATCCCGATACCAACGCCGTCGTTCATGGCGGCGTCGCATATTTCAAATCCGACGCGGCGCTGACGGTGCTCGGCGCGTTGCCCGGCTGGGGATGGACGCGTGCGCTGTTTGCTGTGCCGAAGCCGTTGCGCGACGGCGTCTACAGCCTCGTCGCGCGTAACCGCTACCGGATTTTCGGCAAGTATGAGCAATGTTTTGTGCCCGATGCGGATATGCGCGCGCGGGTGATGGAGTAGATTCGCATGACTGGCCCTATTGCCCATCCAAAACACCACGTCCCAGCGGGTGAAGATTTTCTTCTGTTGTCGCCGACCGAGCAGGCTTACGCCTATCGCAGTGTCGATCAAATGTTTGTCACGCGGGCGATCCGCCGGGGGACAAATGTTCTCCCACTGCATCGTAGCGGAGAGATCGCGCCGCAGTATCAGGCCGATGGGCAAACGCATGGAGTCGACGCGTATATCGGTCGCGCTAACGTCGCAGGATTGCTTGTCGTCAAGGATGAGCGAATCGTTCTAGAGCGCTACGCGCTCGGACTGGGGCAGAACGTGCGCTGGTCCTCGATGTCGATGATCAAGTCGCTGACGTCGACGCTGATCGGCGCCGCCTTGCAGCAGGGCGCCATCGGCAGTCTCGAAGATGCTGTCTCGAAATACATCCCGGCATTGCGCGGCTGCGCCTATGACGCCGTCACCATTCGCCATCTGATCACGATGTCCTCCGGCGTGCGCTGGAACGAGGATTACACCGACCGTAATTCCGACGTGAACCGCTACAGCAAATCGCTCGGCGACAAGGTCCCCGGCGGCGTGCTGGCGCTGATGCGCAGCCTGAAGGCCGAACACCGGCCCGGCAGTCACTTCAACTACAACAGCGGCGATACCTATTTGCTCGGCAGCCTGCTGTCGGCCGCGACAGGGAAAACGCTGGCCGACTATATGTCGGAGACGATCTGGTCGCCGCTCGGCATGGAGTTCGACGCGTTCTATACGCTGGAGTCCGACGGCGGCCAGGAAATCGGCGGCAGCCGGGCCGGAATAGCTTTGCGGGATTTTGGCCGCTTCGGCGTGTTTCTCCTGCGTGGCGGCGTGATCGACAGCGCGGCCGTGCTGCCATCCGACTGGATCGAAAGCGCCGCCCAACCCGCCTTCGTCCTCGATCCCGAAACCAATCGCTACGGCGCGCGCGGATACGGCTACAGCTGGTGGATCGATCCCGACGGTTCGATGGTCGCCCTCGGCTTCGCCGGCCAGGCGCTCTACGTCAACCGGAAAGCGGGGGTCGTCATCGTCACCCTGTCATGCCAGCCGCAGCCGCCGTATGCGGCGAGCTATCGCGTCGATCTCAAGGCGGAGCAGCATCTGTTCAAGGATGCGGTGCTGGCGGAGTGCGGGTGATTAAACTGACTTATTCTGACGCTCTTTGATCCGTCATTGCGAGCGAAGCGAAGCAATCCACGTCACCGCTCGGGGAAAAATGGATTGCTTCGTCGCTATCGCTCCCTTGCGCAAACGCTTTGCGTTTGTCGCAGGCAGTGACGGGATTGAGGGCTATTGCTTGGGCAGCGAAGCCATCACCTCTCCCGCCGCCCGCTCGCCCGAATCCCTTGCCCCATGCGCGGTCGAGAAGAACCCCGGCGAGGTTGCCTCTCCTGCAAAGAACAAACGTCCATCCACAGGCGCTGCCAGCACCGCGCGGTCGCCGGCGTGGCCGGGCAGGGCGTGGGAATACGAGCCGCGGGCGAAGGGGTCGTGGGCCCAGCGCGATTCCGCGAGCGGTTTTAGTTTGCGGCGGTAGTCGTTGCCGAGGAAGCCTGCGATCTCGTTGATGCTTTCGGCGGCCAGCGCGCCGGGGCCGGCATCTTCCAGCGATCGCGCAAAGCGGCCGCCGAAAAAGCCTTCGATGCAGGGCTGGCCGAACGGGCGCAGATGATAGGTGCCCATCGCGGTGCGCATGGTGGCGCCGCGCAGGCTGCCATCCTTCGGCAGCGCGTCGCCATCGCTAAGGGCCAGCATCACCTTGTCGGCGAGACCAAGCGGCAGGCCGCGCGCGGCGTCGAGCTTTGCCGGCAATGGCGGGTGAAAGCGGAGGGCTTCATCCGCGATCAGGTTGGTTGGAACGGTGACGATCACTCTGCCTGATATCAGCGTGCCCTGCGACGTCTCGACGCGAATGCTCTTTCCCGAATGGTCGATCAGCGTCACCGCGCAGTTGAGCGCGAGCGGCATCGAGGCACCGTAGGCCACGACCAGCGCGCCATAGCCGCGGCGGACGCGCCAGTTGATCTCGGTGTCTTCATAGGCGTCCATATCCAGGATCGAGACCTGATCCAGCTCGCAGCCGTTGACGTAGGTCGAGATCGCGTCGATCATCGGATTCCAGCGATTGCCGGGCTCGAGACAGAGATCGGCGGCGCTGTCGCGGCCGCTCTGCCCGGCCTGCTGCGCGGCTTCCTCGGCGCGGTCATAGAAGGCGTCGAGCGCCCTCAGGAATTCCGCCCGCTGCTCAACCGGAAACGCCTTGTTGTGGGCCTGCTCGCGCCAGGGCGGGCGGTTCCTGTCGATTTCGAACTTCAGTTGCTCGGCGATCGCGACGAATGAATTTTCATCCGCCGAATGCAGCCAGCCGCAGCCGAGGTCGAAGGTGACGTCTGGTGCTGCCTGAATCGTATGGGCGCGGCCGCCGACGCGGTCGCGCGCTTCCAGCACGACATAGGAGAGGCCGGATTGCTTCAGCGCATGCGCGGCGCCGAGGCCAGCGGCGCCGGCGCCGATGATGGCAACATCGACTTCGGAGGGGAGGGTCGTCATGTCCGAGCCTCTAGCACGTTCGCCAGGGGGCCTGAAGCCGGTCCGCAGAGGGCTCCCGGTCCATGGCAGGCAGGGGAGGGATGCGGTTTTCGCATCGATCAGCCGATTTCGGCCATTGCCGGCGGGCGATGCGACATCTTTGCGAAAAGAGCGGCTTGTTTCTCCCCCTGTAGTTGTATTGAATGGATCGTTCTCCCTAACGTCATTTCAGATCGGGATTTCAGCCATGGCCGAATTCGATCCCGCTACCGCGCGGAAGAGAACCGCGATCCTTGTCGTTCACGGCATCGGCAGCCAGCGCGCGCTGGAAACGGTGCGCGGTGTCATACGGGGCGTCTGGCTGGACGAGAACAACCCGGCCGACAAAGGCAAGCGGATCTGGACGCATCCGGAACGGGACGGCTCCGACATCGACCTGGCGGTGATGACGACGAACACGGTGCCGGATACGGCGGATGGCCGCCTTGTCGATTTCCACGAATTATATTGGGCTCACCTGATGAGTGAGACCAAGGCCGTCGCGGTGCTGCTCTGGCTGTACGAGCTGGTGCGGAAGGGGCCGATCATGAAGCTCGGCATGAACGGGCTTTGGTGGGCCGCGGCTATTTTCCTGTGCTTGATGAATCTCTCCTTCGCGGTGCTGGTGTTGCAGGGCATTCTGCTGTTCTCGGGAAACGTTGCGCAAATCATGCTGGTCGCGCCGTTTCTGCTGCTGTTCGCCAGCCTGATCGTGGGCCTCGTTGTCGCGGCGAAATGGAAGGCCTTCCGCCTCATCAAGCTGCTCGCACTTTTTTGCGTCATCGGAATTGTCGTCATTGCGACTTACTTCATCGTCGAGAAGTTTGCGCCGGGCGATCGCAACGTTCCTGACGGGGCTGAACTCTTTACGCTGGTCGCTCTGCCCACGCTGATTGCGCTGCTGGCGAGCTTTATGCTCATGGGCCGTCAGGGATTGCGCGCTTTTTGCCGCGCGCTTGTGATTTCAGTGGTCGTGTTTGGCATCTTTGTCGGCACCGACCGGTTCTGGCATCCGGACACCTCCTTTGCCGTAACCATGGTCAAGGCCTGGGTATGGGGACTGAACTCGCCGTGGAGCGTCGCGGCGGCGTCGGCCGTGATCGGGCTCTATTTGATCATCAATGCCGCATTCCTGCAGCCGTATCTCGGCGATGCCGCGCGCTACTTCCGCAATTCGCCGGCCAACGTGGCGGTGCGCCGGGCGATCAGGAAGGAGGCCGTGGATCGGCTCGCCAACCTCCACGCGTCCGGCCAGTACGATCGCATCGTCGTCGTCGCGCACAGTCTCGGTACCGTCGTCGCCTACGACATGCTGCGCGCCTATTTCAGCCGGGTCTGCAATGAGTTGCCGCCTGTCGAAGAACTGGGTACAGATTTTGACGCCATCGATAGCGCCAAATGGCAGCCGGAAGACGCCAAGGCAACGATCGAGGACAAGAAGGCGTTGCGGATCAAGGCGCGGGCCACGATCGCCAGCATCGCCGCTGCCGCGGCGAAACTCACGCCCCAGCAGCAAAAGCCCAATCCCTTGCACCCCAAGAGCTGGCTGGTGACCGACTTCGTTACGCTGGGAAGCGCGCTGACGCACGCCTACTTTCTGATGTGCCTGGGCAAGACCGCGGCGGATCTGAAAGCCGAGGGAAGGCTGAATACCGAGCAGGACCTGAAGGATGATTTCGCCCGGCGCGTCGGGGAAAGAGAGTTTCCGACCTGCCCGCCGAAACGGCTCGATCGAGACGGCTTGCTGGCCTTCACCAATCCGAAGACGCACAGGAAGCAAATTCACAACGGCGCGTTGTTCGGATTGACCCGGTGGAGCAACATCTATTTTCCCCGGCGTCAGCTGTTCTGGGGAGACGCCATCGGCGGCGCGCTATCGCCGATCTTCGGCTATCACATCGTCGATCTCGCGGTCTCGACCAGGAAGGCGGGGGGTGACGACTTCTTCACCCACACTGCCTATTGGGACGTGCGTCGTGCGCCCGACACCTGTCAGGCGCCGCATATCGTCACGCTGCGCAAGGCCATCGATCTGGCCGATACCGGCGCCGCCATCGACCTGGTCGACGAAGGCGACGATCCGAGCGCGCACGACGGGAATTGACGCAGTCGTTTACGCGGGCGGTGCTTAAGCCACCGCCTCCTTGGCCTTTTCCGCGCGCTTGCGGTCGTTGGCGTCGAGGAACTTCTTGCGCAGGCGGATCGACTTCGGGGTCACTTCCACGAGTTCGTCGTCCTCGATATAGGCCAGCGCCTTTTCCAGCGTCATGCGGATCGGCGGGGTCAACCGCACCGCTTCATCCTTTGAGGTGGTGCGGATGTTGGTGAGCTGCTTGCCCTTGAGCACGTTGATCTCGAGGTCGTTGTCGCGGGTGTGTTCGCCGACGATCATGCCCTTGTAGACCTTCCAGCCCGGCTCGATCATCATCGGGCCGCGGTCTTCCAGCTTGAACATCGCGTAAGCCACCGCTTCGCCCTGGTCGTTGGAGATCAAGACGCCGTTGCGGCGGCCCTGGATGTCGCCCTTGTAGTTGGCATAGCCATGGAACAGGCGGTTCATGATCGCGGTGCCGCGGGTATCGGTGAGCAGTTCGCCCTGGTAGCCGATCAGGCCGCGGGTCGGCGCGTAGAACACCAGCCGCAGGCGGTTGCCGCCGGAGGGGCGCATCTCGATCATCTCGGACTTGCGCTCGCTCATCTTCTGCACGACGACGCCGGAATGCTCCTCGTCGACGTCGATCACGACTTCCTCGATCGGCTCCTGCCATTCGCCGGTGACTTCGTCCTTCTTCAGCACCACGCGGGGGCGCGACACCGAGAGCTCAAAACCTTCGCGGCGCATGGTCTCGATCAGGATCGCGAGCTGCAATTCGCCGCGGCCGGAAACTTCCATCGCATCCTTGTCGGTGGCTTCCACCACGCGCAGCGCGACATTGCCTTCGGCTTCGCGCAGCAGGCGGTCGCGGATCATGCGGCTGGTCACCTTGTCGCCTTCGGTGCCGGCGAGCGGTGAGTTGTTGACGATGAACGACATCGACACGGTCGGCGGATCGATCGGCTGCGCCACCAGCGGGGTTTCAACGGACGGATCGCAGAAGGTATCGGCGACGGTGCCCTTGGTGAGGCCGGCGATGGCGACGATGTCGCCCGCTTCGGCTTCCTCGAGCGGCGTCCGCTCGATGCCGCGGAAGGCTAGGATTTTCGTGATCCGCCCGCTTTCGATCTGCTTGCCGTCGGCGCCGAGCACCTTCACGGCCTGGTTTGGCTTGATCGAGCCCGAGGTGATGCGGCCGGTGATGATGCGGCCGAGATAGGGGTTGGCTTCGAGGATGGTGCCGATCATCCGGAACGGGCCTTCTTCGACCGTCGGCGGCGCGACATGGCGCAGGATCAGGTCGAACAGCGGCTGCATCCCGGCTTCGTGCGACGCCTCCGGGCTATCGCCCATCCAGCCCTGCTTGGCTGATCCATAAAGAATCGGAAAATCGAGCTGCTCTTCGGAGGCGTCGAGTGCGGCGAACAGGTCGAACACTTCGTTGATGACTTCGGTCGGCCGTGCGTCGGGACGGTCGACCTTGTTGATGACGACGATCGGCTTCAGCCCGACTTTCAGCGCCTTGGAGACCACGAACTTGGTCTGCGGCAGCGGGCCCTCGGCGGCGTCGACCAGCACCAGCGCGCCGTCCACCATGTTCAGGATGCGCTCGACCTCGCCGCCGAAATCGGCGTGGCCGGGGGTGTCGACGATGTTGATGCGGGTGTCTTTCCACTGCACCGAGGCGGCCTTGGCCAGAATGGTGATGCCGCGCTCGCGCTCCAGGTCGTTGGAATCCATCGCGCGTTCGACCACGCGCTGGTTGTCACGGTAGGTACCGGATTGCTGCAGCAGCTTGTCAACCAGCGTGGTTTTGCCGTGGTCGACGTGGGCGATGATGGCGACGTTACGAAGGTTCATGGCTCTTCTTCTGGTCGTGCAATGGCTGGAGCGCGATCTCGCCGGAAAACCGGGACCCACTTTTCCGGATCGTGCTCAAAACCTGAAATGCGAAAGGGGCAACGGCCTCGACCTTGGCCCCAAAAAGGAAGCCCGGCCTAAAGGACCGGGCACACCTTACGCGTTGCGGCGCAATATAGTCAGAAAACGCCAAAAAACAATGATTTGTTTGGCATTTGGTTAGTCGATTTTCGGGCAATTGCCCGCTTAATTGCCCTTTTCGGGGTCCGGATAGACCCCCCGCAAAACCTCCTCGAAATGGCCCTTCACCGCCTCATTGCAGAGGCAGGACCGGATTCGCAGGGCATCGGGGTTGCGGACCAGGATCGAGCCGCGGCGGGTCTCCACAATGCCCTCGGCCTTGAAGGTCTGGATCACCCGGCTGGTGTAGCTGCGGCCGACCCCGAGCAAGGTCGCCAACTGCTCATGGGTCAGCGGCACCACTTCGTCGCCGTCGGCGCGTTCCATCGCCGAAATGATCCATTTCGCCGTGCGCTGCTCGATCGAGTGGATCGCGTTGCAGGCGGTGGACTGGAATATTTGCGCCAGCATGCAGTCGGCGTAGCGGGCAAAGATGTTGCTGAGCGTCGCCGATCGCTTCTTGGCGGCCTCGAGCCTGCCGACGGGCAGCCGCACGAACGGCCCGGCGAACTTGACCATGATACGGGTATAGGCCGGCAAAAAACCCTGGCTGACGATGCCGCCAACCGCGCCTTCGCGGCCTATCAGGATGGTCTCGACATCGCGGCCATCCTCATTGGGGACCAGGTAAGAGACGAGGCTCGGTCCGCAGGGGAAATGCACGATCTCGACATCATCGCCGGGGCTGTACAGCACTTCGCCGGCATTGGCATCGACCTCGGCAAGGTTCGGCGCGACGAGGGCGAAATCGGCCGCGTTCAGACGACGCAGCAAATTGTTGAACGGCCGCACGCCGGCCGGCTCCTCGCGTCGCGTCTGCATCCAAGGTTCCTCTGTTCCCCAGGGGCACAATAACGAAGCTGTGCGCGTTTATATGTGCACTAGTGAACAGACAGCATAACTACGGTGTGGTGGTTTCAGTTCCGGAACCGATGGACGCGCTTCAAGGCGTCGTCGGGCCTCCTTCGGGCTTCGGCCCGGGCAACCGGACAAAAACAGTGAACCTGGGACTGACGCGTACAATGCAACCCGTCGCCGACGGCATGCCCAATGACGTCCTGATCGTCGAGGACGACCCGATCATCGCACTCGATTTCGAGGATACGATTCTCGGCTTTGGGGTGAAAACGGTTCGTACGGCCCAAAGCGTGGCCAAAGCGCTCGCCATGATCGCCGAACGGCCGCCCGATTTTGCGCTGCTCGACGTCAGCCTCGTCCGTGAAAAGAGCTTTGCGATTGCCGAACGGCTGGACGCGCTGAAAATTCCCTATGCCTTCGTCACCGGTTATGGCGCCGAAGTCAGGCTTCCGGCAGCTTTCGCAAACACGCCGCGACTGGCAAAGCCCTATTCGACCGAGGCGTTGCTCGCGTTGCTGAACGTCAGGCGTTGAGACGCCAACCGGCGCATCTGATCTATCGGCGGCGGATGCGTCCGCTTCCGGGCCGCCTGAATGGCTCACCCGGGAGCCGGTTCCGACTGGATCAGAACCGGCTCCCGCTTTTTGTTTTGACGCGTTTTCTACCGCAGATAAGTCTACGCAATCTACGCAATCTGCGCAAAGCTTGATTGCTATGCGAACCGATTCCCACTTCGCTCGAAAACGCTACGTACGCTTCGGATCGAGCGTCGTCGACCAGAGTGCGACGTCGGCGCGATCGCGCAAGGTCACGATCATCTGTCCGGTCGCGCCGTCGATCTTGACGTGGCCGAAGAACTGCATGCCGGCCGACGGCGGCAGGTTCTGCTTGTCCGGCCCCGGCGCCTTGATGAACTTCACCTCGGGCCCAAACGTGTTGTCGAGTTCGTTCGGCCCGAACGTGCCGGCATGCAGCGGGCCGGCGACGAATTCCCAGAACGGATCGAACTCCTGGAACTGCGCCTTGTCCGGGTTGTAATAATGCGCGGCGGCATAGTGCACATCAGCGGTCAGCCACACCGTGTTGACGACGCCTGATGTCTTGATGAAGCGCAGGATATCAGCAATCTCGAGTTCACGGCCGCGCGGCGGGCCGTCCCCTTGCGCGAACGCCTCGGAGCCTTTTTTGTTGGTGGCATCGTCATAGACGATGATGCTGAGCGGCATGTCGGAGGCGATCACCTTCCAGGTCGCGCGCGAGTTCAACAGCCCGCGCTTCAGCCAGGCGAGTTGATCCGGTCCGAGGAAATAGCTTTCGGGACCGTAGCTGGTTTGCAGGTTAGGCCCGTTGCCGGCGCGATAGCTGCGCTCGTCCAGCATGAAGACGTCGAGATGCGGGCCGTAGTGAAGCGTGCGATAGAGCCGGCCCGGCTCCACAATGCTTTCTCGCATCGGATACATTTCGTGGAAGGCGCGGCCGGCGCGGGCGGCGAGCAGGCTGATGTCGCGTTCCTTGTAAGAGGCCGGCAACTGCTTCGACAGCGACCAGTTATTGGTGACCTCGTGGTCGTCCCATTGCACGAAGACCGGCACCTCGGCGTTGAAGGCGCGCACATGCTCGTCCATGAAATTGTATTTGTGGGCCGCGCGAAACTCGTCGAGCGTCTCGGCCACCTTGGCCTTTTCTTCGATGGTGACGTTCTTCCACACCTTGCCGTCGGGAAGCTTCACCTCGGACCTGATCGGGCCGTCGGCATAGACGGTGTCGCCGGAATGCAGCAGGAAATCCGGGCGGTGCTTGCGCATGGTGGCGAAGGTGAACATGCCGCCGTCGTCGGGGTTGATGCCCCAGCCCTGTCCCGCGACATCGCCGCCCCAGACGAAGTTGACATCGCGGCGATCGGCCGGCGCGGTGCGGAAGCGGCCGACAACGGCCTCGCTCGCGATGTCGATATGCGACAGATCGCGAAACCGCACGCGGTAGAAGATCTCCTGTCCCGCGGGCAGGTTTTCCAGCAGCATCTTGGCGGTGAAATCGCTCTCGGGCAGCGCTGCGATCGGCGGCAGCGCCCGCGCATTGGCAAACGACTCCGTGGTCGCGACCTCGACCACCATTTGCGAAGGACGGTCGGCGCGCGCCCAGACCACGCCGCCATCGGCGCCGACGTCGCCGGATTGCACGCCATGGCTGATGACCGGCCGGTCGCCGGCGCGGCTGAGATAGGGCATCGCGATGACGCCAAAGCCCGTTGCCGCGGTCGAGGAGAGAAACTTTCGGCGGGAAATTCTAACGGTCATACGAACCTCTTTGCGGGTCTGAGAGCACGCGTGTCGAAGACTTCGTCATTCCGGGATGGTGCGCTGGCACCAGACCTCAGATGCGCAACTGCGCATCTGGAGTCGATGCTTCGCATCGCCCCGGAATGACGGAATCCTCTCGTCGCGTGAGCTGGCTTTAGAAAAATTCCATGACGGCCGAATTACAGGAATGCCGGCTCAGGCGCCGGCGGCCCGGAACTGCGCGCTGGCCCGTTGCAGGTTCTGCGGCATGCTCATCAAGAGCGCCTTGCGGTCGGCGACCGCGTTGTGGAACTGTTCGAGCGCGATGTTGAAGGTGGTCAACGCGCCCTCCTCGACGGCGCCGTGTTCGAAACACTCCAGCATATGGCGCAGGATGCCGTCGGCTTCCGTCTGCATCTGATCAAGCTCTTCCCCTGAATCGCAGTTGCGTGCCGCGGTGAGCAAATCGAGCAGCCGGTCGCGCTGCGAATTGCTGGCAATACGCTCGTCCTTCTTCAGGTAGCCCGCGAACCAGGCGCCGGCAGAGCCCATCGCCGAGAGCCCCATCAGGCCCCACCAGATGAAATCGCTGTAGCGTTCGAAGAAGGTTTTTTCCTCGCCATCGACAAAGGCTGCCGCGCCGGGATGCGCCGGGATATTGGCATCCTTGTCGGTGTCCGGCGTCTCGATCTTGGCGGCGAGCGGAAATTCGTTCTTCAGCGTTTGCCTTATCGCAAACAGCTGCCGGGTAAAGATCGCGATGGTGGAGTCGGATACGCCCTTCCGCGCCACGATGTGATGCGAGAAGCTGATGGTCTTGACTTCCTCTTCCGGCTTGGCCGGCGCGCCGCCAAAGGTCCCGGCGGGAATCTCGGAAGACTCGTAGGCCGGATGGTTTTGCGCGATCGCTTCCGCCGAATCGATCGCCAGGAAGGTCGGCGTGCCGCCGTCGCGCATCGAGGCCGCGATCGCATCGGACGTGATCTTGCTGTTGAGCGGGCCCGCCGCGAGATAGACATCCGCCTTCTGGTTGCGGATGGCCTCGAC
The DNA here is from genome assembly GCF_018130185.1 of Bradyrhizobium sp. AUGA SZCCT0182. Lineage (NCBI taxonomy): Bacteria > Pseudomonadati > Pseudomonadota > Alphaproteobacteria > Hyphomicrobiales > Nitrobacteraceae > Bradyrhizobium > Bradyrhizobium sp. AUGA SZCCT0182. The sequence goes on along the minus strand of NZ_JAFCLY010000020.1, from coordinate 19,263 downwards.
GGCTTCGGTGACCGGAAACTGCACGATCTCGACCTTGGCCGGATCGAGGCCATATTGCTGCAGGATCACCTTGAGCAAATTGACGTTGGCCTCGGTGCGGCCGACGACGCCGACGCGATGTCCGCCGAGCTGCGTGATTTTGGTGATTGCGGGCGCGGCCTTCTTGCCCTTGGCCTTGGCTTTACTGGCGGGTGGCACCCAGAGGACCGCGACATTCTTGCGCAGCGTCGCCACCGCCTGCGCGTTTTTGGGCACGTCGAGGTCGCCCCGGATAATGGCGAGATCGGCCTTGCCGTCGCCGAGCAGCTTGGCGCTCGCCTGCGCGCTGTCGGTCTGTGTCGGACGCAGCCGAATTGGACCGTGCGGCTGGTTGTTGAGGGCTTGCGTCAGTGCCTGAACCACCTTGAGGTCGTCGCTGTTGGCCGGGCCGACCGCGATCCGCAACGTCACCGGCCGCGTCGCAATGTGATAGCCGGCCGCCGCCACGCCGATGATCGCCAGAACGCCGGCCAGCATCACGAATGCCAGCCGACGTCGCGCCGAACGGGGCGAGGGGGGAGGCAGTGCTGCTTCGGCGGGATGAGGGCCGTCGGTCATCAATTCCTGAACAATCGTTTGCGGTTCGATCTTCGGTTGCCAACGTGCTTACACCGGGCATTCTAGCAAATTCCTCGCCGGCCCGTGGTTACATCTCCGTCATGGTTACCGGCACCCGAGCGGCCATTGGACGCGCCTTTCCGTCTTAATTTGGGCGGGGATCCCGCGGGGGCCCATCGGTGTTAGGGTAAAGCTGGTGTCAAACGCGGGAGGCGAGCATGGCGGAACGGCTGTCGGCAGAAGCGCGGAAATCGGCGCTGGCGGAACTTTCCGGCTGGTCGGAGACGCCCGGCCGCGAGGCGATCGCGCGAACTTTTACCTTTAAGGATTTCAACGAGGCGTTCGGGTTCATGTCCCGCGCGGCTTTGGTGGCCGAAAAGAACGACCATCACCCGGAATGGCGCAACGTCTACAAAACGGTCGAGGTGGTGCTGGCCACCCATGACGCCAATGGCGTCACCAAGCTGGACATCGAGCTTGCGGCCGCCATGAACGCCATCGCCAAACAGCTCGGCGTCTCCTGAAGCTGTCTTCGGCGTCTCCTGAGCGCCGTCTTCGGCGTCTCCTGAGCGCCGTCTTCGGCGTCTCCTGAGCGCCGTCTTCGGCGTCTCCTGAGCGCCGTCTTCGGCGTCTCCTGAGCGCCGTCTTCGGCGTCTCCTGAGCGCCGTCTTCGGCGTCTCCTGAGCGCCGTCTTCGGCGTCTCCTGAGCGCCGGCCTTGAAGTGATCTTGCAGCAGCGATCTTGCGGCGGCGGCTGGACATCCCCAATTCTTGGACAGCCAGCCGCGTCGATCCGCCGCGCCTGTCTTGAGGGAGCGCCGTCATGGCAACGTCCGAACACAGCGTGGGTTTTGAACCGGCCGATCGGCTGGCGCAGGACCGCGAAAGCGTGCGCCGGCGCTTCTGGAGCAAGCTGAAGCGGGTGGTGGCGAAGCTTCCCTTCGCCGAGGACCTGCTCGCGGCCTATTACTGCGCGTTCGACAAGCAGACGCCGCGCCATGTGCAGGCGGCGCTGCTCGGCGCCATCGCTTATTTCGTTCTGCCGTTCGATTTCGTTTCCGACGTGCTGCCGGTGCTCGGCTTCACCGACGACGCCGCTGTCCTGGCCACCGCCATCCGCCTGGTTGCCAATTATATCACGTCGGAGCACCGCGACGCCGCGCGCGCTGCGCTGAAGCGAGGCGTCGGGAAGGACGACGCGGAATAGTCCCGCATCGACGTCCGCCACCGGGCATCGCCTGCGGCGATCCCGATGACGTCCGAGGTTTCCTACTTCTGCGATCCGGGGCGAACTTGCGCGCGCGCGTTCCGTTCGGTTTCCCAGGCCTGAAACTGCTTGAACAGCGTCTCGCGGTCGGCATCGGTCTTGATGTTCGCCGCGGTAGTCGGGCTCTGCTTCAGGAATTCATCGAACCGGGTACGCGCGACCGCTTCGACGTTGTGGGTCTTGAGCCATTGCTCGGCGACCGGCAGCCGCTGCCAGTCGGGCAGTGGCGCCGACAGCGAGACTTCCCTCCACTTCGGATGGAAGGGCGGATTCTGGAAGGTCGGGAATTTGGTGAAGAACGCATCCACGAACTGCGACAGCTTGCGATAGCGCTCGGTGTTCGGCGCCCAATTATAGGCCGCGAGCACCGCCGGCACCGCGATGGTGTCGACGCGATCATCGCCCGAAATCAGGTTGGGATAGTCCTTCGACGACAGGCTGGCGGGCAGATAGTCCTTCTGCAGCGGCTTCTCGTAATTCACCGTCACCAGATGGAAGCGGTCGTCCTTGAACGTGCTGACGGACTTGTACGGTTTGCCGCCGCAAACGATCACGGCGTCGATTTCGCCGGCCTTCAATTTCTCCAGCGCGATGCGTTGCTCGACATAGACTACCTTCGGCTTCATCCCAAGCCGTTCGAACACGGTCAGCGCAGTCACGAACGTGCCGCCATTGGGAAGGTCGACGCTGACGGTCTTGCCTTCGAGGTCCCTTAGGCTGCGGACCGATTTCGACGCGATCACGTGCATCTCTTCATTGTAGAGCTTGGTCACGTAGGTGAACTGCTTCTTGATATCCTTCGCAAAGCCCTTGCGTTCGAGATAATCGAGCGTGTCGGAGCGGACGATGCCGAGATCGACACCCTGTAGGAACAGGATGTCCGCCACGCTCTGCACGGAACCGCGCCCGACGATGGGCAGTACGCGCAACTTGTTGCCATCGTCGAGCACGGAAGCGAGGTCGGCGCCGAACTGCACGTAGGTGCCGCCGATCGTTCCCGACATCAGCGTCACTGTGTTCGAGTTCAGGCTTTGCTTGGTGGCGACAGAACCGAACTGGAAAATAGCCTTCAGACTCTCGCTGACCTTGGCCGGATCGTATTCGGTTTGCTGGGCCTGGGCTTGGGCCTCGGCCGTCAGGCCGCAAGCCATCATGATGGCAAATACGGCCATTCCAAACAGTCGTCGCATTTGTTGTTCCCCTGCGTGATGTCGCGTGATGCGCGGTCGTAAGCGATGCGTGCCGGTGATCCGGTTCTGAAGATGCCTAGTTTTGAATCAGGCTGAGGCGCCGCTTGGCGTCGGAGGAGCCGAGCTGGGCGGCCTTCTGGTACCAAAGCCGCGCCATCGCCGGATCGGGCGTGATGCTGCGCATGTCCTGCTTGCCCAGCACCTGCGGATCATAGGTCCCCGCCAGCATCAGCGCGGCGTCGGCCTCCTGCGCGTCCGCCGCACGCTCGAGCAGCAACCGGGCGGAGGTGATATCGCCGATCGCGAGCAGGCCCTTCGCCCGCTTCAACAGGACAGCCAGTTCATCCGAATCGATGCGCCGTGCCGCTGCTGGTGCAGGTTCGGGGGCCGCCGGTTCGATCGCCACAACCTTGGTCTTGATGGCGCTCTGGTAGGCCGCGGTGATTTCGTCGCGTGACGGTGAAGCGGATGCCAGTGCAACGAGCGGGACACGCTGTGCGGTCGCCGCATCCGGCGTTGCCGGCGGTGCCTCGGGATTCGCAGGCTGGGCCGCGACGCGCGGTGTCGGCGGCGCGGCGTCCTGTTGTGCGGCGCCTGACGGGGCGGGCGCTGCGCTGGCCAACGAAGCCTTGGCGTTGACGATGACGGCGCGTGTCGAATCGAAGGATAGCAGCGCGAGAACGGCAGCCGCGATGGACAACGCAAGCGCACCGGTCACGATGCGCGATGCGCGCGCTCGTCGTTTCTTGCCGCCTGCGAAGGAGTATTCGGGCGGTTCTTGATAGAAGGGCAGATCCTGATAGCGCTCTTCCGGTTGATAGCGCTCATCCTGTCGGTGGCGCGCATCCTGCTGGCTGGCGAGAAAAAGCGGCACCGGGTCGTCTGCCAGATGATCTTGTCGGACCAGCGGGTCGGGCTTGCGTGCTTCTGACCGCAGAAATTGATGCGTCTCATACAATCCGGGATCACCGATCGCTTCGCCTAATCTTGCGAACGGATCTCCTGATTGAACCTGCCTTGTACTCTCCACCATGGCGATGCTTCCCCGCTACCAAAACGCAACAACGGGAGGCCGGCATCTTTTTCTTGTTGTTATCGGTGTCCGGAAACCCGTTTACTGGGCGGTCTATTCGCATGCCGAATGGGTTGAAAAAACGACGCATGCCCGCTCGAATCGGGAGACATTTTGTTCTGATTGCGGCGAGCTGACGCAATCCAGAAATTTAAGATTGTATATCGTTAGCGCGCAATCGCCGTGGATGAAGGCATTTTCAGCATCGCGCGCCGAGCAAGGCGCAGGCGCGCCAATTACCAAACGGGCCACGTTGAGCGCAGCCCGTTCGTGTTTTGCCGAACGATGATCGTTCAAAATAGAAGAGACGTTGAATGAAGCGCGACCGCTGTCGCGCAGCATCATGGATGCAGAATCACCTTGCCCATCGCCTTGCGGCCGGCGAGCACTTTCAGCGCTTCGGCGGTTTGGGCCAGCGGGAAGGTGCGGTCGACATGCGAGGAGATCTTGCCTTCCGCGGTCCACTTCACGAGCTTCTCCAGATTGGCGCGGTTCTTCTCCGGGTTGAGCCGGGCCCAGGCGCCCCAGAACACGCCGCGGATATCGCAGCCCTTGAGCAGCGCCAGATTGAGCGGCATTTTCGGAATGTCGCCGGCGGCGAATCCGATCACCAGGAAGCGGCCTTCCCAGGCGATCGAGCGCAGCGAGGCCTCGGCGTAGGTGCCGCCGACCGGATCGAAGATGATGTCGACGCCCTTGCCGCCGGTGAGGCGCCGCAAGCCCTCCTTGAGATCTTCCTTGCTGTAGTTCAGGCCAAGCTCGGCGCCGTGCTGTTTCGCAAATTCGAGTTTTTCATCCGAGGAGGCGCAGGCGATCACCTTCAGGCCCATCAGTTTGCCGAGCTCGCAGGCGGCGAGGCCAGTGCCGCCGGCTGCGCCGAGCACGGCCATGGTTTCGCCGGGCTTGAGGCTGGCGCGATCTTCCAGCGCATGCAGCGCAGTGCCGTAGATAATAAAAATTCCGGCGGCGCGATCGAAGTCCAGATTGTCGGGAATCTTCACGATCGAGTTGGCCGGCAGCGCGATCTTTTCGCGCGCGCCATTATGGCCGCAGGAGGCTGCCACGCGGTCGCCGACCTTCAGATCGGTGACGCCACTGCCTACGCTTTCGATCACGCCCGCGACTTCGGCGGCCGGCGAGAACGGGAACGGCGGCTTGATCTGGTACTTGCCCTGGATCATCAGGATGTCGAAGAAATTCAGCGCCGCGGACTTGATCGCGATCACAGCCTCGCCCGGTCCGGCGACGGGATCGGGCACATCGGCCAGCACGAGGTCGTCGGGCTGGCAATATTGCGAGCAGAGAATGGCTTTCATGGACACACCTGATGTTAGGACGCACAAGGAAAGGCTGAATGCTTCTTGCCGGATTTGACGCCGGGCTACAATCCGATTCGGTGCTTAGGACGCGCATAGCTATCTGCCGTCATTGCGAGCGAAGCGAAGCAATCCATCGCTCCGCAAAAAAAGAAAGAATGGATTGCTTCGTCGCTTTGCTCCTCGCAATGATGAGGGGATAGGGAGTGAAACAATGTTTGAAAAAGGCCTGCTGGCGGGAAAGCGCATTCTGGTCACCGGTGGCGGCTCCGGGCTTGGCGCCGCGATGGGGCGGCGCTTTATCGAGCTCGGGGCGGAACTCATCATCTGTGGCCGCCGGCTCGAATTGCTGGAGGCCACGGCAACCCAGATGCGCAGTGAATTCGGCGGCAAGGTTTCCGTGGCGCGCTGTGATATCCGCGACGGCGCGGCGGTCGATGCGATGATGGATCAGGTCTGGCGCGAGGCGCCGATCGACGTGCTGGTCAACAATGCTGCCGCGACCTTTCTCGCGCAGACCGAACATCTGTCGTTCCGCGCGGCAGACGCGATCCTGGGGCCGACGCTGCACGGCACGATGTATTGCACGCTCGCGGCCGGCAAGCGCTGGATCGAGGGCCGTCATAGAGGCGTGGTGCTGAGCATCCTCTCGACCTCGACCATCACCGGCCGCGCCTTCACGGTGCCATCGGCGATGGCGAAGTCCGCCATACTGGCGATGACGAAGAGTCTGGCGGTGGAGTGGGGGCCGAAGGGCGTTCGCACGGTCGCGATCGCGCCCGGTGCGTTTCCGACGCCGGGCGCGTCGGGCCAGCTTCGTCCCGAGGGCCGCGACGAGAGCTGGGCGCACCGCAATCCGCTCGGCCGCGCCGGCGAGCATGGCGAGCTCGCCAATTTGGCGAGCTTCCTGATTTCCGACCATGCCGGCTACATCAATGGCGAGATGGTGGTGCAGGATGGCGGCTCGCATTTGCGTAGTTCCGGCGCCGAGGACCTGCTGCAATGGACCGACGCGCAGTGGCAGAAGCAGCGCGAAGGCCGTACCAAAGGCTAACTCCGCAAGAGGCGCGCGATACCTCCAACATGACCGTGGATACAGCGGCTGGACAGCTCGTAAGTGCCTTCCCAAAAAGGCATTTCCCGGTTATCCATGGTTGACGGCCCGACCCGTCGCCGGGCCATCTTCCAGTCACAATGATGAGGGAACCAGTTGTCCGTGCGGCAGATACTGACATCCCTTGTTCTGAGTGCGTTGCTGTGCGGGGCTTCCAGCCTTGCGCAAGCGCAGAGTGCTGCGCCGAAGGGCGCCAAAGACGCTGCCAAGCCCGCGGCATCGGAAAAGCCCGCGGCCGCTGCTAAGTCTGCCGCCAAGCCTGAGTCGGCGGCAGCCGCCGCGGCCGGTGGCGCGGAGCCGACCCTGATCGGCCAGTTCGGAACCTGGGGCGCCTACACCGCGACGCCGAACGGCAAGAAGGTGTGCTTTGCGCTGGCCAAGCCATCCTCGTCGAAGACCAATCCGCCTAACCGTCCGCGCGATCCGGCCTATGCCTTCGTCTCGACGCGCCCGGCGGAAAAAGTCATCAACGAAGTCTCGGTCATGATCGGCTACGCGCTGAAGCCGGGCTCGGAATCCTCGCTCGAGGTCGGCGGCGCGTCGTATGCGATGTACACGCAGGGCGACGGCCTCTGGATCAAGAACGCCGCCGAGGAAGAGCGGATGGTCGATGCCATGCGCAAGGCCGCCGACGTCACCGTCAAGGGTGTCTCGGCCAAGGGCACCGAGACCACCGACACCTTCTCGCTGAAGGGGCTGTCGCAGGCGCTCGACAAATTGGCGCAGGATTGCCGGCGTTAACCTAGCTTTTAGCCCGAACCTAACGCATTTCGTGGCTTTCCAGCGGACGCTGGAAGGCCTATTTGATGGCTCATGACCGACACCATGACCAGCGCGACCGCGGCTACTTCCGGGGCTAATGCTCCTTTGGAGAAGATTCCGCTCGAAACCTATGTGCCGCCAGCCAAACCATCGCTGATCGGCCTCTCGCGCGCGGAAATCGCCGACCGGCTCGGCGAGATCGGCGTTCTGCCCGCGCAGCGCAAGATGCGCACCCAGCAGCTCTGGCACTGGATGTATGTCCGCGGCGCCAAAGACTTTGATGCGATGACCAGCATCTCCAAGGAAATGCGCGCGCAGCTGGTGCAGCATTTTACCGTCGATCGTCCCAAAGTGGTCGCCGAGCAGGTCTCCAACGACGGCACCCGCAAATGGCTGCTGCGGCTGCCGAGCGGCAATGCCCTCGAGAAGGCACATGAAGTCGAGTGCGTCTATATCCCCGAGACCGATCGCGGCACGTTGTGCGTTTCCTCGCAGGTCGGCTGCACGCTGACCTGTTCGTTCTGCCACACCGGCACGCAGCGGCTGGTGCGCAATCTCACCGCGGGCGAGATCGTCGGCCAGATCATGGTGGCCCGCGACCGCCTCAACGACTGGGCCGATCGCGAGACCCCGACCGGCAGCCGCCTCGTCACCAATGTGGTGATGATGGGCATGGGCGAGCCCTTGTACAATTTCGACGCCGTGCGCGATGCGCTGCTGATCGTGTCAGACAATGAAGGCATCGGCATCTCGCGCCGCCGCATCACGCTGTCGACCTCGGGCGTGGTGCCCAACATCGTCCGCGCCGGCGACGAGATGGGTGTCATGCTGGCGATCTCGCTGCATGCGGTGCGCGACGAATTGCGCAACGAATTGGTGCCGCTCAACCGCAAATACCCGATCGCCGAATTACTGCAGGCCTGCCGCGATTATCCGGGCTCGTCCAACGCGCGCCGCATCACCTTCGAATATGTGATGCTCAAGGGCGTCAACGATTCCATGGATGACGCGAAATTGCTGGTGAAAATGCTCAAGGGCATTCCGGCCAAGATCAATCTCATTCCGTTCAACCCGTGGCCGGGCACCAAATATGAATGCTCGGACTGGGACCAGATCGAAAAATTCTCCGAGTATATTTTCAACGCGGGCTATTCCTCGCCGGTGCGCACGCCGCGCGGCCGCGACATCCTCGCCGCCTGCGGCCAGTTGAAATCGGAAACCGAAAAATTGTCCGCGCGCGAGCGGCAGGCGCTCCGCGCGATGGCGATGACGGATTGACTTGATCAACGTAGCTATTCGTCATGGCCGGGCTTGACCCGGCCATCCACGTCTTAACGTGGTCTCAGCGAAGCAAGACGTGGATGCCCGGGCATAGGCGAGCGGAAGCGACGCCGTCCTTCAGACGGCTATGCCCGGGCATGACGGTGGAGAGGTTCGTGACCGAGCAGCGACGCAATGACGGATTGATGCTATGGCGCTGATCGGCCGCTTCTTCGTCATCCTGTTCGGATTCCTGTTCGCCTGTCTGGCGGCGGGGATGATCGTGGTCGGCGCGGTGCTGTATCCCGAATTCAGCGATCTCGGCGCAGGGCCGATCGATCAGGGCGCGATCAATGTCGTGCTCGGGTTCGGCTTCATTTTCATCTCGGGCTTTGCGCTGTTGCCGGCGCTGATCGTGGTTCTGATCACGGAGGCGTTTTATGTCCGGGGCGTGCTGACCTATGCGATCGGCGGCGCGCTCGTAGGCTGCGCCTGCTATCTCGGTCTGGTCCCGTTCGATCCCGAAACGATGCGCTTTGACGGCATCGTCCGCCGCCATCTCGAAATCATGACCGGAGCGGGCATCGTCGCGGGCCTGGTCTACTGGGTGATCGCGGGCCGCTCCGCCGGCGCATGGCGCGAACCGCCAAGACCTTTGCGGCCGCCACCGCCGCTGCCGGCGCACTCACGGCCGCATCCGTGAGCCTTTTCAAGACCCATCCCCTCGGTTAAACACCGCGCCATGAACCGGACCGGACTTTTCATCGCGCTGGGGCTGGCGCTCATTATCGGACTGCTGTTCGGGATTTTCCCTGAACTCGATCTGAAATTGGCGGCGTTGTTCTACGATCCCGCGACCCATTCGTTTCCGTTGAAGCAGAGTTGGCTCGCCGCCTTCGCCCGCGACGCCGCGATGTGGATCGCGTGGGCGCTCGCATTGCCGTCGCTCGCGGCCATCGTGGTGAAGATGGTGCGGCCGGATTTGCCGATGTTCATTCGCGCGCGTACCGCGGTTTTCCTGCTGAGCACCATCCTGCTATCCGCCGTCGTTCTCACCAACCTCACCTTCAAGACCTATTGGGGCCGGCCGCGGCCGGTGGTGGTGACGCAGTTCAATGGGCCGCAGGAGTTCGTGCCGTATTGGGATCCGCGCGGCACCTGCGGACGCAACTGCTCGTTCTTCTCCGGCGAGGGCGCCACCGCATTCTGGGCCTACGCGCCCGCGGCGCTGACGCCCCCGACGTGGCGGCCCTTGGCCTATGTGGCGGCGACCCTGTTCGGGATCACCACCTCTGTGCTGCGGATGGCGTTTGGCGGGCATTTTTTCACCGATGTGGCGGCCGCCGGCCTGGTGAGCTTTCTGGTGATCTGGCTGGCCCATGGCTGGCTATACCGCTGGCCGTCGACCCGGGTCTCGGATTCGGCCGTCGAGACCGCATTGGCCCGCCTGGCCCGGCCCTGGAACCGTCTGACCAAGGGCTCGCGCCAGCCGGGCTGAGCCATCCCGGCCAGCTGCTGCCTCGTGCTATTAAAGGCGTGCCGACAAGCGCGAAGTTTGATATTCGCGCACCCAAAGCCGCAAACGACATCCACCATTTCGACCGATTGGAAGCACGATGAGCACGATCCTGAAGAGCCTGCCCAAAGGGGAAAAAGTCGGCATCGCTTTTTCGGGCGGCCTCGACACGTCAGCGGCGCTGGTGTGGATGAAGCAAAAGGGCGCCCGCGTCTTTGCCTATACCGCCAACCTTGCCCAGCCTGACGAGGCCGACTACGAGGAGATTCCGCGCAAGGCGCTCGAATTCGGCGCCGAAAAAGCCCGCCTGGTGGATTGCCGCACGCAATTGGTGCACGAAGGCATCGCCGCCATCCAGTCCGGCGCCTTCCACGTCTCGACCGGCGGCAACACTTATTTCAACACCACGCCGCTTGGTCGCGCGGTGACCGGCACGATGCTGGTCGCGGCCATGAAGGAGGACGGCGTCAACATCTGGGGCGATGGCTCCACCTACAAAGGCAATGACATCGAGCGGTTCTATCGCTACGGCCTTCTGACCAATCCGAGCCTGCGGATCTACAAGCCCTGGCTCGACCAGCAGTTCATCGACGAGCTCGGCGGCCGTGCGGAAATGTCAGCGTTCATGACCGCCAACGGCTTTGCCTACAAGATGAGCGCCGAAAAGGCTTACTCGACCGATAGCAATATCCTGGGCGCGACCCACGAGGCCAAGGATCTCGAAAGCCTCGACAGCGGCATCAAGATCGTCAACCCGATCATGGGCGTGCCGTTCTGGCGCGACGACTGTGCCGTCAAGGCCGAAAAGGTTGTCGTGCGCTTTGCGGAGGGCCAGCCCGTCGCGCTGAACGGCCAGACCTTCGCCGATCCGCTGGCGCTGTTCCTCGAGGCCAACGCCATCGGCGGCCGGCACGGTCTTGGCATGAGCGACCAGATCGAGAACCGGATCATCGAGGCCAAGAGCCGCGGCATCTATGAGGCGCCCGGCATGGCGCTGCTGCACATCGCCTATGAGCGCCTGGTCACCGGCATTCACAACGAAGACACCATCGAGCAATACCGGATCAGCGGCATGCGCCTCGGCCGGTTGCTGTACCAGGGCCGATGGTTCGATTCGCAGGCCCTGATGCTGCGTGAGACCGCCCAGCGTTGGGTGGCGCGCGCCATTACCGGCGAGGTCACGCTCGAGCTGCGCCGTGGCAACGACTACTCGCTGCTCAACACCGAAAGCCCGAACCTGACCTATCAGCCGGAGCGGCTGAGCATGGAGAAGGTGGAAGACGCGGCGTTCACGCCGGCCGACCGTATCGGCCAGCTGACCATGCGCAACCTCGACATCACGGACACCCGCGCAAAGCTGAAGCTCTATTCGGACACGGGCCTGCTATCGAGCGGGGATGGTTCCGAGATCTTCAAGCTCGGGAACGACAAGGACTGAACCTGCGAGGCCGGACTTTGTTTGGCGCCTCTGCACCGCTGCGGCCCGCCGTTACATAGCTGTCATCCGGGGTGGATAGAACTGGTCACCTTCACTTCTTGCTGAGCAATGGCTGTCGCTGTCCCGCCGGCAAGCACGCGCGGAGCCCGAGATTGATCAAGCCAGTCACCGTCATCACCCTCGCCGTCCTGTTCTCGGCATCGCCGGTTGTTGCCCAAACAGTTTATCCGATCGACCGTGCCGAAATTCTCTCCGGCGCGCGGTTCGACTTCAAGGTCGAATTCCCTGACCGGGTCGACCAGTCGAAATTGAAGGTAACGGTCAACGGCGAGGACCATGCCGCCGTGTTCGGTCGGTCCGCAACGTTTATCGAGCGTGAGGACGGCAAGGACCAATCCGCGCTGATGCTTCGCGATGTCGAGCTGGCAAAGCCCGGCCCGTTCGTCGTCGAGGTCAGTGACGGCACGAAGAGCCGCAAGGTGACGTGGATGGTCTACGACACCGGGCCGCGCAAGGCGAAGAACGTGATCCTGTTCATCGGCGACGGAATGTCGCCCGCCCATCGCGTCGGGGCGCGGCTGCTTTCCAAGGGCATTGCGGAGGGCAAGAGCCTCGGCAAGCTTGCGATGGACGACATGCCGCATACGGCGCTGGTGGCGACCGCCGGCTCGGATTCGATCATCACCGATTCGGCAAACTCGGCCAGCGCCTATTCCACCGGCCACAAGAGCGCGGTCAACGCGATGGGCGTCTATGCCGACCGCACCAGAGACGCGTTCGACGATCCCAAGGTCGAAACCATCACGAGCCTTGCCCAGCGCCGGCTCAAGATGAGCATCGGTATCGTGACCACCACCGAAGTCGAGGACGCCACGCCGGCGGCGATGGTGGCGCATACGCGCCGCCGGGCTGCCTATGACGAGATCGTCGAGCAGCTTTTCGTGGCGAGGCCCGACGTGTTGCTGGGCGGCGGCAGCGCGAACTTCCTGCCGAAGTCGGCGGCCGGATCCAAGCGCAAGGACGAGATCGATTATATCGCCCGGTTCCGCGAGGCCGGTTATGCCCTGGCGACGACCGCAGGCGAACTCAATGCGTTGGCGGCCAAACCCGAAACGCGCCAGTTGCTCGGTCTGTTCGCCACGGGAAATATGGACGGGGCGCTGGATCGCAAATTCCTCAAGGGTGGCGGCGTCAAGAAATTTCCCGAGCAGCCCGACCTGACCGAGCAGCTCCAGGCCGCGCTGAACGTGCTGTCGAAAAACGAGGCCGGCTTCTTCTTGATGGTGGAATCCGGATTGATCGACAAATACGCGCATGCCCTCGACTTCGACCGCGCCGTCTACGACACCATCATGCTCGACAACGCGGTGCGCCTCGCCCGCGACTGGGCGAGCAAGCGCGGCGACGACACCCTGATCCTGGTGACGCCGGACCATAACCACCCCAACGCACTGGTCGGCACCATCAATCACGACATGAGCACGACATCGGAAGCGCCGATGCGCGAGCGCGTCGGCGTCTACGACAAGGCCGGCTTCCCGAATTACCCGGCGCCCGATGCCGACGGCTATCCCTCGCGTGTCGACGTCAGCCGGCGGCTCGCCATCTTCTCGGCCAGCCTGCCCGACCATTACGAGACCTTCCGCCCCAAACTCGACGGCCCGAACGACCCGACCATGAAGGGAGACGATGACGGAACCTTCAAGGCCAACGAAAAGTACAAGGGCGTTCCCGGCGCCGTGCTGCGGCCCGGCAATCTGCCGGCGATGATGAACGCCAGCGTGCATTCCGGCGAAGACGTCATCCTGACCGCGACCGGGCCCGGCAGCGAACGGGTCAAGGGTTCGATGGACAATACGGAAGTCTTCCGCGTGATGGTCGACGCGCTGGGGCTTGCCGCTGCGAAATGAACTGTCGAAGCCTGCGTCAGGACAGCGATGGAGCTGAGAACATCAGCTTCACGCAGCTTCGAAAGATCAGGATCTGCCGTTCCAGCCGGGTCGGATCGTTCAGCGTTTTCGACATGATGATCGCACCATCGACAATGCACGACATCATGTCGGCGAGATCGTCGAGATCGATCGGCTCCCGCAGTGGATGGACGGCGGCGATGCCGTCGAGGATGTGGCGGAAGCGCGCATTCCAGTCGCGCACCGACTGTGCGGTGAGCTCGCGCACCTCGCGGTCGAACAGCCGCTCCTGATAGCAGACGCTGGCAATCAGGCAGCCGGGATGCCCGTTCGGCAGATCGGCCATCACTTCGGCGAGCAGCTTCAGCGAAATCAGGAACGCCTGCAGCGGATCGTCCGAGAGCTGCCGGCCGCGTGCGAAGACGTCGTCGAACAGCTGGTCGTTGGTCTTGACGTAGCGGCGCAGCATTTCGCGCGCGAGCGCATTCTTGTCCTTGAAATGATAAAAGAAGCCGCTCTTGGTGAGGCCGGCCTCCGCGATCACTTCGTCGATCGACGTGGCGCCAAATCCCTTCGCGAGCACGGCCGCTTCCGCGATCTCGAGAATTCGCTCGCGCGTCGCTTCGCCTTTTCCCATCGCGTGTCTCCAGAAACTGTACTTGCGGTACGGTTTTGACTCGTGCACTGGCGCCGCGATTTTGCACGCGCCGCGCAACCATCTGATTTCCTAGCATTTTACGGCCCGAAATTCAGCCGCACCACGAGCCGCCTAGGAAACCGCGACACTATGCGGCACCAGTTCCACCAGACCAGGGCGCGCCGCGCTGGACCTACCAACAGCGCCTTTTGCCGATCACGGAGATATTGCAATGACAAAATATCGATACGACCTGCCGCAGCGCCGCGGCGGTATTTTCCTCACCGATGGTGGCATGGAAACGACGCTGATCTTCCATGAAGGGATTGATCTGCCCCATTTCGCCGCCTTCGTGCTGCTCGACAGCGAGGTAGGCCGGGGCACGCTGAAGCGATACTACCAGGCCTATATGGCGGTCGCGCGCGACCATGGCGTTGGCTTTGTGCTGGACAGCCCGACATGGCGGGCCAATCCCGATTGGGGCGCCATGCTTGGTTACGATGCGGCCGCGCTCAGGACGATCAACATTCGCGGGATCGGGTTGCTCGAGGAGCTGCGCGCCGAATGGGAAAGGCCGATGACGCCCTGCGTCGTCAGCGGCGCCATCGGCCCGCGCGGCGACGGTTACAAGGCCGGCAACATGGATGCGGCCGAAGCCGAGGCCTATCATGGCGCGCAGATTGCGGCCTTCGTCGAAGGCGGCGCCGACATGGTGACGGCTTATACGCTCACGAACATCAATGAAGCGATCGGCATCGCGCGTGCGGCCAGGGCGCAGCAGATTCCGGCGGTGATCTCGTTCACGGTGGAAACCGACGGCCGTCTGGTCAATGGCGGGACGTTGCGCGAAGCGATCGAGGCGGTGGATCGCGCGGCGCAGGATTCGGTCGAATACTTCCTGGTCAATTGCGCGCATCCGACGCATTTCGAGCATGCGCTGAAGGCCGACGAGGCCTGGGTCAAGCGCATCCATGGCGTCAGGGCCAATGCATCGACCAAGAGCCATGCCGAACTGGATGAGTCTGCAACGCTCGATGCGGGCGATCCGCAGGATCTCGGCCGGCGCTATCTGAATCTCAGGCGCTCGTTTCCGGCGATGCGCATTCTGGGCGGTTGTTGCGGCACCGACCATCGTCACGTGGCGGCGATCTGCGACGCCTGTCTGCCGCCGCGGGCGCTCAGCGCCTGACACAAAAAATGGCCGGGATTGCTCCCGGCCATTTTCATATTGTGCCGACCGACCTCAACGCCGCGGCGGCGCGGTGCCGGGCGGGGGCGGCGGCAGCGAGGCCTGGCCGCCATTGAGCAGCGGGGTGATGCGGCGGACCGTGACGCGCCGGTTGATCTCGCTCGGTCCGTCCGTCTGCTCCTTCGGATACTGCTCGCCGTAACCCTGCGAGGTCAGGTTCTCCGCTGGCACGCCGAACTGCTGCGTCAGCAGCGTTGCGGCGGATTCGGCGCGGCGGTCCGACAGCGAGAGATTGTCGATGTCGGAGCCCACCCTGTCGGTGTGCCCTTCGATCAGGAACACCTCGCGCGGGTTGGCCTGGATCGCGCGGTTGAGGCCGTCGGCGATCGCCTGCAGCTTCGCCGCCTGGTCCGGCGGGATCTCCCACGAACCGGTTGCGAAGTTGATCGAGTTGACGTCGATGCTCGGCATCTGCATCCGGACATTGGGGCTGTAGCGGATTTCGTCGAGCGAGTAGCGCCGGTCGATCCGTTGTACCGGCGGCGCCACCATGGTGTCGTAGATCACTTCGGGGGTCGCTTCGTCCGCGCTGACGATGTAGCGGTCGTAGGGCATGTTGACCACTGGCGGCGGCAGATCGACATAGAAGCCGCCGACCGCGCGCGGATCGCGGTAGCTGTTGTCGATGATGATGACCTCGCGGCCCCGTTCGTCGCGGCGGATCCGGCGCAGCAGCCGCCCGTCGTTGCCGACCACGGTGATGATCCGGCTGCCGTCCGGCCGGATCACGACGGTGCGGGTTTCGCCGCCGACGGTCTCGGTCTGGATGTCACGCGCACCATAACGGAAGCGATAGAGATCGTTGCCGCGGACGTATTGCTGGCCGCTCGGGTCGCGGATGATGATCCGGTCCGGCTCGGTGTAGATGGTGCGACCGCCTTCGATGGTTTCGCGCCGCTGGCTGTGCATGTTGGCGATGGTCGCGCCTACCACGGCGCCGGCCACAACGCCTGCGCCGATCGCGAGTGGCGTCATGTTTTCCCGCCGCGGCGGTGGCGCTGACGGCAGTTGCGTTGTGACCGTGGGTGCGGCCCGGAAGGCCGGTGCAACCGTCGGCGGAGCGTTTTGCGATCTGCCGGGCGGTGCTGTTGCGGCTGCCGATCCAGGGACGGTACTTGGGGCCGGGGCGCCGGCGGGAGGTGCGGGCGGAATGACCGGGCGTCCCTGCTGGCCGGGCGTCGGCGCTCCGGCTGACGGGGGTGCGCCCGCAGGCGGCGTCGTTCCGGCGGCCGGCGGTGCGCCGGGTGGCTGACCGGGGCGTGGCGGCTGACCACCCGGAGGTGTCGTCGTCGCGCCGCCCGCAGCGGGCGGCGTTGTTGCGCCTGGACGCGAGGGCGCCGTCGGAGCTGCGCCGGCAGGAGGCGTCGAAGGCGTTGCAGCGGCCGGAGGCGTGGTCGGCGATGGTGTAGCGGTTGGCGTTGCCGTGGGGGCTGCGCCCGGCGCTCCCGGCACACGCTTGGTGCCAGCCGGAGGCGCGCCCGTGCCCGGGCGCGGTGGCGCACCCGGAGGTGTCGTCGTTGTGCTGCCTGCAGCGGGCGGCGATGCGGTCGGCGCAGGCGTGGTGGTTGCCGCTGGCGGAGGCGGCGTACGCGCGGGCGGAGCTGCGGCAGGCGGCGGCGTTGGTGTCGGACGTGCGGGCGGAGCCGCAGCCGGCGGCGGCGTTGGACGCGGAGGCGGCGCAGCGGCGGGCGGAGCTGGTGGCTTCGGCGCAGCCGCCGGTGGCGGCGCGGGAGGAGGTGTCGGCCGCGGCGGCGGCGCGGCGGCGGGTGGTGCCGGCGGCGGTGCGGGACGCGGCGGAGGAGCCGCAGCAGGCGGCGGAGCCGGCGGAGGTGCCGGGCGTGGAGGCGGAGCCGCGGCGGGTGGCGGCGCGGGCGGTGTCGGTGGCTTCGCGGCCGGCGGCGGCGCACCCTTTGGCGGCGCCTTGGGCTTTCCGTCGGGACCGAGCTCCTCCCTAGCCTGTGCGACGACCAGTGGCGCATTTTGCGCGTGCGAGGCGGATGTCGCGATCTGCGTCACCGTCAGAGCGGTCGTGGCAAGCAGCACGATGCGAAGGTTTGTCATGATGTTCTGGGTCCCTGGAAAGGTTCTGGCAGCGAAGGAATCGTTGTTGCCGATTGCGTGGGCGGGTCGATCAACGGCTAATCGTTAGACCGGATTGTGGCGGGCTGGAGAGCGCGGATGCTTTTTATTTCGCGGACGCAATAGGTTACATGCGCAATTATTCATTGCGTATTCAGGCGACGCTTTCAAATCAAAGTCAAATTGCTCCCTGTGGCCGATCTGTGGCCGGATTGGGCGTAGCGGGACCGTTCGGTCCGCGCACCGGCAGTTCATCCGGCGTCTTGCCCGGCAATTCCTGCGGCGGCGGCGGAGCGCCGGGCTCGCGCATCGGTGGCGGAACCTCCGGACGGGGATTGCCCGGAGGATCTTCGCGCGGCGGCTCGGTTGGTTTTCCCGGTGTAGGCGGCGGGATTTCGGGAGGTTCGATTGGCATCTACGGCAACGGAACTAATGCCCGGAGGTTCCCCAAAGAAACCTGCACGGAAACCCGATTATCCCGGCGTGTGGCAGACCGCCTCGATGTTGTGCCCATCAGGGTCGAGCACGAAGGCGCCGTAATAGTTCGGGTGATAATGCGCGCGAATTCCAGGCGGGCCGTTGTCGCGCCCGCCGGCAGCCATGGCGGCGTTGTAGAAGGCATCGACGGTGGCGCGGTCCTTGGCGAGGATCGCGACATGCAGCGGCTTGTTCAATCCGCCTTCGCCGCCGATCCAGAAATCCGGCTTGCCGTTGGCGCCAAAGCCGGCGGCGGGATCATGGCCGGTCTGTTCCTGCGTCACTTCCATGACCAGCACATAGTCGAGCGGCGCCAGCGCCTTCACATAGAACGCCTTGGCGCGTTCATAATCCGAAACCGGAAAACCGATATGGTCGATCATCGAACTCTCCCGTGGTTAGAAGATGGTCGGTTCAGTCGCGCACCAGCAGCGTATTGCTGCGGGTCTTGCCGGTTTCGGCATAGCCGCGGGCGCGCATGTCGGCGATGCAGTCATTCTGCCATTCATTCGATGAAAGATGTTCGATCACCACCGCGCGTGGCCATAGCGATTGCGGTGTCTCCTTGAAGAAGCCGGTCAACACGCGGTCTTCAAAGCCTTCGACGTCGATCTTCAGCGCATCGACATGCGAGACGCCGGCTTCATTGAGGATGCGCTGCAGCCGCAGCGACGGTACCTTGATCGCCTTGCTCGAGGCTTGACCCGACACGATATGACTGGCGCCGAGATTGTCGCCATCGGTCTCGATCATCAACTCGCCATCGGCGGGACCGGCGGCGGCGGCGACCAGTCTGGTGTGGGCAAAGCCGGAGGCGGCGTTGTTGAAGGCGAGCCGGGCATGCGTGACCGGATGCGGCTCGATCGCGATCACCCTGCCGCTTGCGCCGACATGGCGCGCCAGCGCAAGCGCATAGGTGCCGACATTGGCGCCGACATCGACGAACACGCCGCCGGAGGGCGTATGCGCGCGCAAGAAATCCAGCTCCTCGATGTTGTAGTCCGGATTGAACAGCGCGCCGCGCTCGGTGGCGCTGGCCTGGTGATAGAAACGAAACGATGCGCCCTGGTAGCGCACGTCCACCGGCCCTGCGCGCAGCACATTGACCAGCCGCGACAGCATCGGCCGGAACGCGCCGCGCTTCAGCCGCGAGCGGTGCGCCAGCGCAATGATCGCGGCCTGCGCAGCATTCGGTGCGAACGCGCCGAACGGCGCGGGCGTGGGGTCGTTGTCGGGCTTCAAACTGATATCCTCGGTGGAAAGCGGCGCATGCATAGCGACTTTTAGCGAGGACTCCAACTCTCGTCGTCCCGGCCTTGAGCTCAGATGCGCAATTGCGCATCGGGGGACCCATAACCACAGGGAGAAGTTTTGCGAATG